>JAXDHQ010000200.1:0-11257 GCA_034664395.1 Solirubrobacteraceae bacterium | reverse complement strand
GCCCCGGGGGCCCGGCGCCGCGGCCGCCGGCCCGCGCCAGCCGCTACGGCTGGTTCGTGGGGGCGGTGGCCCTGCTGCTGCTCGCCTACGTCTCGCTGAACACGCTGCGCAGCGCCCCCGTCGGCTCGCGCGGGCTCGCCGTCGACCAGCGGGTGCCGCCGTTCGCGGCGCCGCTGGCGCTCGGCCGCCTGCAGGGCGACGTCAACGTCGCGCGGCGCCCGGGCCAGGGCGCCGCCGGCGAGCGGCCCGCCTGCCAGGTCCGCGGCCCCGGCATCCTCAACTCCTGCCAGCTCGCCGAGGGCGGCCCGTTCGTGCTCGCCTTCCTGGCCACGCGGGGCGCGCGCTGCACCCGCGAGCTCGACCGCCTCGAGCAGGCCCGCAGGCGCCACCCCGACGTGCAGGTCGCGGCGGTCGCGATCCGCGGGGATCGCGGCGAGCTGCGCACGCTCGTGCGCAGCCACGGGTGGCGCTTCCCGGTGGCCTGGGACCACGACGGCATCCTCGCCAACCTCTTCGGGGTCGCGGTCTGCCCCCAGCTCACTTACGCCCTGCCCGGCGGCGCCGTCCAGGCGACGACCGTCGGCGAGCTGCGCGAGGGCGAGCTCGACCGGCGCCTGGGCGCGCTCGCGCGCGCCGCGCGCGCCCGCGGCTGGAGGCCGTGATGGGACGCCGCTCGCGCAAGCGCGGGCTGACCACCCCCGCGCCGCCGCCGCCCGCGCCGCCGGCGCAGCGCCGCCACGCCCGGGGCCGCTCGACGCGCGCGCGGATGGGGGAGGCGCCCAGGGCGCCGTGGTCGCCCTTCCCGCTCGTGGAGCTCGCGATCCTGCTCGCGCTCGTCCTGCTCGTGGCCGGCGCGCTGTCCGCGCCGCCGCGCCGCGGCATCCTCGTCGGCGCCGGCCTGGCGCTGGTGACGCTCGCCGGCCTGGAGCTCGCCCTGCGCGAGCACCTCCACGGCTTCCGCTCGCACTCGTCGCTGCTCGCCGGCGCGACCGCGATCCTCGTCGACGTGCCGCTGTACCTGCTCACCGGCCTGCCCCAGCTCGTCCTGGTGCTCGTCGCGGCGGCGGTGTTCGCCGCCGCGTTCGGGCTGTGGCGCCGGGCCTTCCGCCGGCGCTCGGGTGGCCTGGGCTTCCGGGCCTAGCCGGGGGGACGACGGCCGAGGCCGGCGGCGACCCCGCCGTGTCCTCGTCGAGGCCTAGGTGAACCCTCCTTCGCCGAAGGTCGGCGGCGCGTGGGTCGCCGGCGGCGGCTCGGAGTCACCTCCGCCGTTCGCGCTCGGGGGGGCCGGGGCCGGCGGGAGCAGCTGTCCGTTGGCCGGCGGTTTCGTGGTCTTGGTCTTCTTCTTCTTCTTGTCGGGCTTCTTGCACGTCGGGTAGCGGACGTCGCAGGTCCAGCTTCTGGGGGCGTAGGACGTGCTGTCGACGCCGCTTTCGTAGATCAGCGCCGTCGTGAGCTTCACGTGGGTGATGCGCGTGGTCCGGCTGAGATCGACGTGGCTGCCGGCCTTGATCTGGATGCAGCCTCGGCGTGCGCTGGCGGCGCAGCCGCCCTGGGTGAGCCCGTCCGTGCGCCACGTGGGGCTCGCGCTGGTCTTGTAGGCGATCGAGGTCACCTTCAGCATCCCGCCGGTGTCCTCGATCCTGCCGTTCTGCCAGCTATACGTCACGGTCAGGGCGCCGTGATTGCAGCGATCGCGGGCGCGGACGTCCATCGACGCACGCCACGTGACGGTTCCCACGTTCTCGATCGGAACCCAGCTCTTGAAGGTGTGCTCCTGGCGCGCGTCGGCGCGCTTGCAGGACGCATCGACGGCGGCGGCGGGCTCGACGACGACGAGGAACAGGGCGACGAGCGACGTCGCGAGGATCGATCTGCGCATCGTGCGGACGATATACCTACGTCTAGTAGGACGAGAAGGGTAGATCCCGCAATCCGGCGCGTCGTCGGAGGCGCACCCGACCGCCCGATCCCGTTGAATGTCGGACCATGAGCGACCCTCCGGCCGCCGCGCCACGCCGCCTGCGCCTGCTCGGCATCCACCACGTGACCGCGATCTGCGCCGACCTGGAGCGCACGACGACGTTCTACCGCGACGTGCTCGGGCTGGCGCTCGTGCGCGAGGGCGTCAACGACGACGACCCCGACGCGCGCCACTTCTGGTTCGGCGACGCTCACGGGACCGCGGGGACGCTCGTCTCCTTCATGGAGTACCCCGCCATGGAGGACGGCCGCGTCGGCAAGGGCTCGGTGCACCACATGGCCTTCGCGGTGGCGTCGGCCGAGGAGCTGGCGGGGTGGCGCGACTACCTGCGCTCGCGCGAGGTGGACTGCACCGACGTGTTCGACCGCGGCGGCCTGCGCTCGGTCTACCTGCGCGATCCCGACGGCCACATCGTCGAGATCGCCACGGCGGCGGGCTGACCGGGCCGAGGTCCGGTCCGGTCAGCCAGCCGCCGCGCCTAGGGCCCCTCAGGCGATCCCGACGAAAACCGGCGTCAACGGCTCGGCGTGCTCGTGCTCGTGCTCGTGCACGGGACGCGCGGCCCCGCACGAGCTCAGCATCTCGGCGAGCGCGAGGCGCTGACGATCGGTCATCGAACCGATCGTCTTGTTCTCCGACATCGGGACGCACTGCAGGAACTTCCGGCACCGGGTGTGTCCCCATCGACGCTGGCTGGTCAGTAGGTCGGAGACCGACATGCTCTCCGCTTCCCAGGGCGCTTTGAGGATCACATCCCCGGCGGTGATCTCCCCCACCGCGACGCGGCGCTTGAGCTCCGCGCGCGCCAGGCGGACGGCGTTCGCCCGCTGGAGGGCCTGCATGTGCTGCGGCCCAGGGGACATCGTCGCTTCGGCGTTCATGAGTCCTCCCTGCTCCCCTTCCCTCTAGGGGAATGCTCCTCGGTGTGTACGTGCGTGCATGCGTCGTCCGCCGAGACGAACCCGGAGCCCTCGTGTGGCTCCAGATAACCGATCCGGTCTGATCCCGATCCCCGCCGGACCTGATCTGGAACCGCTCTCCGGGCGTCCTCGGCGACGCCGCGCCAAGCTATGTAACGCCTGCGATGAGGTCAACGCAGGGGTCGGTGCAACGTTCGCAAAGAGCATCGTTTTTCTTGACCATCGGGCTTGTGTCGAACTGGACAAAACCCGGCGGCCCCCGGGGGCCCGTGGTTAACGCAGGTCCGGGCCCGGCAGCGGCCCGTGCTCGGCCTCGAAGGAGGCCTTGACCGAGCCGAACGCGGCAAGCGCGCGGTCGAGCGTGGCGCGGTCGTGCGTGGCCATCACGCTCGTGCGCAGCAGCGCTCCGCCGGGCGGGACGGCCGGATGCAGCGCGGTGTTGACGAACACGCCGGCGTCGTAGAGCGCCTTCCACAGCAGCCCCGCCTTCCAGTCGTCCTCGACCAGCACGGGGACGATCGGCGTGACCAGGTCGCCGTGGCGCACGACCTTGAAGCCGCGCTCGATGAGGCCGTCGCTCCAGTAGCGCGCGTTGTCGAGGACGGCGGCCATGAGCACGCGCCCCTCCTCGGTGCGGACGATGCGCAGCGCGGCGAGCGCGGCGCCGACCGCGGCGGGGACCGCCGACGCGGTGAAGAGGAAGGCGCGGCTCTGGATGCGCAGGAACTCGATGACGTCGGCCGGGCCGGCGAGGAAGCCGCCGCAGCTCGCCAGCGACTTGGAGAAGGTCCCCATGCGCAGGTCGACGCGGTCCTCGACGCCGAAGTGCTCGCTGGCGCCGGCGCCGCGGGCGCCGAGCACCCCGGTCCCATGCGCCTCGTCGACCATCAGCCGCGCGCCGAAGCGGGCGCACAGGTCGCAGATCTCGGGCAGCGGCGGGACGTCGCCCTCCATCGAGAAGACCCCGTCGACGACCACGAGCACGCCGCCGCCGTCGTTGACGGCCCGCTCGAGCATCCGCTCGAGCTTGTCGAGGCGGTTGTGGCGGAACGGGCGCAGCTTGGCCCGGCTGAGCAGGCAGCCGTCGAGGATCGACGCGTGGTCGCCCGAGTCGGCCACCACGGTGTCGGTCGGTCCGAGGATCGTGCCGAGCGTCCCGACGTTGGCCTGGTGGCCGGTGGTGAACACGAGCGCCGCCTCGGTGCCCATGAAGTCGGCGAGCTCCTCCTCGAGCTCCAGGTGCAGCGACAGCGTCCCGTTGAGCAGGCGCGAGCCGGTCAGGCCGGTGCCGTAGCGGTCCAGGGCGTCGCGGGCGGCCTGCATCACGCGCTCGTCGGCCGTCAGCCCCAGGTAGTTGTTGGAGCCGAGCATGATCCGCGGCGCGCCCTCCATCTCCACCACCGGCCGCGCCGGGCCCTCGACCGTGCGGAAGTAGGGGACGATGTCCGCCTCGCGCGCGGCGCGCAGCAGAGCGATCCGCTCGTTCTCGCGGGCCTTGGTGAAGACGTCGATCGAGGTCTCGGGCATGTAGGGTCCGCCAGCGTGTCCGTGGACGTCAGGCCGGTGTCCGGCCGGAGGGAGCTGCGCGCGTTCATCGAGCTCCCGTTCCGGCTGCACTCTACCTCTCCCTACTGGTGCCCCCCGCTGCGGCTGGAGCGCCACATGTTCCTCAGTCGCAGGCAGAACGCCTTCTTCCGCCACGGCGACGCTCAGCTCTTCTGCGCGTGGCGCGACGGGCAGGTGGTCGGACGCATCAGCGCGCAGGTCGACCACGCCTACAACGCCCATCACGACAGCCGCACGGGGATGTTCGGGTTCCTCGAGCTCGAGGACGACCCCGAGATCCTGCCCCCGATGCTGGCCGCCGCCGAGGAGTGGCTGCGCGGGCGCGGCTGCGAGCTCATGATGGGCCCGGGCGACTTCACGATGAACGACGAGAGCGGCGTGCTCGTCGAGGGCTACGACCGCGAGCCGATGATCAAGCAGCCCTGGCACCCGCCGTACTACGCGCAGCGCTGCGAGGAGGCGGGCCTGGACAAGGCGATGGACCTCTGGATGTGGGAGCTGCAGATCGCCGACCGGTCGAAGATGCTGCCGATCCTCTTCGAGCTCGCCGAGCAGACCGAGCCCAAGCACGGGGTCCGCATCCGCAAGATGACCCGGCGCGGCCTGCGCCGCGACATGGACCGCTTCGCCGACGTCTACAACTCGGCCTGGTCGCAGAACTGGGGGTTCTCGCCCTACTCCAAGGAGGACCTGGACTGGTACGCCTCCGAGCTGCAGCTCGTCTTCGACCGGCCGTGGTTCATGGTCGCCGAGCGCGGCGACGAGACCGTCGCGGTGGCGATCACCGTGCCGGACATCAACCAGGTCCTGCGCAGGATGAACGGCCGGATCCTGCCCTTCGGCTGGTGGCACTTCCTGCGCCGCAAGAAGATCATCGACCGCTGCCGCGTCGGGTTCCTCGGGGTCAAGCCCGAGTACCAGCACACCGGCGTGGCCGCCGCGCTCTACGTCGAGCACTTCGACATGGCCGCCGCCACGCCGATCAAGTGGGGCGAGATGGGCTGGATCCTGGAGACCAACCGCTCGATGAATCGCGGCATGGACGCCATGAACGGCCGCAAGGTCAAGACCTACCGCGTCTACCAGCGCACGCTGGCGTGAGCGCCCGGGCGGCGCCGTCGCGTCGCACGGCTATGATCGCGGCGCATGGACGCCCACCAGGAGCCTGAGGTCATCGAGGAGGTCGACGCCATTCCGGTGCCGGCTGACGCGCCGCGCGCCCTCGAGCCTCGGCCCGCGGCGGGCGTGGTCGTCGCCAAGCAGGCCGCTGCGGTGGCCGCCACCTCGTTCGCAGCGGGTGTCGCCACGGTCGCCGTGGTGCGCGCGGGACGCGCGGTGCGGGCGCGGCGCCGGGCGCGCCGCCAGCTCGGGCCGGTGCTGGCCACGCGCTCGTTCCTGGTCGACGTCCACCTGCTCGGCTCGCGCGACTGATCAACCCCGCGGCGGGCCGGTCGAGCCGCGGACGACGAGCTCGGCTCCGAGCACCGTGCGCCGGCGCGCGCGGCCGCCGGTCATCCGCGCCAGGAGCACCTCGAAGGCGGTCGCGCCCAGGCGCTCGGCGTCCAGGGCGACGGTGGTCAGCGGCGGATCGAGGACGCGCGCCACGTCGAGGTCGTCGAAGCCGACGACCGACAGGTCGTCCGGGATGCGCAGGCCGCGCTCGCGTGCGGCCAGGTAGAGCCCGGCGGCGAGGATGTCGTCGTCGCAGAACACGGCCGTGGGCCGGTCGGGGTCGTCGAGCAGCGGGCCGGCCGCCACGCACGCGCCGTGCATCGTGAACTCCGAGGTCACGCGCGGCTGGGCGGCCGGGTCGATGCCCGCGTCGGCCAGGACGCGCCGGCGGGCGCGATCGCGCAGGACGAAGGTCGCCGCGTCGAACGCCGAGGCCAGGTGGCCGATCCGGCGGTGGCCGAGGTCGACGAGGTGGCGGAAGGCGGCGGTGGCGCCGCCCTCGGCGTCGAAGCGCACCGACGGCCGCCCCGGCGCCTCGGTCTCCACGAGCACGACGTTCGCGTCGGGCCCGAGGCCCTCGGGCGGGCTGACCTCGAACAGCAGGTAGCCGTCGACCGGCCCGGCGCGCAGCGCCTCGAACGACCGCTCCCAGCGGCGGTCGTTGGCCGTGTCGACGAGCGCCACCGTGTAGCCCGCCTCGCGTGCGGCGCCCTGGGCGCCGCGCAGGACGCGGCCGAAGAACGGGTTGGTGACGTCGGGGACGATGAGGCCGACGGCCCGCGAGGCCCCGAGCCGCAGCGCCTGCGCGGCGACGTTCGGGCGGTAGCCGAGCTCGCGCGCGCAGCGGCGCACCTCGTCGGCGGTGGCGGCCGAGACGCGGCCGCCGTGCTTGCCCGAGAACACGAGCGAGACGGTCGACTGCGAGACGCCGGCCCGGCGGGCGACGTCGAGGCTCGTGACGTTGGTGCTGGCGGAGCGGGCGATGGGGGACATGCAACCACGCCCGCCGGCTCGGGCTGCGGCAGGCTTGCGCGGATCGGGGGTCATACGTAGTATGCGTCATACGAATGACGTCCTTGAGCGCATCGACCGGCGCCCTCCTCGCCGCCGGCGCCCTGGCGGTCGCAGGCCTGCTGGGAGCGGGCCCCGACCGCCCGGCGTCGCCGCGCGTCGCGCTCGTCGTCGACGCGGGGCTGGCGCGCCACGGGCGCGCCCTGCTCGACCCGCGCCTGCGCTCGGTGCGCGCCGACCTGCGCCTGCCGCGCACCGTCGCCGAGGCCCGGACCGACGTGCGCTACCTGGTCGCCGGGGGCGACGCCGTGGTCGTGGTGGCCGGCCCGCGGTCGATCCGCGCGGCGAGCGACACCAGAGCGCGGGTGCTCCGCGCCGCCGACCTCGCCGCCGCGCTGCGCGCCGTCGGGCGCTGACCGGCGGCCCGTCGCGCGCGGGGCGTAGAGTGCCCGCTCGCGATGGTGGCGGTGCGGCGAGAGGTACGACCCCGATGGCCGCTGCGCCTGCCCGGCGGCGGGCCCGACGGCGTGCTGCGCCGCCGGCGGGAGGGCGGCCTCGAGCGCCTCGTGCACGTCGACGGAGCGCCGGCCGTCGTGCGCGTCGGGCAGCCCGCGCGCGATCGCGTCGTGTTCGTCGCCGGGGCCGACAGCCCCGACGTCGCCGAGGAGGCGATCGCCCGGATGCGCTTCGCCCTGGGCGTCGACGACGACCTGCGCCCGTTCTACGACCGCTTCCGCTCGGACCCGCTCATCGGGCGCTCCGTCCGCGCGCGGCCGCACCTGCGCGTCATCCGCCGTCCGGACCCGTTCGAGGCGCTGGCCTGGGCGATCTGCGAGCAGCTCATCGAGTTCGACCGCGCCGCCGCGATCCAGCGGCGCATCGTCGCCCGCCTCGGCCGCCGCTGCGCGCGCACCGGCCTGCGCGACCTGCCGGCCGCGACGACCCTGGCCGGGACGGCGCCGGCGCTGCTTCAGTCCTTCGACCTCAGCGCCGGGCGCGCGGTGGCCCTGCGCCGCGCGGCGCGCGAGGTGGCCGCCGGGCGCGCGGACCTGTCGGCGCCCGACCACGAGCGGTCGTGGCGGCGGCTGCGCGCGATCCCCGGCATCGGCGCGTGGACCGTGGAGATGCTCGCCCTCTACGGCCAGGGCCGCTACGACCAGCTCCCCGCCGGCGACCTGGGCTTCCTGCGGATCGTCGGCCGGCTGACGACCGGCAACCCGCGCGCCCGCGCCAGCGAGGAGCAGGTACGCGACTTCTTCGCGCCCTACGCCGGCTGGGCCGGGCTGGCGGGGGTGCACCTGCTGCACCCGGGCGGCGCGTAGCGGCGCGCCGGGCACCGGCGCGGTTCTCCGCGCTCGGTTCGCGGCACTGCGCGGCCAGGGCATCGAGGGGAAGCGAGGTCGGCGGCGCTGTGCGGCGCGCGCGGTCGTCCTCAGCTGAGGGGTGGACAGCGTTTGTCTCGCATAGCGTGACGTTTGCTGTCCACCCCCCGCGATCGGGCGCCCCCTGCGACGGGGACACCCCGAACGTCACGAGTCTGCGCAGACTCGCGGCCCTCGGTGCCCTGGCCGCGCGGCGCCGCGAGCGATCTGGGGCCACCAGCAGCCCAACGCAGGCCTAGCCGGTCCCGTCCTGGCCGGCCAGCCCCTCGCCGGGCAGGAACTCGTCGGTCAGCGCGCGCGTGGCGTTCGGCGGCTTCGTGAGCAGCTTGTTGGCGTACATCCAGTCGCCGTAGCTCTGCCACTCGGCCGGCTCCATCCATCCGAACGGCTTGTCGGCGGCGGGGAAGAAGACGGGCAGCGTCGCCTTGACGCTGGCGAGCTGCAGCGCGGGATCGAGATCGGGGTTCGCCGCCAGCAGCGGCTTGACGCCGGCCTGCGGATCGCTGCGCACCGCCTCGTAGCCCTGACCGAGCGCGCGCATGAACCGGCGCACCCTCTCGCCGCCATGGGCGAGGTCCTGCTTTCGGGCGACGACCACGAGCTCCTGGTAGGTCGGGACGCCGGCCTGCCCCATGCGGATGACCTTGGGGCGCTGGTGCTCGAGAGCAAGCTGGATGGCCTCGTAGTTCCAGAACGCGCCCAGGGTGGCGTCGACCTTCTTGGTCTTCATCGCCGGCACCAGGTTGAAGCCGACGTTGACCTCCTTGACCGACGCCGGGTCGACGCCCGCGTGGGTGAGGATCTCCTTGAGGTAGGCCGACTGGTAGGGGATGCCGGCGGTCCCGACGGTCTTGCCCGCGAGCTGGGCCGGGTCGCCGATCGCCCGCTTGCCGATCGAGACGATCGCGGTCAGCGGCTTCTGGACGATGGCCCCGACCGCGACGAGCTCGAGTCCGCGGTCGCGCGCCAGCAGCAGCTCGGGCTCGTAGGAGATCGCCAGGTCGACCTTCCCGGCCGCCAGCAGCTTCAGCGGCGCCGACGGATCGCTCGGCGTCTGGATCGCGACGCTCAGCCCGGCGCGGGAGAAGTCGCCCTGGGCCTGGGCCGCGTAGAGCCCCGCGTGGTCGGCGTTGGGGAAGTAGTCGAGCATCAGCCGCAGCGACTGCGGCGCGGGTGCGCCCGTGGGCTCGGTGCGCTCGCCGCAGGCGCCGAGCGCCATGGCGGCGACGGCGACGATCAGGGCGGCGGTCAGGCGGCGGGTCAACGGAGCGGTCCTTCCTGTCGGTGGTGGGCCCACGGTACGAGCCGGCGCTCGGCCAGGCCCAGGGCGGAGAAGAGGAGCACGGCGAACGCCGCGAGCAGCACGACCGCGGCGTAGGCGCGCGCGGTCTGGAGCTGGGGGATGGCCTGCAGCATGAGGTGCCCGAGGCCCGCGCTCGAGCCGGCGTACTCGGCGAACACGGCGCCGATGACCGCCACGGCCACGGCGATCCTCGCGCCGCTGAGCGCGGCGGGCAGCGCCGCGGGCGCCTCGGCCCAGCGGAACGCCTGCCAGCGCGAGGCGTCGAGCGTCCGCATGAGCTTGAGCTGGTCGGGGTCGACGGCCCTCAGCGCGTCGAGCGTCGTCACCACGACCGGGAAGAAGCAGACCAGCGCGATGATCACGAGCTTGGGGAGGATCCCGAAGCCGAACCAGACCACCAGCAGCGGGGCGATGATCACGATCGGCACCGCCTGCGAGGCCACGAGCAGCGGATAGGCGCCGCGGCGCAGGGCGCCCGAGAAGTGCAGCGCGACGGCGAGCAGGAAGCCGAGCACGAGCGCGACGAGCACGCCGAGCCCGACCTCCTGGGCGGTCACGGTCAGGTTCGACCACAGCAGCGAGCGGTCGTCCCACAGCGCCTGGCCGATCTGGCTCGGCGCCGGCAGGATGAACTCGTCGACCCCGCCGAGGTCGGCGTACAGCTCCCAGCCGCCCAGGAACGTCAGGACGATCAGCGCGGCCATCATGCCCGCAGCGCCTCCAGGGCGCGCTCGCGCAGCGCGACGACGGCGGGGTCGGTGGCGGTGCGGGGGCGGGGGAGGGCGACCGCGAGCTCGGCGACGATCCGCCCGGGCCGCGGCGACATGACGAGCACGCGGTCGGCGAGCACGACCGCCTCCTCGACGTCGTGGGTGACGAGCAGCACCGTGCGCGCCTCGCGCGCCAGCGCCCCGGCGAGCCAGTCCTGCATCTCGCCGCGCGTGAGCGCGTCGAGCGCGCCGAACGGCTCGTCGAGGCACAGCACCGGCTTGCCCGACAGCAGCGTGCGCAGGAAGGCCACGCGCTGGCGCATCCCGCCGGACAGCTCGTGCGGGCGCGCGCGCTCGAAGCCCTCCAGGCCGAAGGCGGCGAACAGCGGGTGCGCGCGCTCGCGCGCCTGCGCGCGGGAGGCGCCGGCCAGCCGCGCGGCCAGCGCGGCGTTGTCGATGGCGCTCAGCCACGGGAGGAGCAGGTCGCGCTGGGGCATGAGCACGGCGGGCGCGGCGCGGACCGTTCCGGCGTCGGGCGCCTGCAGGCCGCAGACGAGCTCGAGCAGCGTGGTCTTGCCGCAGCCGCTGGGGCCGACCACGGCGACGATCTCGCCGGACGAGACGCCGAGCGTCACGTCACGCAGTGCGGGAACGGGTCCGCCGCGCCGACGCGCGAAGGTGCGCGACACGCCCACCAGGTCCACCTGGCCCTGCCCCATGACGTTTCGAGGCTCCTGCACGGGAGCCTCGAGCCTGGTCGACATCGCTCCCTCCGCGGGCATTACCCCACAGGTTCGAAGGGTCAGCGCCGGGGTGCGTGGGCGCTATCTCAGCCGGCCTCCGCCAGCCCCCCTGTTGTGCGGCTAACGCGCCTGATGCTAGCGCGCGCGGCGCGGGCGGCGCCCTTCGAGGGATCCCCGACGCGCGGCTGG
>JAXDHQ010000199.1:0-7543 GCA_034664395.1 Solirubrobacteraceae bacterium | reverse complement strand
TGATGGTCGCGCCGTCGATGGTCCTCATCGCGATCGTCGCGGCGTGGCCGATCATCTACGCGATCTGGCTGTCGCTCCACGAGTACAGCGTGCGGCAGGCCGGGCTCTCCCGCTGGGCGGGACCGCTCGGCCTGCGCAACTACTCCAGCGCGCTGAGCAATCCCGACTGGTGGGCGGCGCTCGAGCACACGCTCATCTTCACCGTGGCGTCCGTCGCGCTGGAGCTCCTGATCGGGCTCGGCATGGCGCTGGCGATGCACGCGGCGTTCCGCGGGCAGGGCCTGCTGCGGACCGTCGTGCTCGTCCCGTGGGCCGTGCTGACGGTCGTCACCGCGGTCATGTGGCGGACGATGTTCGTGTCGCCGTACGGCTTCGTGAACACGATCCTGGGGACCACGACGGTCTGGCTCGGCTCCGAGCCGCAGGCGCTGATCGTCATCATCATCGCCGACGTATGGAAGACGGCGCCGTTCATGGCGCTGCTGATCCTGGCGGGCCTGCAGGTCATCCCCGGCGAGGTCTACGAGGCGGCCGAGGTCGACGGCGCGTCGACGTGGCAGCGGTTCACCCGCATCACGCTGCCGCTGCTGATGCCGGCGATCCTCGTCGCGCTGATCTTCCGAACGCTGGACGCATTGCGGATCTTCGACCTGCCATACGTCCTGACCGGGGGGCAGAACGGCACGTCCACGCTGTCGACGATCGCCCAGGAGGCGTTCGCGACGAACCGGATCTACGGGTTGGGCTCGGCGATGGCCGTGCTGACGTTCCTCATCGTGATGCTCGTCTCCTTCTCGTACATCCGCTTCGTGGGCGGCAACCTTCGAGGACTGGCGGAGGAGTAGGCCATGGAAGCCGGAGCTGCCACCGCACCGCAGGCCACCACGCGCCGGCGGGCGAAGACCAGGACGATCAGGCCGGACAAGGGCAAGACGCCGTGGTGGATGTGGGTCACGGTCGCCGCGATCGTCGTCTTCTGCCTCTTCCCCTTCTACTGGCTGATCAACATCTCGCTGAAGACGGGCAACGACCTGCAGTCGTCGAGCCTGATCCCGCCGAACCCGACGCTCAGCAACTACAAGCAGATCTTCCAGAACCCCGACTTCACCAACGCGCTGCGCAACAGCGCGATCGTGGCGCTGTCGACGACGGTGCTCGCGCTGATGGTCGGGTCCTTCTGCGCCTACGCGCTCGCCCGCCTGCACCTGCGCGGCAAGTTCGTGATCCTCGCGATCGTGCTGACGATCTCGACCTTCCCGCAGATCGCGATCGCGGCGCCGCTGTTCAAGCTCTGGTCGGACATCGGGATCTTCAACACCTGGATCGGGCTGATCATCCCGTACCTCACCTTCGCCCTGCCGCTGAGCATCTACATCCTCGTGTCGTTCTTCAAGGAGATCCCCAAGGACCTCGAGGAGGCGGCGCTGGTCGACGGCGCGACCCACTTCCAGGCCTTCCGCAAGGTGGTCGTCCCGCTGGCGGCTCCGGGCCTGGCGACCGCCGGGATCCTGACCTTCATCGGGGCCTGGAACGAGTTCCTCCTGGCGGTCACGCTGACCTCGTCGTCGAAGGCGCGCACGGTGCCGGCGGCGATCGCGTTCTTCACGGGCGCGACCGAGCACGAGGTTCCCTTCGGCAGCATCTCGGCCGCGTCCGTGGTCATCTCCGTGCCGCTGATCATCATGGTGCTCCTCTTCCAGAAGCGCATCGTGGCCGGCCTGACCGCGGGAGCCGTCAAGGGCTAGATGGCGAGGGCAGGGGAGGTCGAGGGCCTCGAGGCGCTCCTGGCGCCCGAGGGCTGGCCGCATGCGTCGGCCACGTCGGTGGCGCCCGGTGACCCCGGGCGCTTCCACGCGCTGTTCGGGCGCGACTCGCTGATCACGGCGCTCGCCGTGCTGCCGGCGCGGCCGGACGTCGCGCGGGCCACGCTGCGCGCGCTCGCCGCGCTTCAGGGCACGCGCGAGGACCCGGCGTGGGACGAGCAGCCGGGCAAGATCGTCCACGAGGTGCGCCCCGCGATCTCGGTGCAGCGCCAGGGCTACCTCGGCCTGCGCGTGCCCGACGGCGACCTGCGCTACTACGGCTCGGCCGACGGGACGTCGTGGTTCCTGCACGTCCTGGCGACGACCGGCGACGCCGCGCTGGCCGGTGAGCTCGAGGGGGCGTGGCGCGCGGCGGGCGACTGGCTGCTGGGCGCGCTGCGCGACGGCGGCGGCCTCGTGCGCTGGCACCGGCGCGCGCCCGGCGGCCTCGTGCAGCAGGGCTGGCGCGACACGACCGACCCGGTCGCCTCGACCTCCTCCGGCGGCGGGATCCTGCACGAGGACGGCACGGTGCCCGCGCCGCCCGTGGCCGACGCGGACTCCCAGGCCGCGGCGCTGGCGGGGCTGCGCGCGCTGGCGCGGCTGTCGGGCGAGGACGCGCACGCGGCCGCCGCCGAGGCGCTCGCGCGGCGAATCGGCGAGGCCTTCGACGCCGAGACGATGGCGGTCGACGCCCACGACGTCCGCGTGCGCGGGGCGGGCTCGCAGCTCGGCTGGCTGCTGTGGGCGGACGCGCCGGTGGCCGGCGCCGCGGATCGCCTGGCGGCCGACGACGTCCTCACCGACTTCGGTCTGCGCACGCTCAGCGCGCGCCACCCGCAGTTTCACCCGTTCGCCTACCATCGCGGGTCGATCTGGCCGTTCGACTCGTGGCTGGGGTGGGGCGGGCTGCGCGCCGCCGGGCGCCTGGAGGAGGCCGAGCGCGTGCGCGCCGGCGTGCTCGACGCGGTGGCGCGCCTGGGGCGCTTCCCCGAGCTCTACGCCGTCACGGACGGCCGGCCCGAGTCGGTCACGATCTCCAATCACGTGCAGGCATGGACGGTCGGCGCCGTGTGGGCGCTGCGTCACGAATGGGATGGAGGCGCACATGTGGTGGCGTGACGGCGTGCTGTACCAGGTCTACCCGCGCTCGTTCGCGGACTCCGACGGCGACGGGGTCGGCGACCTGCGCGGCGTCATCGACCACCTCGACCACCTCGAGTGGCTCGGCGTCGACGTGCTGTGGCTGAACCCCACGTTCCCGTCGCCCAACGCCGACTGGGGCTTCGACGTCAGCGACTACCGCGGCGTCCACCCCGAGCTGGGGACGCTCGAGGACCTCGACGAGCTCGTCGCGCGCGCGGGCGAGCGCAACATCCGCGTGCTGCTCGACCTCGTTCCCAACCACACCAGCGACCAGCACCCGTGGTTCCGCGAGCGGCGCGACTTCTACGTCTGGCGCGAGGGGCGCGCCGACGGCCAGCCGCCCAACAACTGGGCCAGCGTCTTCGGCGGCCCGGCGTGGACGCGCGACGACGCCACGGGCGAGTGGTACCTGCACAACTTCGACCCCGGGCAGCCCGACCTCGACTGGTGGAACGACGAGGTCCGCGACGAGTTCGACGACATCCTGCGCTTCTGGATGGACCGCGGCATCGCCGGGTTCCGCATCGATGTCGCCCACGGCATCGTCAAGGACCGCGAGCTGCGCGACAACCCGCCGGCGACCGCGGAGGACAGCGCCCACCACCGGGCGATGGGCCAGCGTCCCGAGTTCTCGATGAACCGGCCCGAGGTCCACGACGTCCTGCGCCGCTGGCGGTCGGTGACCGACCCCTACGACGGCGTGCTGGTGGGCGAGACGTGGGTGCTCGACCTCCAGCGCCTGGCGGAGTTCTACGGCGACGGGATCGACGAGCTGCACCTGGCGTTCAACTTCGTCTTCCTGCTGGCGGACTTCGAGGCGCCGACGCTGGCGCCGATCGTCGCGCGCACCGAGGAGGCGCTGCCCCAGCACGCCTGGCCGGTGTGGACGCTGGGCAACCACGACATCAGCCGCTTCGCGACGCGCTGGGCGGGCGACGACGAGGGCCTGGCCCGCTGCGCGCTCATGCTCCTCCTCACGCTGCGCGGGACGCCGGTCCTCTACTACGGCGACGAGCTCGCGATGCGCGACGCCGAGATCCCCGACGACCGGGCCCTCGACCCCGTCGCCCTGCTGCGCGATCCCGAGCGTCCCGGCCGCGACGGCGCCCGCACGCCCATGCCGTGGAGCGACGAGCCCGGCGCCGGCTTCACGCGACCCGGGGTCGAGCCGTGGCTGCCCTTCGGCGACGTGTCGGCGGCCAACGTCGCCGCCGAGCGCTCGGACCCGGACTCCGCGCTGCACCTCACGCGCGACCTCATCGCGCTGCGCCGCGACGAGGAGGACCTGCGCACCGGCGCCTATCGCGAGGTCGCCGTCGAAGGCGGACTCTGGGCCTATCGCCGGGGCGACGGCTTCCTGGTCGCGCTCAACCTCGGCGACCGCGAGGCGTCGCTTCCCGCCGAGGGCGAGATCGCCGTGGCGACGCGCCGCGACCGCGACGGCGAGCGCGTGGGGGGGGCGCTGACGCTCGGTCCGGGCGAGGGCGCGGTCGTGCGGGTGCGCTAGCGGCGCGCGGACAGATTCCGACGCCGCGTACCTCAGTGTCGAACCTGTTCGCCGGGCCGGCGGCGTTTGGCAGGATGCCGCCCCATGGCGCGCATCGGCATCCTCACCGGAGGCGGCGACTGCCCCGGCCTCAACGCGGTCATCCGCGGTGTCGTCCGGGCGGGCGTCAACCGCCATGGCCACGAGATCGTCGGGTTCCGCTACGGCTGGGCCGGCGTCGTGCAGGGCAACACGGTCGAGCTCACGCCGCAGAGCACCGCGGGCATCCTGCACCGCGGCGGGACGATCCTGGGCACGTCGCGCACGAACCCCTACCGCGACGGGCAGGACGGCACCGCGATCGTCCGCGAGGTGCTCGAGCGCGAGCGCATCGACGCGCTGATCCCGATCGGCGGCGAGGACACGCTCGGCGTCGCCGGGCGGCTGGCGGCCGACGGCGTGCCGGTCGTCGGCGTCCCCAAGACGATCGACAACGACCTCGCCGGCACCGACGTCACCTTCGGCTTCCACACCGCGGTGCAGATCGCCACCGACGCGATCGACCGCCTGCACACGACGGCCGAGTCCCACAACCGCGTGATCGTCGTCGAGGTCATGGGCCGCCACGCCGGCTGGATCGCCGCCTACAGCGGCATCGCCGGCGGCGCCGACGTCATCCTCGTCCCCGAGCGCCCGTTCGACATCGACGAGGTGTGCGAGCGCCTCAAGCGCCGCCACGCCGGCCGGCGGACGTTCTCGATCGTCGTCGTGTCCGAGGGCGCGATGCCGCGCGACGGCAGCGGCATCACGACCGCGGGAACGAAGACCGACGCCTTCGGCCACGCCCGCCTGGGCGGCATCGCGGTCGAGCTCGAGCGCGAGATCGAGGAGCGCACCGGCTTCGAGACGCGCATGACGATCCTCGGCCACGTCCAGCGCGGCGGCACGCCGACCGCGTACGACCGCGTGCTCGCCACGCGCTTCGGCGTCAAGGCGATCGAGGCCGCCGATCGCGGCGAGTTCGGGACGATGGTCTCCCTGCGCGGCACCGACATCGTGCTGGTGCCGCTGGCCGAGGCCGTGGCCGAGCCCAAGCTCCTGGACGACGACCTCTACGACACCGCCGAGGTGTTCTTCGGCTAGCCGCCGCGCCGCCGCCGCCGACACGGGGCGGCGGATCCGCGCGGCGAGAAGGTACGCTCGGGGCATGCGACGCCCCGTCCCGGTCGCCCTGTTGCTCATCGCCCTTGCCCTCGTCGCCGCCGGCTGCGGTGGCGACACGAAGGCCAGCAACGCCTACGTGGACGCGGTCAACAAGGCGCAGAACACCTTCGCCACGAGCTTCGACAAGCTCTCCAGCCGGATCACGGCGACGAGCACCCCCGCGCAGGACCAGCAGACCCTCGAGGGGTTCAGGCAGGCCGTGGACAGGGCCGTCGGCGACCTGCGCGCGATCGACGTGCCCGAGAAGGTCAAGCCGCTGCACCGCCGCCTCGTCACCGAGATCTCCGCCTACGGGCGCGAGATCGACCGGGCCAAGACCGCCTTCGACTCGTCCGACCCGCAGGCGATCGTCAAGGCCCAGACGCGCCTGGTCACGGCGGTCACGCGCGTCAGCTCGCAGATCAACGCCACGATCGACCAGATCAACCGCAAGCTGCGCCAGTAGCCCGCGCCGAGTCGGCGGCACGACGTTGCGAGCGACCCGCGCGCGCCCGTTACGCTGAGCGCATGCTCGAAGGCCTCATGCAGAACGACTTCCAGCTCAACGTGGGAGCGATCCGCCGGCGCCTGCGGTCGTGCTATGCCGACCAGCAGGTGGTCACGATGACCGCCGACGGCTACGACCGCGCCTCCTACGGCGAGGTGGCCGACCGCGTCGACCGGCTCGGACGCGTGCTCGAGCGACTCGACGTGCAGCCCGGCGACCGCGTCGCCACCTTCGCCTGGAACACCCAGCGCCACTTCGAGCTGTACCTGGCCGTGCCCTCCTACGGCGCCGTCCTGCACACGCTGAACATCCGCCTGTTCCCCGAGCAGATCGCCTACATCGTCGGCCACGCGCGCGACGAGGTCGTGTTCGTCGACGGCTCGCTCGTCGAGCCGCTGGCCAAGCTCGCCGGGCAGTTCGAGGGCGTGCGCCACTACGTCGTCATGGGCGACGGCGACCTCGACGCGCTGCCCAACTCGGTCTCCTACGAGGAGCTGCTTGCGGACGCCGGCGACGGCGCGTACGACTGGCCCGACGTGCCCGAGCGCGCCGCGGCCGCGCTCTGCTACACGAGCGGGACCACCGGCAGCCCCAAGGGCGTCCTGTACTCGCATCGCTCGGTGTCGATGCACTCGACCGCGCAGTGCCTGGCCGACGGCGTCGGGCTGTCGTCGGCCGACACCGTGCTCGCGATCGTGCCGATGTTCCACGTCAACGCCTGGGGCCTGCCGTTCGGCGCGGCGCTGACCGGCGCCGGGCTGCACATGCCGGGCCCGTACCTGCAGGGCGAGCCGCTGGCGCGCTTCGTCGCGCAGGAGCGCCCGACGCTGATCGCCGGGGTGCCGACGGTGCTCGCGGCGCTGCTCGAGCACGTCGACGCGAACGGCGGCGACCTCTCGTCGCTGCGCGGCGGGGTCGGTGGTGGCGCCGCCGTCCCGCGCAAGCTCATGGAGGGCTTCGAGCGCCACGGCGTGCGCGTGCTGCAGGCGTGGGGCATGACCGAGACGAGCCCGGTGTGCACGGTCGCCCGGCCGCCGGCCGGGGCCGACGAGGGCGAGGAGCACTGGGGCTACCGCACGACGGTGGGGCGGCCGGTGCCGTGGGTCGAGCTCAAGCTCTCCGACGACAACAGCGAGATCATGGTTCGCGGGCCGTGGATCGCGGCGCGCTACTACGAGGACCCCTCGGGCGACGACAAGTTCGAGGACGGCTGGCTGCGCACCGGGGACATCGGCGAGATGGACGAGAAGGGCTTCGTGCGCATCACCGACCGCTCCAAGGACCTCATCAAGTCCGGCGGCGAGTGGATCTCGTCGGTCGAGGTCGAGACGCTGCTCATGGGCCATCCCGACGTTCGCGAGGCGGCGGTCATCGGCATGCCCGACGAGCGCTGGAGCG
>JAXDHQ010000198.1:0-4254 GCA_034664395.1 Solirubrobacteraceae bacterium | reverse complement strand
GCTGTCGCCCAGCGTCTACCTCGGCGGCGTGGCCGCCAACGCGGTCACCAACGCCTTCATCCAGCTCGCGGTCGTCGTGGTCGCCGGGCGCCTGTTCTTCGGCATCGGCTGGCCCCAGCACTGGATCGAGCTGCTCGTCTTCGCGTCCGTCGGCGTGGCGTCGCTCGCCGCGCTCGGCGTGGCGTGGTCGCACGTGATCCCCAACTTCGACGCCGCACCCGCCTACACGAACATCGTCTTCCTGCCGGTGATCTTCATCTCCGGCGTCTTCTACGACGTCGACCGCGCCCCGCAGTTCCTGCGCGACATCGCCCAGGTGCTGCCGCTGACCCACGTCATCGACGGGCTGTCGGGCGCGCTGGTGACCGGCGCCTCGCTCGGCCACCACGCCGGCGACCTGGCGGTCGTGGCGGTGTGGGGCCTGGTCGGCGCCTTCTTCGCCGTGCGCGGGTTCACCTGGGAGTCGTCGCGCGACTGACGAAGGCCGGCGGCGGGGCGCCCTGCACCTCGACCGCCACCGCCGCCAGCGGGCCGGCCGCCCACTCGGCCGCGAGCATCGCGAAGACGTTGACGTCGAGGTGCTCGTCGCCGTGGCGATGCCAGTCGCGCAGCAGCCCCTCCCGGCGGAAGCCGATGCTCAGCAGGGCGCGCGCTGAGCGCTCGTTGTCGGGATTGGAGTAGCAGCCCAGGCGGTGCATCCCGAGCACCGCGAAGGCGAGGTGGGCGACCAGCGCCTTGGACTCGCGGTTGACGCCGGTGCCCCAGAAGCGCCGGCCGAGCCAGGTGCCGACCACGCAGCGCCGGTCGCGCGCGGAGAACTCGCTGAGGCCGGTGATGCCCGCCGGGCCGTGCTCGCGATGGACGACGAGCAGGTCGAGCTGCTCGCCGCGCGCGCGCTGGCTCTCGAGATGGGCGATGTAGTCCAGCGGCTCGTCGAGGCTCGCGTACGGCCCCCACGAGAACCAGCGCGTGACCTCGGGATCGCCCGCGAGCTCGAGCAGCGCCGGGGCGTCGCCGGGCTCGGGCAGGCGCAGCGTGAGCGTGGGACCATGCACGGCGATCCTCGCGCTGCTCTTCGACATCCACGGCAACCTACCGGCGCTCGAGGCCGTCCTCGACGACGCCCGGACGGCCGGCGCGCAGCGCTACCTGCTCGGCGGCGACTACGCCGTCTTCGGCGGCTGGCCGGCCGCGACGGTCGCGCGCCTGGACGAGCTGCCCGACGCGACCTGGATTCGCGGCAACGTCGACCGCTGGGCGGCGGGCGACGACCCGCCCGACGGCGAGCCGGCGCGCAGCGCGATCGAGGCCTGCCGCGAGCTCGTCGACGCCGACGTCGTCGCGCGGCTGGGCGCGCTGCCGACGAGCGCCGACCTCGGCGGCGGCACCCGCGCCTGGCACGCCTCGCCGAAGACCGACCTCGTCTCGTTCGCGCCCGAGCCCGCCGACGACGAGGACGAGCTGCTCGAGGGCGTGACCGACCGCCGGCTGGTCTTCGGCCACTACCACGTGGCCTTCGAGCGCACGAGCGCGTCCGGCGTCGAGCTCGTCGGCCCGGGCTCGGTCGGCATGCCGCTCGACGGCGACCACCGGGCCGCGTGGGCGCTGCTGCACGACGACGGGCGCATCGAGCGCCGGCGCGTCGCCTACGACCACGCCGCCAGCGCGGCGCGCGTGCGCGAGGTCGCCGCCGGCGCGCCGTGGGGCGAGCTCATCGCGCCGCGGATCGAGCGCGCGTCGCTGGACTGACGCGCGGCCGGCCGGCGTGAGCCGGTTGCTAGCTTCAATCCATGCGCAGCACCCCCCTCTTCGTCGCCGGTGACGAGCCGGCCGTCCCGGCCGGCGAGCGCGACGAGCCACCGACGGACGCCGAGGCGCTGGACGCCTACTCGCGCGTGGTCACGGCGGTCGCACGCGAGCTCGCCCCGAGCGTCGCCAACCTGCGGGTCACCCGGCACCTGCGCGGCGGGCGGATGGTCATCGGCGGCGGCAGCGCCGTCGTGATCGCCCCCGACGGCTTCCTGCTGACCTCGGCGCACGTCGTCGACGGCTCGCGCGGGGGCAGCGCCGCGTTCGTCGACGGCCGCGAGATGCGCTTCTCGGTGGTCGGCGCCGACCCGCTCTCCGACCTCGCCGTCCTGCGCGTCACCGAGGGCGACCTCGTCGCCGCGCCGCTCGGCGACGCCGGCGCGCTGCAGGTCGGCCAGCTCGTCGTGGCGATCGGCAACCCGCACGGCTACGCCGGCTCGGTCACCGCCGGCGTCGTCTCCGCCCTCGGACGCTCGATGCACGTCGGGCGCCGCGGCGGCCCGCAGCGCGTGGTCGAGAACGTCGTGCAGACCGACGCCGCCCTGAACCCGGGCAACTCGGGCGGCGCGCTGGTCGACGGCCGCCGGCAGGTGGTCGGGATCAACACGGCCGTGGCCGGCGTCGGGCTCGGGCTCGCGGTGCCGATCAACGACGCCACGCGGGGGATCGTCTCCACGCTGATGGTCGACGGACGCGTGCGCCGCGCGTGGGTCGGCGTCGCGGTCGGGCCGCGTCCGCTGCCGCCGCGGGTCGCCGGCCGGCTCCGGCGCGAGCGCGCGGTCGAGGTCATCGAGGTCGTCGAGGGCTCGCCGGCCGCCCGCGCCGGGCTGCGCGCCGAGGACCTCCTCATCGAGCTCGACGGCATCGCGCTGACCAGCGCCGACGACCTGCAGCGGCTGATGACGGCCGAGCGCATCGGCGTCCCCGTGCGCCTCACCGTCGTGCGCAACGGCGACCTGCGCGGCGTCACGCTGACCCCGGCCGAGCTGACCGGATAGTGGCCGACGAGGAGCGCATCGAGCTCGTCGTGTCGGTCGGCCCGCTCGACGTCGTCGTCGTCGCGCTGCGCGAGTTCCTGCACCGCTCGGGCGCCGTGCGCACCGTCGCGGTGGTCGACCGCGAGCCCGGCGAGGGTCCGGCGATCGTCGACTGCGGCCGCCTGACCCCGATCGAGGTCGACTACGGCGATCGCGTCGTCCATCTGCCCCACGCGATCGAGCTCGACGCGCAGGCGCCGGAGCTTCCCGAGGTGCGTCAGCTCCCGCCGTTCGAGGTCGACGCCGAGCGCGGCGAGGTGGCGGCGCCGATGGGCGCGGTCGCGTACCTGGCCGCCGCCGTGCGCGACCTCGCCGGGGTCCTCGGCGGGCGCAACGTGGCCATGGCCCAGTTCGCCACCAACGACGCCGACGCGCCCCTGGCCATCACCGCGCGCGCCGACGGCAGCGAGCCGATCGTCGTCTCGCTCGGCATGGAGGAGTTCACGATGGACCCCGGCTGGCCCAAGGCCAGCCCGTCCAGGAACCCCACGACGATGGCAGCCACGCGCTCGGGCTGCTCGTCGAAGAGGAAGTGCCCGACGCCGTCGAGCACCTCCAGGCGCGCGTGCGGGATCTCGCGCGCGAAGCGGTGCGCGGCGGCCACCGGCGCGAACGGGTCGTCGGCGCCCCACAGCACGAGCGTCGGGACGCCGAGGGCGTCGAGCCGGCCGACGTAGGGCGCGAGCTTCTCGAAGTCGCCCGAGCGGTAGAGCTCGAGCTGACCCGCGCGGCGCACGGGGTCGGCGAAGGCCTTGAAGTACTCGTCGGCCTCCTCGGCGCCCGAGCCGGGCGCCAAGCGCGCGAGCAGCTCGCCGAACCCGTCGCGGGTGAACCGCGCCAGCAGCTCCTCGCCCTGGCCCTCGGTGCGCATCGTCCGCGCGACGTCGTGCCAGCGGCCGTCGGGGAAGAAGCCGGTGCCGGAGATCACGAGCGCGCTGACGCGGTCGCCGTGATCGCACGCCCAGCGCAGCCCGATGAGCCCGCCCCAGTCGTGGACGCACAGGGCGACCGGCCCGAGCTCCCGGTCGGCGTGGAACGTGTCCACCGCGTCGACCATCCGCTCCCACGTGTGCGGCGGCTGCGGCTCGGAGTCGCCGTAGCCCGGGAGGTCCGGGGCCAGCGCCCGCCAGCCGGCGTCCGCCGCCCGGCGCAGCAGCGTGCGCCACATGAGCGACGACTCGGGATAGCCGTGCAGGCACAGCAGGGTGCCGCGCGGGTCCCCATCCTCCGGTGCGGCCTCACGGAAGGACAGCTCGAACGGACCCTACTCGCCGCCGCTGCGCGCCTTCAGCCGCTCCAGCCACGCCGCCACCGACGGCGCGAGCTCGTGGGCGTCGAGCTCGCCGGGCGCGTGCGTGGTGGTGATGCCGACCACGTGCATCCCCGCCGCGCGCCCGGCGCGCACGCC
>JAXDHQ010000197.1:0-6085 GCA_034664395.1 Solirubrobacteraceae bacterium | reverse complement strand
ACATCCTCCTCAAGCTGATCCAGGCCGCCGACTACGACGTCAAGAAGGCCGAGACCGGGATCATCTACATCGACGAGGTCGACAAGATCGCCCGCAAGGCCGACAACCCGTCGATCACGCGCGACGTGTCGGGCGAGGGCGTCCAGCAAGCGCTCCTGAAGATCCTCGAGGGGACGACCGCCAGCGTGCCGCCGCAGGGCGGCCGCAAGCACCCCCACCAGGAGTTCCTGACGATCGACACGACGAACGTCCTCTTCATCTGCGGAGGGGCGTTCGCCAACCTCGACAAGGTCATCGAGCGGCGCATCGGCTCCAACGGGGTCGGCTTCGGCGCCGCGATCGAGTCGCGCATCGACCGCGATACCGGCGAGATCTTCTCCCAGTGCCTGCCCGAGGACCTCGTCAACTACGGGCTGATCCCCGAGTTCATCGGCCGTCTGCCGGTCATGAGCGCCGTCCACCAGCTCTCGCGCGACGACCTCATCACGATCCTGACCGAGCCGCGCAACGCGCTGGTCAAGCAGTTCCAGCGCTTCTTCTCCTTCGACGGGATCGAACTCGTCTTCTCCGAGGACTCGCTGACCTCGATCGCCGACAAGGCGCTCGAGCGCGAGACCGGCGCCCGCGGCCTGCGCTCGATCATCGAGGAGATCCTCCTCGAGGTGCAGTTCGAGCTGCCCTCGCGCCGCGACGTCAAGAAGTGCGTCGTCACGCGCGAGACGGTCGAGAAGGGCATCACGCCCACGCTCGTGACCGAGGCCGTGTCCGACGACGGCGACGGCGACAGCCGCGCCGCCGAGTCGGCCTAGTCAGCCCTCGGCGCGGATGCGCCGCACGACCTCCAGCGCATCGACGTCGGCCAGGTCCTGCGGTCGGCCCGCGGCCCGCTTCATGGCGAGCAGGTCGTCGAGCGCCGCGACCGCGACCACGGTGCCGTCGAGGTCGATGCGGTCGGCGCGCGCTCGCAGCGTCGCATAGGGCGGCGCGCCCGCCGGGGCGGCGAGGAGGTCCAGCGCGCCGTCGTCGGTCTCGAGCGCGAGCGCCTGCGTCCGCGCGAGCGTGCGCTCGTCCGGGACGAACGGAACGTCCTCGCCGACGCCGCGCAGCCGCGCGCCCAGCTCGGTCAGCACCGCGCCGAGGCGTCGCAGGTTGTCCGGGTCGGTCGCGTAGGCGATGTCGAGGTCCTGGGTCGCGCGGCCGTAGCCCTGGACGGCGACGGCGACGCCGCCGACGATCACGAAGTCCACGCCGGCCCGCGCCAGGCGGCCCAGCAACGCGCCGAGCCGGAGCTCAGGCGAGCTCGCCACGGGCCCGTGCTCCGGCCAGCGCGAGTCGCCGCATCTCGGCGGCCTGGCGCTCGAGGCGGCGCAGCCGCTCGGCGGGCGCCAGGGCGAGCTGCTCGCGGATCAGCGACTCGTCGACGCCAGGCGACCACGCGGGCGCACGCAGGTCGAGTCGGTGCCCGGTCGCGCGCAGGACGCGCTCGAGCGTGCGCACGGTCGGGTTGGCTCCGGGCCGCTCGAGCTTGACGATCGCCGGCTGGGAAGTGCCCAGTCGCCGCCCGAGCTCCGCCTGCGACAGCCCGGCGCGGCGACGTGCTCGGCGGACCAGGGCATGGGGCTCCATCTCGCCAGTATAACCTTTGAGTTATGGGGCAGTGCGGGGGCGTGCATCCCGGGGGAGCGCCGGCCTCCCTTCGGGTAGGCCCTCGCGCATGCTCCGTCGCTTCGCCCCGTGGCTCATCCTCTTCGAGGTCCTGCGCGCCGGCCGCGCGCACTGGGGTCAACTCGATCCCGACGACCGCCGCCGGGTGACGGAGCTCATGCGCCGCACCAAGGCCGACCCGCGGCGGATCACGGCGGCCGATCGCGCCGAGCTGCGCGAGCTCGCCGGGCGCCTGCAGTTCGGCCGCCTGCTGCTGTCGATGGGCGGCGCCGCGGTCCTGGGCCGCCGGCGCCACGGTCGCCGGCGCTAGTGGCCCGTCGCAAGGAGGTCCCCTCGCATGCAGATCACACGAAGCGGCATCGACACCGGCAAGGGCCCCGAGGAGTGGTTCACCGGCAACGTCTACATCGACCCGGTCGCCGCCGCACCGCCCCCCGGCCGGGTGCAGGCCAACCTCGTCCACTTCACCCCGGGCGCCCGCACCGCCTGGCACACCCACCCGCTCGGCCAGACGATCTACGTCACCGAGGGCATCGGCCTCTGCCAGAAGCGAGGCGGCCCCATCGAGGTCATCCGACCCGGCGACCGCGTCTTCTTCGAGCCCGACGAAGAGCACTGGCACGGTGCCGCACCCAACCGCTTCATGGTCCACCTCGCGCTCAACGAGGTCGACGACGACCACGTCGCCGCCAACTGGGGCGTGAAGGTCACCGACGAGGAGTACGCCGGCGCTTCCACGAGTGAGCACTGACCCGGACGCCGCTGCTGCGCTGGGCCGGCGCTAGCCTGGACCCATGGCCCTTCCGCCCGCTCGCCGCGCCCTGCCGTGGGCGCTCCTCCTCGAGGTCGTCGTGCTCGCGCGCGACCACGTCGGCCGCCTGACGCCGGGCGAGCGCGCCCACCTCGTGGCGCTGCTGCGCAAGTCGCGGGGCCGGCCGGGCAACCTGAGCGCGCACGAGCGCAACGACGTGCGGCGCCTGGCCGGCAAGCTCGACCTGCCCGCCCTCGGCCGCGGGCTGGGGCCGATCGCCCGGCGCGCCCGGGGCCGGCCCTGAGCGAATCGGGACGATCCCCCACGTAGACTCACGCGACCGATGACCAGCCTGCAGGACCGCACCCGCTTCGAGCCGGCCGAGGTCGAGCCGCGCATCACCGAGCGGTGGCTCTCCAGCGGCCTGCACCACCCCGAGCCCGAGGGCGACGCGGCCGAGAACTACTCGATCGCGATCCCGCCGCCCAACGTCACGGGCGTGCTGCACATGGGCCACGCGCTCAACGGCGCGATCCAGGACACGCTCATCCGCTACCACCGGATGCTCGGCCGTCGCACCAAGTGGATCTTCGGCACCGACCACGCCGGCATCGCCACGCAGAAGCAGGTCGAGCGCCGGCTGCGCGAGGAGGGCACGAGCCGCGAGGAGCTCGGGCGCGAGGCCTTCGTCGAGCGCGTCTGGGAGTGGCGCGAGCAGTACGGCGGGACGATCGTCGAGCAGTTCAAGCGCCTCGGGGCGACGGCCGACTTCGACGACGAGCGCTTCACCCTCGACGAGGCCTACGTCCGCGCCGTGCTGAAGGTCTTCGTCGACCTCCACGACAAGGGCTGGATCTACCGCGACCACTACATGGTCAACTGGGACCCGGGCTCGCGCTCGGCGATCTCCGACCTCGAGGTCGAGGACCGCGAGGTCGTCGACACGCTCTACCACGTCGCCTACCCGCTCGAGGACGGCTCGGGCGAGGTCGTGGTCGCCACGGTGCGCCCCGAGACGATGCTGGCCGACACCGCCGTCGCGGTGAACCCCGACGACGAGCGCTACCGCCACCTCGTGGGCCGGACGGCGATCCTGCCCCTGGTCGGCCGCCGCCTGCCGATCATCGCCGACGAGTACGTCAAGACCGACTTCGGCACCGGCGCGCTGAAGATCACGCCGGGCCACGACCCCAACGACTTCGAGATCGGCCGCCGCCACGGCCTCGACGAGATCAGCGCCATCGGCGAGGACGGGCGGATGACCGCCGAGGCGGGTCCCGACTACGCCGGCCTGTCGGTCGCCGAGGCCCAGGAGCGGGTCGTCGCCGCGCTGCACGAGCAGGGCCTCGTCCGCCACACCGAGCCCTACACCCACACCGTCCCGTTCAGCCACCGCTCGGGCGAGCGCATCGAGCCGCTCATCTCGCTGCAGTGGTTCATGCGGATGGACGAGCTGGCGCGGCCGGCGATCGAGGCGGTGCGCTCGGGCCGCGTGCGCATCCACCCAGAGTCGCAGGCGCGGCGCTACGTCGAGTGGCTGGAGAACATCCGCCCGTGGTGCATCTCGCGCCAGCTCTGGTGGGGCCATCAGATCCCGGTCTGGTACCGCGACGAGGGCGAGACCTACGTCGGCGAGCAGCCGCCGGAGGGGGAGGGGTGGACGCGCGACCCCGACGTGCTGGACACGTGGTTCTCGTCGGCGCTGTGGCCGTTCGCCACGCTGGGCTGGCCGCAGGACACGCCGGAGCTCCGCGCCTTCTACCCGACCGACGTGCTCTCCACGGCGCGCGACATCCTCTTCCTGTGGGTGGCGCGCATGGTGATGATGGGCCTGGAGTTCGCCGGCGACGTCCCGTTCACCGACGTGTACGTGCACTCGGTCATCCAGGCGCCCGACGGACGCCGGATGAGCAAGTCGCTGGGCACGGGCATCGACCCGCTGGACGAGATCGCCGCCCACGGCGCCGACGCGGTGCGCTTCGGGCTGCTGGCCATGTCCTCCACGCAGGACGTCCGCTACTCCTCCGAGAAGGTCCGCCAGGGCCAGGCGCTGGCCAACAAGCTGTTCAACGCCTCGCGCTACGTGCTCCTCAACGCCGACGCGGCGGTCGAGCCCGCGCCGCGCCCGACGACGGTCCACGACCGCTGGATCCTCAGCCGCCTGCAGGAGGCCAAGCGCGCGTTCGCCGAGCACGTCGGGGCCTACGACTTCGCCAAGGCCGCGCTCGGCCTCTACGACTTCGTCTACGGCGAGCTGTGCGATTGGTACCTCGAGCTCAACAAGAGTCGCGAGTACGACGAGGACCTCTCGGCGACGATCCTGCACGTCCTGCGCGAGACGCTGCTGCTCGCCCACCCGATCATCCCGTTCGTGACCGAGGAGCTGTGGGCGCACCTGCCCGAGAGCGAGGGGCTGCTCGCCCAGCAGCGCCTGACGGCGCCCGACGAGTCGCTGCGCGACCCCGAGGCCGAGCGCCGGGTGCAGACGGTCATCGCCGCGGTCACCGCGCTGCGCTCGTGGCGCGACGAGGCCGGCGTCAAGCCCGGGCAGGTGCTGCCCGCGCGCCTGGACGGCCTCGACGGCGACGCCGAGCTCGTCGCGCGCATGGCGCGGCTGGACCTGGAGGCCGAGGGCGAGTCGACCGCCGCCGTGCCCTTCGCGGGCGGCATGGCGGAGATCCGCGCCGGCGCGCTCGTCGACCCTGCCGAGGAGGAGCGCAAGCGCGAGGCCGAGCGCGACCGGCTGCGCTCGGAGATCGCGCGCGCCGAGGGCAAGCTCGCCAACGAGGGCTTCCTCGCCAAGGCGCCGGCGCCGCTGGTCGACGCCGAGCGCGAGAAGCTCGAGCGCCTGCGCCGGGAGCTCGACTCGCTGTGAGAGCCGGCGCCGACGGCCAGGGCCAGCCGATCGACGACCTCGACGCGGCGGAGGCCTATCTGCTCGGCCTCGAGCTGTTCGGCATGCGCTTCGGCCTGGATCGGATGCGCCGGCTCATGACCGTGCTGGGCTCGCCCCAGGAGCGCTTCGGCTCGGTCCACGTGGTGGGCACCAACGGCAAGTCCTCGACGGCGCGGATGATCGCCGCGATCCTCGGCCGCTACGGGCTGCGCACCGGGACCTACCTGTCGCCGCACCTCGTCTCGTTCACCGAGCGCGTGCGCGTCGACGACGCCGACGTCTCGCCGGCGCGCTTCGCGGCCGCGGTCGAGCGCGCCCGGCGCGCGGCGGTCATGGTCGACCGCACGCTGGCCGAGGACGACCGCGTCACGCAGTTCGAGGCGCTCACCGCAGCCGCGTACTCCGAGCTTGCCGACGCGGAGGTCGAGGTCGCGGTGGTCGAGGCCGGGCTGGGCGGCCGCTACGACGCCACGAACGTCATCCCGTCGCGCGTGCAGGTGCTGACCAACGTGGGCCTCGAGCACACGCGCTGGCTCGGGCCGACGGTCGCCGACATCGCCGGCGAGAAGCTCGACGTCGTCCGCCCCGGCGCCACGCTGGTAGTGGGCGCCGACCTGCACCCCGACGCGCTCGAGCTCGCGCGCGCGGTGACCCGCGAGCGCGGCGCGCGGCTCGTGCAGGCGCCCGCCGACCCCGGCATCGACGTGCTGGCCCTTGGCGCCTTCCAGCGGCGCAACTTCGCCCTCGCGTGGACCGCGGCGGAGGCCTACCTC
>JAXDHQ010000196.1:0-33453 GCA_034664395.1 Solirubrobacteraceae bacterium | reverse complement strand
GCGCTCGACCTCGACGTTCCACTCCTGGGTGAACCCGCGCATGGCGAAGGCGATGAGCAGCGCCTGGAACGGCACGATCAGCAGGGTCACCAGGCCGAGCACGCTGGCGTCCAGGGGCGGACTCGCGAAGCCGGTCTTGTCGCGCTCGAACCACGCGGGTCCCGAGACGGCGGCGAAGATCAGCATGACGATCGCGAGAGCCGCGGCGACCGGCAGCACGCCGCGGTTCCAGCGCGCGACGTAGAACGCCATGACGAGGTAGAGGCCGATGTAGGCGACCTGCAGCGACCTGGCGCCCTGCAGCGCGCTCCAGCCGCCGACCGTCACGATGGCCACCAGCGCGGCCGAGACGAGCAGCAGCAGGATGACCACCGCGCGCGTGGCCTTGCTGGAGGCCTTCCTGCGATTGGGATGCTCGATCCTGACCCCGTCCTCCGCCATGGCGCGCGGACCATACAATCCGGCGGCGTCGTGCGCGACGGTCGGCGTCCGGGCGGCGGGCGGGCGTGGTGGAACTGGTAGACACGCCGGCTTTAGGTGCCGGTGGCGCAAGCCTTGGGGGTTCGAGTCCCTCCGCCCGCATCTTGCGGCCGCCGCTCATCGCCGCGGCCCCGCGCCGCGCCGCGGTCTCCGCCGAGCGCCTTGCTCAGTGGCTCTGCTTGCCGCCCTTGCGCCCGGCCTCGGCCTTCTGCTTCTTCGTTCCGCCGCCGCCGCCCGAGCTCGATCCGCCGCCCGAGCTCTTGCCGCCCTTCGACGACGCGTTCGGCGTGTTCGCGATCTTCGCGGCGCGCTCCTTGCTCATGCCCTTCTTGCGAAGGCCTTCGTACTGCTTGTCGTCCTTGACGCTCGGTCCGTGGTCCTTCGCCATGGGTCCTCCTCTTGGGTTGTGTTCGACGGGCTCGGGTCGGACGGGGGCGCTGACGGAGCCTGTGCCGATCCGTCGCGCCACGTGTCCGGCGAGAGCGGGGTCGAGGAGAGGTCTCGTGGGGGAGTGCGTCGGGTGGCAGACGAGCCGAGGGTCCGCAGGGCTGCGCGAACCGCGGTGATGCTGGGCCGGGTCGGGTTCATCTCTGGACGGCCGATTTCCCGGAAGGACGTGCCTCCACTCGCCTGGGTGGCCGGAGTGGGCGCGTCTGGCGTCAGGCCGTCGGTCGACCGCCGCGCCGAGCCGTCCGGCCTCGGTGGGGAGCGACCTGTCCGGCGCCGGTGACGCTCGGGCTGGGTGGCCCTCGCTCGCGGGGCCTGCAGCGCGACGGCCGGCCGGCTTGACACCCCGTCGAGCCGGGTACGTCCCGGCCATGCGTGTGGGCCTCGTCCTCGGTGCCGGGGGAGTTCTGGGGGCGTCGTGGCTCATCGGCGCGCTTGAGGCGCTGGAGGATGAGACCGGCTGGAGCGCCGCCGAGGCCGAGCGTATCGTCGGCACCTCGGCGGGCTCCGTCATCGGAGCGTTCGCCGCCCACGGCATCTCGGCCGAGTACATGGCCGCCTACGCCGCCGGGCGCAGCATCGACGGCTTCGTCGAGGCCGAGGTCCGCGCCGAGCGCCGGGTCACCGCCTCCGACTACCGCCTCCAGCTCGCGCTGCCCCCGATCGGACCCGGCTCCTGGCGGCTCGCGGTGACGACGCTCCTGCATCCCCGCAGCCACGCCCCTGGCGCGGTGCTCGCCGGCTGGCTGCCGCGCGGGTTCATCTCCACGGCGCCGATCCGCGGTCTGGTCGAGGCTTTCGTCTCCGTACCGTGGCCCGACCACGACGGCTACTGGGCGGTGGCCGCCGATTACGGCTCGGGGCGGCGCGTCGCGTTTGGCCGCGACGACGCGCCACCGGCCCGCGTCGGCGACGCGGTCGCCGCCTCGTGCGCGATCCCGGCCTTCTACCACCCGGTCAAGATCGCCGGCCGCCGCTACGTCGACGGCGGCGTCTGCTCGACGTCGAACCTCGACCTGCTGCGCGGCGAAGGCCTCGATCTCGTCGTCTGCCTGAATCCGATGTCGTCCCTCGCGCCGCTCCTCGGCGGCTCGCCCGCCGACCGCTTCGCCGCGCTCATGCGCGCGTCGGCCGGACGGCGGCTCGGCCACGAGGCCCGCAAGCTGCGCGCGGAGGGCACCGAGGTCCTGATCCTCCAGCCAGGCCCCGACGACTGCGACCTGATGGGCCTCAACCTGATGAGCGGCGCCCGCCGCCTCGAGGTCATGGAGCAGGCCCGCGCGTCGGTCGCGCGCGAGCTGCGCAGCGTGCGCCGCCAGCCGCACCTGCTGCCGCGTCGCTCGTCGCGGCGTCGCCGTGCCGCCACGCGTCGCGCGGCCTGAGCTCATCGCTTCGGCCCCACAAGCTCGTCCAGCAGCGCGACGCTGCGCCGGTGCGGATCGAGACGTTGCGCAGGTACGCATACCAGTGGAGCGACTTGCATGTGCGCCGAGCGCTGGAGAATGTGCTCGCGCCGTTGCACGGCCAGCCCGGCCACGCACTCCGTCTGGCAGCGCCTGGAGCGTGCGCCGTTCAGCGCGTTCGACTGGGACAACTTCGTCCACGCCGTCCGCCACGAGGACCAGCACGGCACGCCTCTGCCGGCGGTAATGGGCTGGGTAGCGACTTACGGTCCGCGGCTACGCCCCCAAGCCTGCAACCGGCCACACCGTGGCCCCTACTCGACCGGGGCCGTCGAGGCCATCAACTTCAAGCTCGCCGGCGAGCTCATCGGCGAACGCGCCAACCGGATGGGCAACCGCGCCCGCGCGTTCAAGCTGCTTGACCTCCTGACCGTCGGCCTCAACGGCCGCGCGAACGAACGCGCCTTCGCCAAGGCCATCCGCATCTACCTGGAAGGCCACCGTGGCCGGCCGCAGCTCAAGCAACGCCCGCACGACCTCAAGGGCAACCCGTCGCTGTTCACCTAATGGGCGTCGCGGCGGCCGCGACCGATGCGCGCGAGCACACGGTCGCTCAGCTCTACATCGTGCCGTCGCGCCTTCAGCTCGGCAGCGGCGACCTCGACCCCGTGCTGGCGGAGGATGCGCGCCAGCGTGGCCCAGTGGCCCGCTTCCATTTCGGCCTGCGACTGGCCCTCGAACGGCTCGTCCGGTCCGACCACGATGCGGGCTGTCCGCTTCATCTCCTCCGCCGTCTCGGACGCCCAGATACCGGGGGAGTCGAGCTCCGAGCGGCGGCGGTCCTCCTCGGAAGGCTCCCCGCCCCAGATAACGCCCTGCGTCCCGCTCCAGCCGCGGTCGTCGAGCAGCAAGACCCGCCGCCCGTCCGCCAGGACGGCCTCATGCCGCGCCGTCACGGACATGCCGCGAGCATCCGGGGCGGCGTCATCAGCTTCGTCGATGTCCACGAACGTGAGCAGGCGCGTCACGGCAGCCATGCGCTCATCCTCTCAGCCGCGACGCCATGGGGTGCCAGCAACATCCAGGCTGCCCAACACCCGGACCCCCGAATCCGCAACGGCGTCGACCAGGAGGCTGTATCCCGGATAATCGAGTAGGAACATACGTTCGCACCTGCGGCGGACGGATCCCACGTCGCCGGCCGATAGGATGAACCGGCTGGGGGAGTGAGTTAACGGCGATGCGCGTGGTCTCCAAAACCATGAATCCGGGTTCGAATCCCGGCTCCCCCGCTTAGGCTCCGCGCGTCGTGCCGCCGCCCTCTCAGATCTTCGCGCCCGAAGCGCTCGAGGGGCGCGTCGTCCTGGTGACCGGCGGGGGCACGAACCTCGGCAGGCAGGCGGCGATCGAGCTGACCGCCGCCGGGGCGGAGGTCGTGATCGCGGGCCGACGCGATGACGTCCTGCTCGCGGCCGCGCAGGGGATCGGCGAGCGCTGCACGCACGTGGCCGGCGACATCCGCCAGGTCGCCGAGGCGACGCGCATGGTCGAGGTCGCGCGCGGGCGCCACGGTCGCCTCGACGTCCTCGTGAACAACGCCGGCGGCCAGTACTTCGTCCCCGCCGAGGACATCGCGGCCAGGGGGTGGGAGGCGGTCCAGCGCCTCAACGTCGAGGGGACCTACACGATGATGCGCGCTGCCGCCGGCGCCGGCTTCGGCGACGACGGCGGCACGATCGTCAACGTCACCGTCTCGCCACACCACGGCATGCCCGCGATGGCCCACACCGGCGCCGCGCGCGCCGCGGTCGAGACGCTCACGCGCGAGCTCGCGCAGGAGTGGGCGCCGCGGCGCATCGCCGTCGTCGCGACCGCCATCGGGCGCTTCGACACCGACTCGCTGCGCAAGTACCCCGAGGTCGTCTGGCGCGGCGCCGCGCACAGCGTCCCGCTCCAGCGCCTGGGGACGATGCAGGAGTTCGGCTGGCTGATCGCGTTGCTCGCAGGCCCGCTCGGCCGAATGCTCAGCGGCTCGGTGGTCACCCTCGACGGCGGCGCCGACAACTGGTTCGGCCCGTGGCCGCCGCCCACGATCCTCGACGACGACGGCGCCGTCCCGACCGAGGATCGACAACCGGCCGAGCCCGCCTGAGGTAGGCTTAGCAGCGCTGGCGGGCGAAGTGTTGTGGTTGCACAGAAGCCTTCCAAGCTTCTAGGGCGGGTTCGATTCCCGTCGCCCGCTCTGGACGTCACGGGGAGTGGCGCAGTCTGGTAGCGCACCCGGCTGGGGGCCGGGCGGTCGCAGGTTCAAATCCTGTCTCCCCGACTCGCGAAGCGCCTGGAAACGGGCGCTTTTCGCGTTGTTGAGCGGGCTACGCGAGCGCCCCGGGGCCCGGCACCGAGGGATTGAGCCTCGATGCATTACGGATTCTCTCGCGCCCAGCCGGGTCGTGGGACGCCCGATGGTGGTCATGGCCGGTCGTCTTGGTGCCGCCGAGCGAGAGGAGGGATCCGAGCCATGTCGGTCGGCCTCGCCGCTCAGGCGATCGACTGCCTCCCGCTCATCACTGCCGCCGAGTCGCTACTCGCCGACCTTCACGCGACGCTGCACAAGCCGGTCTTCATCGCGACCCCGAGCTATCGGCACGTCCTCGTGCTCGCGAGCCACGGCGGACAACCACACCGCTGGGATCTCCTGCCCGCCCACGCCAGCGCCGCCGGCAAGCTGCTGCTCGCCCACCGCCGCGCATGGCGGCAGGGCGTCACGAGTGACGCCCTCACCGCTCACACGCCCGCGACGCTGACGAGCTCCGCGCGCCTGTTGGCGGTTGTGGCAGGCGCCGGGTGCGGACGCGTCACCGCCGTGCCACGTGACGTCTGGGTCGAGCAGTCCGCTGATGACATCGAGGTCCCCACGCAGCGCCGCTTCGTAGCCGCGCCTGGCCAGCTCCACGTTGCTCTCGCGCATGGGCCCGATTCTCCCACGGCTAAGCCTTGTCGGCCCGGCGTTCATGGTGTGCTCGCCTCCTGGCGGTCGGGGAGGCTCCCCGCTTCTCATGGCCTCGCTCGCGGCACTTGGGAGCGCTGGTCGCCATCGTGCACCGAGCCTGCGCCGTTCGGGTGACCCGTGGTCCGCACAGCGAGACGCGAGCGCCCATCGCGGGCCCATTATCGGTGTGGGTCGTCATCGCGCTCGTTCTTCCATCACCTGGGAGAGAACGGAGTAGTGTCGTGGGAGGGCTGAGGAGAGATGAGAGCCGAGCTGCCGGACCACGTCGCCCAGGTCGTGGTGGGTCGCCGGATGGAGCTTGCGTTGCTCCTGAACGCGATCCATCGAGGCAAGGCCGTGCTCCTGCTCGGGCTGCCGGGCGTCTCCAAGACGACGATGGTGCGCGCCGTCGCCGACCACCTCGGCACCGGGCCCGATCGCTTCGTCGATGTCACCGGCGACGAGCAGCTGACGGCCCACGTGCTGGTCGGTGGCTTTGATCCGCCGATGGTGATCAGCGAGGGCTATCGGCGCGAGCACTTCATTCCCGGGCCTCTGGTGCGTGCGATGGCCGCCGGCGGCATCCTCTTCGTCGAGGAGATGAACCGCGCGCCGAGCGGCGCGTTGAACGCGCTCATCACGGCCCTCTCGGAGCGCTATCTCGAGGTGCCGCGGCTCGGGCGCGTCGACGCGCGGCCGGGTTTCACCGTGGTGGGCGCCGCCAATCCGCTCGACGACGTCGGCACTGCGCGCCTGTCGCGCGGACTCGCCGACCGGTTCCTGATCCTCGAGCTCCAGTACCAGGAGCGTGACGAGGAGCTCGCCATCGTGCGCAGGCGCTGCGGCTTGGAGGTCGCGGGCTTCCACGCCTTCGCCGTCGACATCGCGCGCGAGTCGCGGCGGCGGGTCGACCTGCGCCACGGCGCCTCCGTGCGCGGGGCGATCGACTTTGCCGGCCTGCTCGCCAGCTGGGGGTCGGAGCTCGATCTGGAGACGGTGCAATTCCTGGCCTGCAGCGCCTACGCGGGCAAGCTGCGGGTCAAGCCGACGGCCGACCGCACCGCCTGTGAGATCGTGCACGAGCTCATCGACGCGATCCTGCGCCGCGACTACGAGGGCCGCCTCGAGAACCTGCTCGAGCGCGTGGCGGCCGCGCCCGCGGGCCAACCCGCGGAGGTGCAGGGCGATGTTGGCTCGACGCTGAGCGAGGACGGCGAGGCGGCGCTCGCCGCCGGTGGCGAGCGCCCTCCGCGCGACAAGCCCGAGCGCCCCGACGAGGTGCCTGGGCTCAGCCGGCCGGGCAGCGGCGCGGAGGCCGGGGAGTCGCGCTCGGTGCCGATGGTCGACCGCGACCGGCCGTCGGCGGGTGGGACACGGCCGGCGGAGCTGACGGACCCGCGCGACGCGCACGTGCGCGATCTCGACGCGGTCCTGCGCGAGGCGCGCGACCTCGTCCTGCGCCTGCGCGACGGCGAGCCGGCCGCGGTGGGCGCACCCGCCTCGGCCCTGTACAGCGAGCCGTGGCGCGACGGGGTGCTCGGGCCGCTGGACGCCGAGCGCACGATCGAGGCGTTCGCAGCCAACGGCGGGCTCCTCGAGCGCGAGGGCGTGGCGATCCTCACGCGCGGGCGCCAGGTGCGCCATTACGTCATCCTCGTCGATCACTCGGGCTCCATGGTCGGGCGCAAGCTCGAGCTGGGCGCCACGATGGCCGCCGCGCTGGCCCAGCTCTCGGCCGCGGGGAACGCCGACTACGCGGTCATCGCCTTCGACGAGGAGCTGCGGGAGATAAAGCCGCTGGGCGAGCCGCACGACGTCGAGGAGGTCGTCGACCGGATCCTGCGGCTGCCCGAGGGACGCGCGACGGATCTCGGCCGGGTCCTGCGCGCCGCCGCCGAGGCCTGTGAGCGCCTGCCCGAGGCCACCGACGTGGTCCTCATCAGCGACTGCATGCCCACCCGCGGCCTGAAGACCTTCAGCGGGCTCGCGCGCGAGGTGGCGCGGATCCCATCGCTGTACATCTGCTTCACCGACGAGCGCAGCGCGGCGATCCAGATGTTCGGCGCCGAGCGCCAGCTCGATCTCTACGAGTGGTGGGCGCAGCAATGGGTCGGTGACGGCCGGTTCCAGCGGTTCGGCGACTTCGGCGACATCGACGGAGTCGTGGACCTGCTCTCGACCGGAGCCGATGACGAGGGCCCGCAATGGGGCCGAAAGGAAGGTTCGCCGTGACGAAGGTCCCGATACGGCTCGACGTCAACGGCGTCGGCTATGACCTCCTCGTGGAGCCCGACCGCTCGCTGGTCGACGCGCTCCGCGACGACCTCGGCCTCACGGGCACCAAGCGCGCCTGCAACCAGGGCGAGTGCGCCTCGTGCGCGGTGCACATCGACGGGACCGTGGTGAACGCGTGCCTCGTCCTCGCGGTCGAGGCCGCCGGGCACGCCATCGCCACCATCGAGGGCCTGGCCACCAACGGGACGCTCGACCCCGTCCAGCGCGCCTTCGCCGAGAACTTCGCCTCCCAGTGCGGCTACTGCACCCCAGGGATGATCATGACCGCCAAGGCGTTCCTCGCCGAGAACCCCCACCCCACCGAGGAGGAGGTCCGCCAGGCGATCCGCGGGAACCTGTGCCGCTGCACCGGCTACGCCAAGATCGTGGACGCGATCATGGCGGCCTCCGGGCAGGTCCCCGTCCGCCAGTACCGGCCGTCGCAGTACAAGGTGGTCGGCCAGCCGCTGGAGCGGACCGACGCCCTGGAGAAGGTCACCGGCAAGGCGCCCTTCGCCTACGACATGCGCCTGCCCGGGATGGTCTACGGCGAGATCCTGCGCAGCCCGGTCGCGCACGCGCGCGTGGTGAGCATCGACACGTCGGCCGCCGAGGCGATTCCCGGCGTGCTCGCGGTCTACACCCAGCAGGACATGCCGCAGGCGAGGTACGGCGCGTTCGTGCAGGACGAGACGGCCCTCGCCGACGGCGTTGTGCGCTTCCAGGGCGAGGGCGTCGCGGCGGTCATCGCCGTCGACGAGCCGACCGCGCTACGGGGCATCGAGGCCATCGACGTCGACTACGACGCGCTGCCCGGTGTCTTCGACCCCGAGTCGGCCATGGCCGAGGGCGCACCCCAGATCCACGAAGGCGTCGAGCGCAACGTGGTGGCCCACAACCGCGTCATCGCCGGCGACATCGACGCCGGCTTTGCCGCCGCGGATCACGTCTTCGAGGATCGCTTCGTCACCGGCCGCCAATGCCACACGTGCATGGAGCCTCACGCGCTGGTCGCCGACTACGACGCCTCGGGACGGGTCACGCTGCACATGTCCACGCAGTCGACGTTCTTCGAACGCTTCTCGCTGATGGGCGTCTTCAACATGCCCGCCAACAAGATCCGGATCATCGCGCCGTACCTGGGCGGGGGCTTCGGCTCGAAGTCCGAGACGCACTCGATCTACGTGGTCGCCATCCAGGCTTCGATGAATCTCGGGCGGCCGGTGAAGATGTTCCACTCGCGCGACGAGGAGTTCACCTCCAGCCGCACGCGCCACGCCGAAGTCATCGACATCAAGACGGGCGTGAAGTCCGACGGCACGATCACGGCGCGCACCGCGCGCGTGCTCCTCGACAACGGCGCCTACACGTCCTACGGGCCGGGCGTGTCGCTCACGCAGTCGATGCTCGGCGGGGCCGTGTACCGGATTCCCGCCTACCGCTACGACGGCTACACGGTCTACACGAACACGCCGGTGGGCGGGGCGTTCCGCGGCTTCGGCAGCCCGCAGTTCACCTTCGCCGCGGAGTGTCACACCGACATGATCGCCGAGCGCCTCGGCCTCGATCCCGTGGAGTTCCGGCTGAAGAACCTCTCGCAGCCGGGCGACAAGGCGATCTCGGGGCCGACCCTGACGACGTGCGGCGTTGCAGACAGCCTCGAGCAGGCCGCCGCGCAGATCGAGTGGGCGCAGCGTCGGCGCGAGCGCAAGCCGGGCCGCGGCATCGGCATCGCGTGCGGGGTGCACTTCACGAGCGGCAAGTTTCACCCCAACGTCAACGCCGACTTCTGCGCGGCCGGCGTCAAGGTCAACGAGGACGGCTCCGTGTCGCTGCTCATCGGCGCCACCGAGATGGGCACCGGCGCGGCGACGACCGCGACGGCCCAGATCTGCGCCGAGGAGCTGGGCATCGAGCTCTCCGACGTCGACGTGATCTTCTCGGACTCCGAGACGATCCCTGCGGACTTCGGCACCTACGGCAGCCGCGTGACGACCCTGGCCGGCAACGCCGTGCGCGACGCCTGCGCCCAGGTGCGCGAGCAGCTCTTCCGCGTGGCCGCCGAGGCCCTCGACGTCTCGCCCGAGGAGCTGACCGTCGGCGACCGCAAGGTGTTGGTCTCCAGCGACCCCGACCGCTCGCTCGGCCTGGCCGAGGTCGTCCAGTCGAGCCTCTTCCGCGACCGCGACGGCCGTCAGATCATGGCTCAGGCCCACTACGACGCCCCGTGCAGCCTTCCCGACCCCGAGACCGGCGTCGGCGACTTCGCCATGAGCTACAGCTTCGGCACGCACGCCGTCGAGGTCGAGGTCGACTCGGAGACCGGCCACGTGCGCGTCGTGGACTTCGTGGCGTCGACCGACTGCGGCAACGTGATCAACCCGGCGCTGGCCGAGACGCAGGTCGAGGGCGGGGCCGCCCAGGGCATCGGATACGGGCTGATGGAGGATCTCGTCTGCGACGACGGGCAGGTGGCCAACGCGAGCTTCGCCACCTACCGGATTCCCACCGCCACCGAGATGCCGCCGGTGCGCTCCTACTGGATCGAGACCGACGACCCGCGCGGTCCCTACGGGGCCAAGGGGCTGGGCGAGATGGGCCTGGTCCCCACTGCCGCGGCGATCGCCAACGCCATCTACGACGCGACCGGGGCCCGCCTGACCCGCATCCCCATGAGCCCGGAGCGGGTCCTGGCCGGGATCGACGCCGTCCGCAACGAGACCGGGAGCCAGTGATGGACTATCACCACCCCACCACGCTGGACGAGGCGCTCGACCTGCTCGCCGAGCACGGCGACGAGGCCAAGGTCGTCGCTGGGGGCCAGTCTCTGCTCATCCTCATGCGCGAGGGCTTCGTCCGCCCGTCGGCGCTCATCGGCCTGTCGGGCATCGAGTCGCTTCGCGGCGTCGAGATCGACGGCGGCGCTCGCATCGGCGCGATGTCCACGCACGCCAGCATCGAGCACGACCCGCGGATCGCCGAGCGCTGGCCGCTGCTGGCGGCGGCCGAGTCGGCGGTGTCGACGATGCAGATCCGCAACCGGGGCACGCTGGGCGGCAACATCGCCCACGCCTTTCCCACCGCCGACCCGCCGGGCGCGCTGATCGCCAGCGACGCGCGCGTGCAGCTGCAGAGCAAGCGCGGCGGACGGCGCGAGGTCGCCGCTGAGGACTTCTTCGTCGGCTTCCTGGAGACCGCTGCCGAGCCCGACGAGCTTGTGACGGCGATCGCGCTGCCCGAGCAGCCGCAGGGATCGTGCTGGGCCTATCTGAAGTTCGCCATACGCCCCCTGGACTTCGCGATCGTCGGCGTGGCCGCCCGCGTGGTGCTCGGCGGTGACGGGACGATCGCCGAGGCGCGCATCGGGCTCAACGGCGCCGCCAACCGGGTGCTGCGGGCCACGGAGGCCGAGCAGGTGCTGGTCGGCGAGCGGCCGGACGGCGAGCTCTTCGCGCGCGCCGGCGAGGCTGCCGCACGCCAGTCCCACCCACTGCGCGACGTCGACGGCAGCGAGGACTACAAGCGACGCGTCGTCGGCGTCTACACGGCACGGGCACTGGCGCGAGCGCTCGAAGCGAAGGCATGATGTCGGCGCCCGCGCTGCGCGCCATCGACTTCAACGCCGACCTGGGCGAGAGCTTCGGGCTGTGGAGGCGCGGGGCCGATGACGAGCTCATGCCCGCGATCTCCTCGGCCAACGTCGCCTGCGGCTTCCACGGCGGCGATCCCGGAGCCATGCGCGAGGCGGTCGCCAGCGCCAAGCGCCACGGTGTGACGGTCGGCGCTCACCCGGGGCTGCCGGACCTGCTCGGCTTCGGGCGACGCGTCATGGACGTCTCGGCGGGCGACGCGGCGGACTACGTGCTCTACCAAGGCGGCGCGCTGCAGGCCTTCGCGCGCGCGGCGGGTCTTGAGTTGCATCACGTGAAGCCCCACGGCGCGCTGTACATGATGGCGCTGCAGGACGGGCGACTTGCCCGCGCGATCGCCCAGGCGATCGCGCAGCTCGGAGAGCGGCTGCCGGTGTACACCCTCGCCGGCAGCGAGATGTGGCACGCGGCCGAGGCGGCCGGCCTGCCCGCGGTGGCCGAGTTCTTCGCCGACCGGCCGCTGCGCAGCGACGGCTCGGTCGTCATGTTCGGATGGCAGGAGCACTTCGACGCGACGCCCGAGGCGGTGGCCGATCGCGTGCGCAGCCTGGTGACCACCGGCACGGTCACGTCGCTGGAGGGCGACGCCGTGCCGATCGTCGCGTCGACGATCTGCGTGCACGCCGACACGCCGCGCGCCGGGGAGATCGGGACGGCGGTGAGGGCGGCGATCGAGGCCGAGCGCGTCGCAGTCAGCGCAGACCTGGGCGCCAACGGCCCCGCGCGGCCGCAGAGCGGGGTGGATGTCCCCGGGCCGGCGACTAGGGAATGAGGACGTCTCGTCAGCCACGGCGTCGATGGGCCGGCGGACGTGACGACTGGAGTGGTATTTGACGGAACAGACAGGGAGCAGGATCCGGCGGGCCGCCGTCGAGCCTGGCTCCTTTGAACGAGACTGCCAAACGATCCGCACCGTCGACCTTTCGCACGTCATGGCGCGGGCGATCAACCACGCGGGTCGTTCTCGCTCAAGCGCCTGATGCGGAGCGCCGATGTCAGACGCGATGACGCGGCCGCGTGCACCCATGACGGAGCCTCCGTCCACGAGCAGTTCCGGGCCCGCGTGGAGCACGTTCGTCGGCGTGCTCTTGGCCCTCCCGGTGAGTGTCGTGCTGTGGGCCGCGGGCATCCGCTTCGTGTCCTACAACTTCTGCAACGAGGACTGCGTCGACCGGCCGTGGGTGCTCTCGTCTGCGGTCAGCGCCGGCATACCGTACGCGCTGCCGGGATTCGTCCTGATGACCGTGGTCTGCTATCTGCTCATGCGCGCGCCCGGGGCCCGTACCCCTGGCCTCTTCAGGCCTGCGATGTTGGCCGTACTGTCCTCGGCGGCGTTTCTCGGTGCCTGGTGGTTGCTCGTCCTCTTCACGGACGCGGTGCTGTTTCGCGTCTACGTCTTCGGGTTCGCCGCTCCGTTGCCGCTGCTCGTGCCGTTGTGGGCCTGGGCGACCCTCGCGGTTGCTCGCCGGTGGCGTCGCGCGCCCCGCACGCGGTTCTGACGGCGTCCCAAGCGCCCAGCCTTCGAGCTTTCGCGGGCCCGCGAAACGGCAGTAGTGGCTCCTCCACCGGCCGGTCGGCTGCAACGTTCGCTGCTGCGCCGTATTGCGAGCGGCACCGGTGAAGACGGATGCCTCTCTGCTCTTGATCCGTCGGACTGGGACGGGTAGCTCGCCGTAGAAGCCGTCCGACAACGGCCCTGCGCCGTGAGCACATCACGAGCCGGCCTGCGCGGACGGAGCATTGAGCGAGCGATTGCAGAAACCGAGCGAGATCAATTGGCTTTACGAAACCCATGCGATAGCGCTACTCTTTTGATATGGCGGGGTTGGTGAGCGTGGTGGATGCGGCGCGTGAGCTGGGTGTGCATCCGTCGCGTGTGCGGTCGTTGATCGGTGATGGCTCGTTGCGCGCGGAGAAGGTCGGCGGGCGCTGGCTTGTGGATTGGGAGAGCGTCGTCGCGCGGCGCAGGGCGCCGGTGGTCTCGGGCCGGCCGCTGGCGGCGCATAACGCGTGGGCGCTGTTGCTGGAGACATCGGGGGAGCCGCTGCCAGATGGCATCGATGCGGTGGCTCGCTGGCGGTTGCGCCAGGCGTTGGCTCACCAGGGGCTCGTCGGTTTGCGTGGTCGTCTCGAGCGGCGGGCGCGGGTGCATCGGTTGTGGGGGTTGTCGGGCGAGGTGCGTGCGTTGCGTGGCGCTGGTGGCGTGGTGCTGACGGGCTCGAGCGCCGCGGGCGCGTACGGGCTTGAGCTCGCGGCGCCTGACAGCGTCGATGCCTACGTCGCCGAGCCGCGCCTTGCGGCATTGATCGGCGAGTACGGGCTACAGGATGCGCCCGCCGGGCAGGCCAACGTGGTGCTGCGCGCGGTTCCCCGCGAGGCGTGGCTGCTCGAGGGGCGGCGCGCTGCTCCCAAGGCCGCTGTCGCGATGGATCTGGCCTCCTACGCGGATGCGCGCTCGGCGCGGGTCGGCATGCAGGTGCTGCGGGCCCTGGAGCGTGAGGGGAAGCGGGCCGGTGGCGCGAGCTGACGATCCCCCACGGAGCGCGGGGGAGCAGCGCGTGATGGCGGAGATCCGCATCGACGCGATCGACCCTGCCACGATGGCGTTGTGGCGGACGGTGGCAAAGATCGCGCGCGCCCTGCAGGAGGAGCAGGAGCGCTGGTGCTTGGTCGGCGGGCTGATGGTCGCGCTGTATGCCATCCAGGCGGGGGAGATCCAGCGCCCGACCACCGACATCGATCTGCTCGGCGACGCGCGCCAGCGCCCGAGCGGCACGCAATGGGTCAGCGATCGCCTGCGCGACCTCGGCGCCGCCCGACACGAGATCGGTGGCCTTGAGGGCGAGAAGGGCTTTCGCTTCGAGCTCGACGGCCAGGTCATCGACGTGCTGGCGCCCGACGGGCTGGCCCGGCCGGCGCTGACCGGCGCGCAGCTTCAGAGCATGCAGATCCCGGGCGGCAGCCAGGCACTGCGCCGCACCGAGACGGTCGCGATCGTCGTCGACGGTCAGCGAGCGGAGCTGCGACGCCCGACGCTGCCGGCCGCGATCCTGCTCAAGGCGCGCAGCCTGGCGGTGCACAGCCGCCCCGACGACCAGCGCGAGGACCTCATCACCCTCCTCGGGCTGATGAGCGACCCGCGCTCGGCACTGGCCGAGCTGGCCGCCAGCGAGCGCCGTTGGCTGCGCGACGCCCAGACCAGGCTCGATCTCCAGGACCGCGACCTCGACGCCACGATCGACCCGACGCGCCTTCGCATCGCGCGCGCCGCCTACGCCCGACTCATCGCCTAACAACGACCGCCGCGGCCACGGAGAGCCGTAGGCGACGACGGGGTCCAATTTGGGGTCCGAAGTGCATGCAACTCAACGCAACTGAGAGCATCTGAGCGCCGTCAGCGCGCCGGAGGTCACCCCAGCGGATCAGGAGCCAAGCAGCTGGGGGCCCGGCGGTCGCAGGTTCAAATCCTGTCTCCCCGACTACGAGAGAGCCCCGGCGTGGTCGGGGCTCTCGTCGTTTCCGGGGGGTAGCAGCCCGCACAGCACGGGTCCGGCGGCGTGCCATCAAGAGCCGCCTCAGGCGAGTCGCTTGCGGAACCAGCGGTCGGCATAGGGTGCGTCGTTGAAGGGGACGGTCTGCTCGTAGCCGATGCGCGCGTACAGCCCCTGGGCCTCGACCAGGTCCCGGCGGGTGTCCAAGCGCAGCTCGCGGGCGCCGAGCACCCGTGCGTGGACCTCCAGCTCGCGCATCAGCCGCTCACCGAGGCCGGTCCCGCGCGCCGAGGGCACGACGAAGACCCGCGTCACCTCCCCGACGCCGCCTGGCAGGAGGCGCAGCCCTGCGCAGCCGAGCACCGCCCGGCGCTCCCGCGCGACGAGCAGCACGCCGGCGGGCGGCGCGAGGTCGTCGCTGGGATCGTCGCGGATCGCCGAGTCGATCTCCTCCTCGGTGGCCGGCCGGCCGTGGTAGCGACCGACGACCTCGTCGAAGTACCCGCGCAGGATCCGGCGGGCCGGCCCCGAGTCGGGGTGCGTGGGCTCGACGGCGACCCCCTCCAGCGACCGGCTCACCCCGCCATTTTCCCCCGACCGGCCCCGGCGTCGCAATGCGCGAGGGCGGTCAGCGTTCGCCAGTGCGCCCTGCCGAATCGAGCCGCACGTGGAGCACCTCGAGCTTGACCCCGTCGGGGTCGCGGAAGAAGACGGCGTAGCAGTGGGGCTCGTCGTCGTACTCGCCCGGCGGCTCGAGGATCTCAGCAGACTGCTGCCGGAGCATGTCGTGGACGCGGTCGACGTGTGCGCGGTCGCGGGCGTTGAACGCGATGTGATGGAGCCCCGGAGCCGTGTCCGTTTGGCGAAGCCGGGGAAGCTCGGCCGGGGACGGCGTCAGGATGAGCCACTGCATGCGGCCGCTCGCATCCATGGTGCCCCAGGCGAGCCCTCCGTCGTCGCGCGGTGCACGGCTGAAGCCGAGGCAGCGCATCAGCGGGTCGTAGAAGCGGTCGGCGGCAGCGATGTCGGACACGCTCAGGCGCAGGTGGTTGACGAAGCCCGCCGAGTGCGATCGATGCTCGGGATCTCCCATGCGACGCCCCTTTCCCAAGGCGGGCGTCGGCGACGCCTCGTCACCCGGCTACTCCTCGTCGGCGGCCCTCGTGTCGCTCGGCGCGGCCCGGTCGTCGGCGGCCGCCTGCTTGCGCGCGTTCTTCTTGGCCTGCTTCTGGAACTGACGCTCGCGGACCGCGTTCTCGCGGTTCAGCTTCTTCATCGTGGTCTTCTTCTTGGAGCTGGACGCCACGCGTCTCCGTCCCTTCTTGTGGGTTTCCGAGCGCGTCGATGACGCGCAAGCGAGTCGATGAGGCGGCCGCGGCGGCCCCGATGGCGCTACGGCGACGCGGAGCGGCGGCTAGCGCGTCTGCACGTTCGTCGCCGCGGGCTCCGCGGGGCCCTGCTCGGCCTGGAAGCTCACCTTCGCGTCCTCGGCCAGCGACTTGAAGCCATCGGTTCCCCTCCGGGGTATGTGCACTGCGAGACGCGGAGGGTGCTGCCAGGCAACCACTGCGGGAACGCTGGGCACTAACGTGGTCGAGCGGACGCTCGACTCCCGATGAAGGGTAGCGCTCTGCGCAGGCGCCCCCGCGCGGCGGGCGATCACGCCTCCTCGGCGTGGATCTCCTGCCCATCGTCCAGCGTCTCGCCGTTGCTGTCGAGGCGGAAGACCTGCCAGTAGCCCGCGCCGCGGTACTCGACCTTCACCGAGCCGTCGTGATCGTCGGCGATGTCCGCAAGGCGCCGGATCTGCGCCGGCTCGATGACGAACCACGGGCCCTCGCTCTGGAGGTCCTCCGGACCGAAGGGGCGGAACTGCTCGACACGCTCGTCGTGCTCTTGGATGCAGGGCATCTGTGCACGCTACCGGCGTCGAGGATCCATGGCGGGGCGGTAGGGTCGCGGCATGTCGGCCGGCGTCGTGGTCAGGGAGGCCACGCTCGACGATGCTCGGTCACTTGCCGAGGCGCACGTCCGTGGCTGGCGCTGGGGATACCGCGAGCTCTATCCGGGCAGCATCCTCGACGCCCTTTCGGTGGACGATCGCGAGCGGCAATGGACCGCGCGACTCATCGGGCCGGCGGTCGACTCCTTCACCTTCGTCGCGGAGCGCGCCGGACGCGTGGTCGGCCTCGCGTTCGTCGGTCGGAGCCCGGACGAGGACGCGCTGCCGGGCACGGCCGAGCTTCACAGCCTCTACGTCGACGAGGACATCGCTGGAACCGGCGTCGGGCGACGTCTCATGGCTGCGGCGGCCCAGCGCGTTGCCGCCCGCGGATACGAGATCCTGACGCTGTGGGTCGACGAGGGGAACCTGCGGGCTCGCCGCTTCTACGAGGCGGCCGGGCTGCGTCCCGACGGCGCGGCACGGGAGGAAGGGCATCCGCTCGTTCCGATCGTGGCCAACGAGGTCCGGTACCGGCGCATGCTCGACGCGGAGTCCCTCGCGACCCAGCGCCGTCCGGGTCGGCTCAGCGGACGGTGATCGTGCCGGCCAGCTCGACGTCCTCGGACGAGGCACCCACGTACACCGGCACTCGGCCGGCGGGGGTGACCCAGTGCTGGGGCCGGTTGTAGAAGCCGTAGAAGTTGTTGAGCTGGCCGGTGGCGAGATCGGCCTTCTCGGCGGTCGTCATCTGGGCGACGATCGCGTCGACGCGCGCCTCCACCGCCGGATCGTGGTCCCAGGTGGTCGGCGTGACCTGGGCGGCGCGACCGAGAGCGCGCCTGGCGATCCGCTTGGCGGAGAAGCCGGGTCCCTTCAGGCGCGCGGCCTGGTCGCCGCGGCGCGGACGCTGCGCCCCGGCCGCCACCGGCACGGCGAGCACGCACGTCGCCAACCCACCCAATGCCGCCGCTCGCAGCGCTCGACGCCACCTGGTCATCCCGCCACGCTCCCCAGTTGAGATACCGACTGCCCGGTCTGCGAAAAGCTCCTAGGCCGGCGGTTACGATGGGAAAAGCGGTCTGGCGGCGCGACGACAGACGGGAACCCGGCGGGGCGTCGGAGCTGCTGCGATGGTCCTCGCCCAGTGGCCGGGCGTCAGTCCGTAGCTCTGCTTGAACTGGCGGGTCATGTGGCTCTGGTCGGCGAATCCGGCGTCGGCGGCGGCTCGGGCGAGCGGCCGTCCGCTCTCGATCGCGGTTCGGGCGAGCGCGAGGCGGCGCAGCGTCCGGTACCTGTCGGGGCTCGTTCCGAACGCGCGCCGGAAGTGCCGGGCGATCGTGTAGCGATCGATCCCGGCGATCTGCTCGAGCGTCGAGGCCGGCGTCTGCTCGCGCGCATGGGCCATGAGGTAGTCGCGTACGAGCTCCACGGCCCCGACGTCGATCCTCGTCCGCCGATGGTCGCTCCGATCGCCGAGCGCGCGCAGGACGTCGGCAATGGCCGCGGCGATGTCGGCGCGGCCGAGATCGCTGATCGGCTCGTCGACGTCATCGAGAAGCGATGCGACGAGTCGCGTGGTCGGCGTCAGGTCCTGGACGGGATTCGCCACGAATGGCAGCTCGCGGAGGTCCAGCGCGTGGCGGACGAGCTCCGGCGACACGTAGAGGATCCGGTAGCCGAATCCGTCGTCGGTTCCGGCAGCGCCGTCGTGCGTCTCATCCGGGTGGAGGATGTGAAGCTGACCCGGGAGGCAGATGCGGCGCGTGCCGCGGTAGCGGAACGTCTGGACGCCTGCCGTCGTGATGCCGATCGCGTAGCTGTCGTGGCGGTGAGGCTCGAACGCGAGCGTGGAGAGGTACACCTCCGCCCGCTCGAGGCCGGCGGCTCTCGTCCCGAACCGGATCGAGTCGGGCCGAGCGCTGCAGGATCGTTCAAGACGATCGGCATCGACGCCGCGTAGCGTCGCCGGCATGGTGGAAGTATCGACGGTCCGCTGGGGATCGATGGCGCCGCTCGTGCTGACCTCGCTGGCGATCATGGGAAGCCCCGGTCCGGCGACGATCAGCCTCACGGCCGCCGGTTCGACCTACGGCGTGCGGCGTTCGGTCGGGTACCTCGTCGGCGTGATCGTCGGGACGACGATCGTGCTCGTCGCAGTCGCGACGGGAGTCACCGCCACGCTGCTGGCGGTCCCCACCATGCGGTCCATCCTCATCGCCGTCTCGGCGGCGTACATCCTCGCGCTCGCGTATCGCGTCGCGACCGCGCCCCCGCTCGCAGCGCACGCGGCGACCTCAGCCGCACCGTCGCTCGCCGGAGGGGCGTTGCTCGGCATCGCCAACCCGAAGGCGTGGGTGGCGATCGGCGCCGTGTTCGCGAGCACCCACCTCGCCACGAGCGCCACCGCCGACGCCGCCGCCAAGATCGCGGTGCTGGCGCCGATGATCGTCCTGATCAACGCGACCTGGCTCGTCGCCGGCGCATCCTTCGCTCCGCTGCTGCGCGATCCGCTGCGGGCCCGCATGATCAACACGGGCCTCGCGGTGGTGCTCGTCGTTTCGGCCGCCGTGGCCGTGCTGAGCTAGGTTCACATGCGTGGCCGACTGGGCGACGATCTCATCCCTGGCGACGGCCGGTGGGACGCTCGTCCTGGCCGCGGCGACGTTCTCGGCCGTGCGCTCGTCGAACCGCTCGGCCCGGATCGCCGAGCAGGCGCTCCAGGAGCAGCGGCGCCCGGTGCTGGTGCACGCCCGGCTCGACGACCCCGAGCAGAAGGTCATGTTCGCCGACGGTCACTGGATGCGGCTGGAGGGCAGCCAGGCCGTGATCGACGAGGAGAGCGGGACCGTCTACCTCGGGGTCGCGGTGCGCAACGTCGGCGCCGGCATCGCCGTGCTCCAGGGCTGGTACCCCTGGGCCGACCTCGTCAGGTCCGACGTCGACCATCCTCCCGCGGAGGACTTCCGCCGCCAGGTCCGCGACATCTACATAGCCCCGGGCGAGGTGGGCATGTGGCAAGGCGCCCTGCGCGACGCGAGCGACGTCCATCGCGGCATCGCCGCCGCCCGCGCCGAGCGGCGGCCGTTCACCGTCGACCTGCTCTACAGCGACCAGGTCGGCGGCCAGCGCACGATCAGCCGATTCGGCGTGACGCCGGTCGGCGAGGATCGCTGGCTCGGCAACGTCGGACTGCACTGGAACCTGGATCTCGCCGGCCCTCGGTGACGCGGGTGTCGGGTCAGACCCGTGTCCCCACCGCGAGCAGGTACTCCATCTCGAAGCGCGCGCGATCGTCGGTGCCGAGGTTCCACTCGTCGCAGAACCGGTTCAGCGCCTCGTCGAACTCGGCCTCGCGCTCGGTACGGCACGCATTCGCCCGCGCGGCGATGGTCGGGCCGTAGCGCGCCTTGAAGTGCTCGCCGTAGTCGCGTGGATGCTCGAAGGCCGTGATCTCCAGCACGTCGCGGCTCAGCGTGGCAAAGCCGACGCGGGCGCCGAACAGCTCGTCGACGTGCTGCTCGCTGCCCCACAGCGGCGGAGGCTGTGCGCCGGGCGGGGGAGGCGCGGCGAACGCCCCCATCATCCGGAACAGGCCGCCGATCATCCCCTCGGGCGTCCAGCTCAGCAGCCCGATCGTGCCGCCCGGGCGGCACACGCGGACGAGCTCGTCGGCGACGTCCCGGTGGTGGGGCGCGAACATCGCACCGATCGACGACATGACCACGTCGAACGACTCGTCGTCGAACGGCAGGTGCTCGGCGTCGGCTTCGACCCAGGCGAGCGCCAGCCCGTCGGCCTCGGCGCGGCGACGGCCCGCCACGAGCAGCTCGGGCGTGAGGTCGCTGGCCGTGACATCCGCGCCGGACTGCGCCGCGGGGATCGAGGCGTTGCCGGTGCCGGCGGCGACGTCGAGGACGCGCATGCCGGGGCTGATGGCGCACGCTTCGACGAGCCGCGGGCCCAACGGCAGGAGGAACGTCTCGACCATCGACGGATAGTCGCCTGATGCCCACATCGCGCGATGACGCGCCTTGAGCTCCGTATCCGGCGAACTTTCAGTGGGGCGGCTGGACATCGTGACTCCTTCGGTCTTGGGCTAGAACGGGGCCGGCCGGGCGTGGGCGCGGTAGGCAGCGGCGAGAGCGCGCTGGGTACGGGCGAGCGAACGATCATCGCGACGCAGCCGCCACGCGATCCGCAACCGCCCGCTGGCGGTCGGCAGCCGGACGAGCGACCCCGCGACGAGGTGGCCGTCGATCCGCACCGCATCCGCGTCGGCCGGGACCGTCCACCAGACGGGAACGCCGGCGGGGGCGCGCCAGGTCAGCGTCGCGCCGGTCTCCGTGCTGCGCAGGGACGCGTCGACCGGCCCGACGGCGGTGGGCGCCCGCTCGAAGGCGACGCGGCGGCCGCCGCCCAGCCAGGCCGGCGACAGCGCGCTCATGAGCTGCACGCCGTCGGCGCGCTCGCGGACGAGCATGTTGCGCACCAGCGTGACGATCTCCGCCGCGCACCAGGCGTGGGGCGCGAGGTCGTCGGACACGAGCCGCCGGCCGTAGGGGCGCGTGCCGAGCTCGAAGCAGCCGTCGGTCGCCGTCAGGTGCGCCAGCGACGCGTAGAGGCCGTCGACGACGGCGTGCTGGTCGCCGCGCTCGAGCTCGGTCTCGAAGACGCGGAAGCCGAGGTAGCCGTGCAGCGACGCGCCGTAGGTGGCGATGCCCTCGGCGAAGCGCCGGCGGACGGCGCGCAGCGTGGCGGTGACCTGGCCGTCGTCGGGCGCGAGCACCGGGTAGGGCCACGCGGCCCAGAGGTTGCCCCAGTCGTGGCCGCCGGGCGCGTCCAGCGCCGGGGGGATCGCGCCGCCATGGCGGCGCAGCGCGGCGACCGTGGCGGCGCGGAGGTCGTCGCGCTGGGCGCGCCATGTCGCGGCCAGGTCCGGCCGGCCCGCGGCGTCGGCCAGCGCGGCCGCGGCGTCGGCGCCCGCCACCGCCCAGAAGTCGTCTCCGGGCAGGTGGCCGGCGACGAGCTCGTCGTCGTGGGGGTCCGAGGGCGGCACCAGCCCAAGCGGGTCGCCGGCGCGGGCGCTCGCCAGCCAGGCCATCGCTCGCTGGACCTCGTCGAGGTGCGCGGCGGCGAAGCCGGCGTCGCCGGTGAGCCGCACGTGCTCGCCGAGCGCCCAGAGCGCCTCGCCCAGGCCGTCCATCTGGCCGACCCGCGAGATGAACAGCCCGTCGGGCCGCTGCCACGCCCCGAAGAAGTCGAGGTCCTGCTCGGCGGGCTCGTGCAGGCCGGCGAGGTCCAGCGCCGCGGCGATGATGGCGGTGTCGCGCAGCCAGAATGCCTGGTACTGGAGCTTGTTGACCGCCTGGACCCACTGCCCGTCCGCGAGCTGGTAGCGGGGCTCGAGCATGTGGACGAGGCTCGCCTCGTAGGCGTCGCGCACGCCCGTCTCGGGCAGCCGCAGGCGCATCCCGGCCGCCAGCCGCGCGCGCCAGGCCGCGAGGACGGCCGCGCGGTGGGCGGCGAACGGGGCCGCGCGCAGGGCCGCGACCTGCGGTCCGCTCATCGCGGCCGGTCGCACCGGCATGCGCAGGTCGACGCTCGCTCCCGCGCCCGGCCCGAGCGAGACCCGGTAGGTCGTGCGGGCGACCTGCGTCGCCGGCGTCGCGGCGTGGGGCGCGCCGCCGATCGACGGGGAGCCCGAGAACGCGTAGAGGACCTGTCCGTCGCGGGTGGCCGCTCCGTCGGAGACCGCGTAGGTCGCCGCCGGATCGAACGCCACGCCGGGCTGCGTGTAGAGCCCCGGGATCGTCGGCGTGGCCGGCCGCGGATAGCGGAACGCGTAGCGCCCGTCCGGCTCGCGCCGTCCGCCCGACCACAGCGTCGCGGTGCTCCAGCGCGCGTGCACGCGCCGGCCCGCGAGGTTGCGCAGCGCGACGTGGACGAAGACGACCGGCTCGCCGGCCACGGCGTCGATGAGCGCCGTCATGCGGTAGCGAACCCCGCCGGCGACCGCCTCGGAGCCGAGCACCGGGTAGCGCCCGCCGGCCAGCGAGCGCGTCGGCACGTCCCACCCTCGCAGCCGCGGACCGAAGCGGAACGCGTACTCGGCCGCGCCGGTGTAGACGTCGCCCTCGGGGGTGACCTCGGCGCCCGCCAGCAGGCCGGGCACCGCGAGCTGGTCGGTCGGCGCCGCCAGGAAGCCCGGCCGCGCAGGCGCGACGGCCGTCGCGCTCGGAACGCTGGCGAGGACGGCCGGCCCGCCCTCTACCGCGCAGGCGGCCAGAGCGAGGACGCCGCCGGTCACGGAGCGTCGCAGCAGGCCGGGGGACACACGACAAAGCTACGGAAGTCCGGCGCGAGGCCCTGACCGGGCCGCTCACTCACTTGACCCGGAGCGTGCGCACCGCGGACCACGAGCCGGGATTTCCCGCGCCGTCGTTGGCCCGCACGCGCCAGAACCGGTCGCCGGTGGCCGTGAGCGCCGCGGCGAGCTGCGAGGGCGTGACGACGCGGTCGAGGACGGTCGTCGAGAACGTGTTCGAGGAGCTGACCTGGATGCGGTAGGAGGCCGCGCCGGAGACGTCGCTCCAGTCGAAGGTCGCCGTCTGGCCCGCCGTGATGCGGCCGGCGTTGGCCGGGGCGACGAGCGTCGGCGCGGCGAGCGGCGCCGGCGGGGTCGGGTTGACGGTCAGCGTGGCCGTCCGTGTGACCCCCGCGCCGGACGCCGTGATCGTCACGACGGTGGGCGTGGTCACCGCGCTGGTCCGGATGAGGAAGCCGACAGCCACCCCGTTCGTCGTGATCGTCACGGACGGCGGCACCTGCGCCACGTCAGGATGGCTGCTGGACAGGTTGATCTGGACGTCCTGGGTGGCGGGCGCCGCGATCGCGACCCGGCCGTCGACGAGCGTCGCGCCGGTCACCGACGTCGGCGACACCGTGAGCGAGTCGGGCGGCACGCCCGGCTTGAGCACGAGGTCGTAGAGGACGACCTTGCCCTTCCAGGACGCCGTGATCGTGACGGTCGTGTCGGCGTCGACCGGACTCGTCTCGATGGTGATCGGGTGGAAGAAGCTGCCCTCGGGGACCGTCGCGGTCGCGGGCGGCCGCGCCAGCGGCGAGTTGCTCGTGAGGCTCACGACCGCGCCGCCCGCGGGCGCGCTGCCGTTGAGGGCGATGAACGGAAACGAGGGGCTGCCTCCGGTGACCGAGGCCGTCGACGGCTGGAGCTGCTTGAGCGACGGTGGGTTGACCGTGACCGGGAACGTCGCCGTGGACGAGCCGTACGTCGCGGTGATCGTCACGTCCGTCGGCTCCGTCACCTGCCCCGTCCTGAACAGGAACGTGGTCTGCGCGATTCCGGCATCGAGCGTCACGCTGGCCGGAAGCTGCGTCGCCGTCGGGTGGGTGCTCGTCAGCTCGATCACCGCTCCGCCCGGGGGTGCGGCGCCCGTGAGCTGGATCTCGCCCTGGAGCTCCTCGCCGCTGAACGCCGACGACCGCGTGAGGGTGATCGAGGCGACCTTCGGTGGCGCGCTCGTGACCGTGAACGATCGGACCTCCGACCATGCCGTCGGCGCGGACGTCGTCGGCGAGTTGTCGCCACGGAAGGCGCGGACGCGCCAGAACTTCACGCCGGGACTGAGCGACAGCAGCGTCATCGTGGAGGCCGTTCGGGCCGGCAGCGGCTCCCGGTTGGCGAAGCCCGAGTCGCTGGCGACCTGGACCTCGTAGCCGAGGTCCTGCGGGTTGGGCACGTCGTCCCAGTCCAGCGTGATCGGGAGCTCCAGCGACGCCCCGTTGGCAGGCGAGACCAGGACGGGCGCGGGCCCGACCGGCGCGTCGTAGGCGATGCTGAAGGTCCGGACGTTGGAGGGCGCGCCCTGGACGCCGTTGGCATCGACGGCGTAGACGCGGAGGTTCCAGCTCCCGATCAGGGTGCGGTGGAACGTGAACCCGTAGTGGGGAACCGGGATGTTGTCGAAGCGGTCCGCCGGCGCGGGGAAGCCCGGGTCGCGGGAGTACTCGACGACGTAGCTCGCGGCGCCCGGAACGGGGGTCCAGGAGAACGGGAAGCTCTCCATGGGGTGGTACTGCGTCCCGAAGGGCAGCGGATCGAGCACCGGCGCCCCGATCGCGGTCGGGCCGTTGCCGGTGACGACGAAGCTGCGCGTCTGCGACCACGCCCCCTGGACGAGCGCCCCGTTCACGGCCTGCACGCGCCAGTAGTAGGTGCCGGGACTGAGGCCGCCGACCTCCGACCGGGGCGTCTGCGGGAGCGTCGAGTCCTGGCGGACCAGCGTCGAGAACGCGGGCGAGGCGCTGAGCTGCCAGTTGTAGCCGTTGATGCCGGAGACGTCGCTGACCGTCGACCACGACAGGGTCAACGGCGTCGTGACGCTCGCCCCGTCCGCGGGCGCGGTGGGCGCCGGCGCCGCCGGCCCGGAGGACATGGGCGGCGGAGGCGGTGAGCTGACCGTGCAACCCGAGAGCGTCGCCACCCGCGCCGTCGCCGATCCGTCGTTGACGTCGACGGTGCAGTCGGCCGGGGAGGTGAACGGGCTGCGGTCGATCCGGACCTTCCCGCCGCCGTCGCTGCGCCCGAACACCGCGCCGTCGACCGTGATGTCGCGATTGGCGATCGCCGTGCCCTCCAGCCGGAGCGCCGACCCGCTCACCTGGGCCCGGCTGACCGACACGGCAGCGAGCGCTGCTTCGGCGCCCGCGAACGACATCAGGACGACCAGGATCGGGACCAAGCGCCGGGCTCTCGCGAACAAGCTCCAATGGGGGCACCGCAGGCGGGGGTTCATAACCATCTCCACGTTGTGGGGACGGATGCGTCCCGACACCATCCGACACTATGTCGGAGCGCCTGTCAATGGACCTAGGACCAAGGTCCCGTGTCAGGGCAGACCGTCGGCGCGCCTCTCTCCAAGGCGTTCCTCGCCGACATCCGATCCAATCTCCTGTAGGTCCGACATGCGTGTGGCACGCTCCAGCCATGAGCGAGCGGACGGACATGTGGACCGCTCACACCGCCGACCTCGACGCCGCGACGCTCAGCGCAGCACGGTCACTGCTCGAAGCGGTGTTCGAGGCGGACATGACCGAGCACGACTGGGAGCACGCGCTGGGCGGAGTGCACGCGCTCGTCTGGGAGGAAGGCGAGCTCGTGGGACACGCGTCCGTGGTGCAGCGACGACTCCTGCACGGCGGACGGTCGCTGCGGACCGGCTACGTCGAGGGGGTCGTCGTGCGCGCCGACCGCCGGCGCCGAGGCCACGGCGCGGCGATGATGGCGGCGCTCGAACGGGTGGTGCTCGGCGCGTACGACCTCGGCGCCTTGAGCGCCACGGACCAGGCGGCGGACTTCTACGCGGCGCGTGGCTGGCAGGCGTGGCGCGGACCGACGTCGGCGCTCACGCCCGACGGTGTCGTGCGCACCGCGGAGGAGGATGGAGCTGTTCACGTGTTCCCGGCGGCGCATCCGCTCGACCTGTCGGGCGAGTTGACCTGCGACTGGCGCGACGGCGACGTCTGGTGACCGGGATGATCTGGTGAGGTCCAGTCAGCCTGACGCGACCGTACGACCCTCGGTGAGCCCGATTAGGAGAACCATGCCCGGCTACGCGATCGTGAACCTGCTCGAGATCGAGGACTCCGTCGCAGGACGGGTCCCCGGCATGGAAGGGCGCTTCGGCCGCAAGCTCCTCGGCTCCCGCGACCTCGGCGTGAGCCACTTCAGGTATGCGTCCGGCACGCGCAGTCCCACGGCTCACAGCCACCGTGAGCAGGAGGAGGCCTACGTCGTCGTCGCCGGCTCCGGTCGCGTGCGGCTCGACGACGAGGTGCGGGACATCCGGCAGTGGGACGTCGTTCGCGTGGCCCCCGAGGTCGTGCGCGCCTTCGAGTCCGGGCCCGATGGCCTCGAGCTGATCGCCATCGGGGGACCGAAGCCGGACGAGAGCGACGGCGTGAGGTCCGAGACGCCGTGGCCCGACGCGGGCGCCTCCTGAGGGAACCTCACGCGACGCCCGTGCCGTCAGTGTCAGGCAGAGACCTCGGTGTCGACCTCGAACGTCGTCTCCTGGGGCGGAGCGGTGAAGCCGCCGTCGATGCCTGCCTGCATTCGAGGCAGCAGGGTGCCGTCGCGGAACCGCTCCCAGCTCTCCTTCGAGTCGTGGATGGCGACGATCGTCCATCCGTCGGCCGACGCGCCCGCCATGTGGGACACCTGGCCCTCGGGCAGGCCGCCGTCGCTGGGATGCACCGCCGCGATCGATGCCTCGTACTGGTCCTTGGTGCCACCAGCGAACTGGTGCACGACCCCATACGCCATCTGGGTGCTCCTCTGTATCGAACAACCGGGTTCGCCTCACCGCGCCCCTGCCAGCCGCGACACCAATCTACATCCGGCCCGTGGTCGGATGTCGGGCTTTGCCGCCGGCTCCTGTCGGGGCGAGCTCGCGAGCACACGGTCGAGCGCGCGACGGACGTCGGCAGCGGCGCGATGCCGGTGCCCGAGAGCAAAAGCCGGTCGGCCGGCTTATCCCGGCTGACTGGGGCGCACGAGCAGGCGATCGTCGCCCGCCGTGTCGTCGGGGACGATGAAGCCGGCCCGTCGGTAGAGCGCCAGCGCCCGTGAACTGGGCGAGAGCACGAGGCGCGCGTAGGAGCGCTCATCGGCGGCGGCGATGATCGTCGTCAGCAGCGCCGAGCCGATGCCGCGGTTGCGGAGGTCCTCGCGCACGAACATGTTGGCGACGTAGCCCCATCGCGAGTCGGGGCGTCCTGGGCGAGGCATCCGTCGGTACTCGAAGACGGACGCCATGCCGACCGGCGAGTCACCGAGCGTGGCGAGCCAGGTCGTGCGGCGGTCACCTTCGACGGCGAGCCAGGCGGCCATGCGCTTCTCGAGATCCGGGTCCTTCGCGGCGCTGGCGTTCCACAGCGAGCGCAATGACGCTATGGCGCCGATGTCGCCCGCGTCGGCGACTCGCACGACCACGTCGGGCAGTTCCGAAGCCATAGGGCACCGTTGTAGCCGACCGGCACGGTGGTGTCCCGGCGATCGCCAGAGTGCTCCCTTTCCACGCCACGCGTTAGCTACGGCATCGGAGCGCCGCCCTGTCGCTCTTCGTCCGAAGCGGGCGTCAGGTCCGACGACAGGCCGATGTCCGGCTTCAGGTGCCCGCGTCGCCGTAGATCAGCGGGAGCATTTGCCGGGCGAGCGCCAGCTGGTCGGCGAACGACGTGCCGTCCGTGTAGAACGCGGTGAGCAGACCGTGCAGGCCCGGGTCGAGGTCGGCGATCCGTCCCGTCCGGCGCTTCGTCGGGGGCGTCCACTCGCCGCGCACATCGAAGAACGTCGCCGTCAGGTCGATGACCCGTTCGTGCAGGACCATGCGCGCGGCCGCCGGGTCGTCCTCGGCGACCCCCGCCGCCGCGTCGAGCCGGTCATCGGAGGCCCAGCGCGACCACGCGCGCCGAGCCTCATCCATCGGCGGCTTGCCCTCGGCCAGCATCTCGGCCGCATGGTCGCGCACACGAGCTGCAGCGCCGTCCGGGTCGTGGAGGATCTCGGCTACCTGCCAGAAGTCCGCTGCGTTATCAGGGTTGTCCGTCGCGTAGCGGATGGCCACCGCCTCGCTCCAACGGAGCAGCTCGAACTTCTGCCCGTCGCGCTCGGCGAACCCCATCTCGAACTGATCGCGCTCGACGAGGATCACCAGGTCTGCGTCGCTGTCGGGTCGCGCATTGCCGCGGGCATGAGAGCCGAACAGGATGACCCCCCGCACCGCGGGATCCGCCGCAAGCTCATCGACGAAACGCTGGATCGCCTCGTTCATCCGGCGAACCTACCTCCCGCGACGCCTTCGGCGTGCTTCAGGTTCCCCGCGGCACCCTGGACTCTCAGCTGTCGCTTCCCATGCGAAGCGATAGCCACCGCATTGGAGGGCGCGCTTTCGCACTTCGCGCAAAGCGACAGCGCGTCGGTCGCAGCGACGGTTCGTTGTCGTCCAAAGGACTAGCGCGGGTCCGGCGTCGTTGGAGGTCTGGGTTGCTCACGCAACAGGATCACCACCAGCTCGCGGAAGGCGTCCGGGGTCTCCAGCGGTGCGAGATGGCCGGCGCCCTCGATGACGACGTGGCGCGCGCCGGGCAGCGCTTCGGCCAGCAGCGCGGCTCCTTCGATGAAGTCGCGCTTGTCGAGCTCGCCGGCCGCGACGATCGCCGGGACGCTCAGCCGAGCCAGTGCATCCGGATGGCTCTCGACCGGATCGATGGCCTCTGTCCCGCCGGCGGCATCGGCCTGCAGCTCGAACGTCCGACGCTGCATCGCGGCCACCCGGTCACGCACGTCGTCGGGCGCACCGGGCAGCGTCCACGCGTCGACGACCGCTGCGGCGGCGGCGTCGACATCTCCACGCTCCAGCGCCTCCTCCTCGGTCGCCCAGGCCGCCTGTAGCTCTGGCGATGGCTCCAGTCCCGGTGCCGGCGCCGAAATGAGCGCCAGCGCCCACACGCGCTCGGGCGCCACCACCGCCACTCGAAGCGCGACTGCACCTCCAAGCGAGTTGCCGACCAGCGCCGCCTGCTCGATGCCCAACTCGTCCATGGTCTGCAGCACATCCGCCCACGGCGCCTGTTCGCCGGACATCAGCGGCGCCTCCCCGAAGCCGGGGAGATCCATCGCCACCACGCGATAGCCATGCCGGGCAAGCGGTTGCAGATGCTCGGCCCACATCGTGCGGTCCGCGACACCCGCATGGAGCAGCACGACCGCTGGTCCCTCGCCGACCGCGTCGAAAGGCAGCATCGCCACAGCATTGCGCTCATCGGCGCGCGCGGGCAACGACCGAGCCGGAAGCTACGTTGCCGCCGTGCTCCGGCTCGCCCGACGCGAACCTTCGGCGGTCCTGTTCGCGGGTCAGCTCGTTGGATTGCTCCTGTACCCGTTCCTTGAAGGCAAGGGGGTGGGGCGTCCGCTGTTCAGCGTGCTGGGAATCGCGATCCTCGGCCTCGTCGTGCTGGCCGTCCGCAGCTCTCCGGGGTGGACGCGGCTGGGCGTCCTGCTGGCGATCCCCGCGAGCCTGCTGTTGCTCGCCCAGGCGATCAGCGGCACCGACGATCTGCTGCCCTACTCCTCGGCGCTCGAGGCGATTCTGTACTTCTACGCGGCCAGCGGCCTGATCGCGTACATGCTCGCCGACCACGAGATCACGCGCGACGAGCTGTTCGCCGTGGGCGCCACGTTCACCCTCGTCGCGTGGGCGTTCGCGTACACCTACACCGTGTGCCAGGCGATCGCTCCGGGCAGCTTCACCGCCGCCATCGACCCGACCGCCGACCGGAGCTGGATCGAGCTGCTGTTCCTGAGCTTCACGACCCTTTCGAGCACGGGCCTGAGCGACGTGGTCCCCGTCCGGGCCTTCGCGAGAAGCCTCGTGATGCTCGAGCAGCTCGCCGGGATCGCCTATATCGCGATGGTGGTGTCGCGGCTCGTCGGCCTGACCGTGATGCGCCACCGCGAGAACCGCTGATCGGCAGACGTCGGCCAACGCGTTGCGTGACGCGGAGCGGGGGATTCACACTCTGCCACGCCATCCCTACAGCGGTTAGGCTCGGCTCAACCTGCCCCCGGACAGAGAGAACGGAGCCCTCGATGCCGCCCCTGCCGCTCGCCGACTGCAGCTGCGACACAGTGTGTCCGACGGCTCCCGACTGCACCTGTATTGGGATCATCACCGGGGCCGGCTCGGTGCGGTGCTGCTGCACCTGCAGCCTGACCATGACCCCCCTGACGCGGGAGGTCTTGAAGGCCGAGGATCAGATCAACCTCAACGTGCGTGATACCGAGCTCGGCGCGGTGGCGGAGTTCGTACACCAGGTCACCAATGTGGACATCCTCATCCCGGTGTCGGCTTTGCGCAAACGCGTCACGGTGAGCCTCGAGCGCGTCACGTTCGCCGACGCGCTGCAGGAGGTCGGGCTCGTCCTGGGGCCATCGCAGGACAGCGGGTACTGATCGCGGCGGAGGGCGGACAGTCCGGCGTGCGACCTCGGCACCGTCCTGCAGTACCGCCAGGATCTGTTGCACCGCAGGACCCCGCTCGGTCGCTGCTCCGTTTCGCGCGAAGGAGCAGTCGGTCGCCAACCTCGGCGGAGTGTCCGGTCTCGTCCAAAGCGATAGAGGCGCCGCAGCGCCGCGGGCTATCGCGTCTGCCTCATTGCGGCAGCGACGGTGCTCGGGCTCGCGTCGATCGGGAGTTCGCACGCGCCGACATGGTGCCTATGCACCGGGCTCCACGGGTCCGGCCAACTGGCGCTTCCGTTGGTCGTCCCCGAGCGACAACCTTCGGGGAGCGTTCCGGGACGCCCTCATCCGGTGGAAGAGCGGCAGCGGTGTCCCGTAAGGCGATCCCCTAACGGCCACGAGATCCTTGGGTGGCCCGAGCCCGCGCTGATCCGAGGTCGGGTATTCAGCGCCTGGTCTCGTACCTGGTCAGGAGCACGCCGTCGGGAAACGTCCGGGTCTCCACCAGGTTCAGGTTCACCCAGTTGTCCAGGGCGGTGAAGAACGGCGTGCCGCCGCCCACCAGGACCGGGTGGGTGACGATCGCGTACTCGTCGATCATCCCGGCCCGCATGGCCGGCGCGGCGAGGGTGGCGCCGCCGACGTCCATGGGACCGCCATCCTCAGTCTTGAGCCGGGTGATCTCGGTGACAGCGTCGCCGGTGACCAGGCGGGCGTTCCAGTCGACCGTGCTGGTCGTCGAGGAGAACACCACCTTCGGCATGTCCCGCCACCGGCGGGCGCAAGGAACCCCCAACACGCGGTCACGTCGCGCCGGTAGGCCCGGCACGTCGCGGGCGACCAGCGGCGCTCGACCTCGCAGAACACGAGGAAGTCGTCGGGGGGCAGCGAACATCGAAAACCTCCGTCCGGGCAGGCCCCGTCCCCGCATGCTGCTCACCATGACACGTCTACGGCTTACCGGCTTGCTAAGGAAAAGCCCCGCTCAGGCGGGGCTTTTCTATGTGTCGGGCGGGCCATCGCGACGCGGCGCCGTCCTCAGGCTCGCACGCGCCGCGGCACGCGGGCACGGAGAGCTCCCGGCTCCGACGCGCGGCGCGCGCCGTGGGCCGGCAGGTTCCGCGCGCGCCATCCGAACTCGGTGGTGTAGGTCACACCCTCGCCGGCGTAGCCGGGTGCGCCGCCGACCAGGCCGATCCCGACCTCGTCGAAGCGGGCTTCGAGGACGTTGCGGCGGTGGTCGGGGCTCGCCATCCACGCGGCGACGACCTCGCGCGGAGTGGAGAGCTGGCTCTCGCCGCACGCGAGGTTCTCGCCGACGACCCAGTTCCCGTGCGCGGGGAGGTAGGCGACGTTCCTGATGCGGTCGAAGGTCGACGACCCGTCGGGAGCGACGTGCGCGAAGAAGTCCTCCCGGACCATCCGCAGCGCGTAGCGCTCGGAGACCGTGGCGAGCGGGGCCGACCAGCGCAGCGCGCCCAGGCCGTGCGCGGCACGCTCGGCGTTGAGCAGGCAGAGCGTGGCGTACCGAAGCTGGGGCAGCGTCGTCGCGACCGGGACGTCGTCGGCGCCGCCGCAGAGCTCGCCGCCGTACGCGGGGGCGCAGCATCCGAGCAGCGCCAGCACCGCGAGCGCCGCTGCAACCCGCCCGGCGAGGACGCGCCGGATCCTGCGGCGCGGCGCGGTTGGCATGGGGGCGGTCATGACGGTCCTCACCGCGATCGTCGTCTCGAGACCGCCTCTCGCCAACCGCTCTGAGCTGCCGATGCAACGTGGTGATCTACGGATGCCGATGGGGGTCGACTGCCGATGGCACGACCGTGCTGGGCGACGACGATCACGCGGACGAACCGGCCGAGCGTAGGCATCGATCATGCCGCCTGCTCGACCGGCGCACTACAGCCGGCATCCAAGGAGCAACCCCGTGTTCACCAACATCATCGCCGGCGTCGACGGTCGCTCCGGCGGCCTCGACGCCCTCGCCCTCGCCGACCTCCTGCGCCGCGCCGGCGGAGGGGACGTGGCCGCGGTCACCGCCTACCCGGTCGAGCCGATGCCCTCGCGAGCGGCGAATCCCGCCTACGTGGCCGTCATCGAGGACGAGGCCCGTACGGTCGTCGAGCGCGAGCTCGCCCAGAGCGGCATCGAGGCCCGGGTCGTGGCCATGGGCGACGTCTCGCCCGGGCGCGCCCTGCACGAGATCGCCGAGCGCGAGGACGCCGACGTGATCGTGGTCGGCTCGCCTCACCGGGGACCGATGGGCCGCATCCTGCTGGGCGACATCGCGGCTGGAACGCTGCACGGCGCGCCGTGCGCCGTCGCCGTCGCGCCCCAGGGCTTCGCCAGCGTGCCCCGCGAGCTGCGAACGATCGGCGTGGGCTACGACGGCTCACCTGAGGCACTGGCCGCCGTGCGCCTGGCGGGCGAGCTCGCGCGCGGGTGCGGCGCCGGCGTGCAGGTCGTGACGGTGCTGCGTCGGCCCACCTACGGGGCGCCGTTCCCGATGCCGGGCATGGATCCCTACGAGGAGGCCGCCACGCGGCACGCGGCAGCTCAGGCGCTGGTCGACGAGGCGGTCGCCGAGTTGGGCGACATCGCCCATGGCGAGGTCGTCTCCGGCGAGGCGGCCCGCGAGCTGGCCGAGGCCGCCCGCAACGTCGATCTCATGGTCGTCGGCTCGCGCGGCTATGGGCCGGTCCGCCGAGTCATGCTCGGGAGCACCTCGACGCG
>JAXDHQ010000195.1:0-30864 GCA_034664395.1 Solirubrobacteraceae bacterium | reverse complement strand
ATCGGCGTCGCGCGGGCGATGGCCGCCGACCCGCCGATCATGCTCATGGACGAGCCGTTCGGCGCCATCGACCCGATCACGCGCGAGCGGCTGCAGAGCGACTTCCTGCGCCTGCACGCCGAGGTGCGCAAGACGGTCATCTTCGTCACGCACGACATCGACGAGGCGATCCAGATGGGCGACCGGATGGCGATCCTCAAGGACGGCGAGCTCGTCCAGTACGGCACGCCGGACGACATCCTCAACCATCCGACCGACGAGTTCGTGGCCGACTTCGTGGGCGCCGACCGCGGCCTGAAGCGCCTGCGCCTGCGGACGCTGGCCGACATCGAGCTCCAGCCCGACCTCGAGCCCAACGGGCTGCCGACGATCCCCGAGGACACGTCCCTGCACGACGCGCTCTCGATGATGGTCACGCGACGGGTCTCCGAGCTCGTCGTCGTGGGCGCCGGTGGCGAGCGCCGCGGCCGGGTGGGGCTGGAGACGCTCACCCACTTCGCCGACATCGACCACGGCGGGGTCGGGGCCTAGGAGCGATGCTCGCCAACCTCGCCCTTCCCCTGGCGCAGGGCGGCGGCCCGGTCATCCCGACGTTCAACAGGGGCTCGTCGTGCGTGCGCGACAACCGCCAGTTCTGCTGGGACTGGTTCTCCAGCCACTGGAGCAGCATCTTCCAGCCGCGCCTGGTCGAGCACATCGAGCTGACCGCGATCGCCGTCGGCATCGGCTTCGTCATCGCGCTGGCGGCGGCGCTCGCCGCCTACCGCTGGGACTGGTTCGACACGCCGGCGACCGGGCTCTTCGCCTTCCTCTACACGATCCCGAGCCTCGCCTTCTTCCAGCTCATGGTGCCGTTCACCGGGCTGACGCGCCTCAGCGCGGAGATCGCGCTCGTCTCCTACACGCTGCTGATCCTGTTCCGCAACATCCTCACCGGGCTGCGCGAGGTCCCCGGCGACGCGCTCGAGGCCGCGCAGGCGATGGGCCTCACGCGCCGCCAGACGCTGCTGCGCGTCGAGCTGCCGCTGGCGCTGCCGGCGATCGTCGCCGGCGTGCGGATCGCCACGGTGACGACGATCAGCCTGGCCACGGTGGCCGCGTTCATCGGCGTCGGCGGGCTCGGGCAGCCGATCTTCAACGCGATCCACGAGGGCTTCAAGACCCAGTTCATCGCCGCCGGCGTGCTCGCGGCGCTGCTCGCGCTGGTGACCGACGCCCTGCTGGTGGTGGCGCAGCGGATCCTCACGCCGTGGGCGCGGGCGCGGGTGAGCTGAGATGCGGTCGATCCTCGACGCCTTCAGCTTCCTGGCCGACAACCAGCACTTCGTGCTGACCAAGGTCGCCGAGCACCTCCAGCTCTCGGGGGCGGCGATCGGCGTGGCGATCGTCCTCGCGATCCCGCTCGGGGTGGTGCTCGGGCACCTGCACCGCGGCTCGTTCCTGGCCATCAACGTGTCCAACATCGGGCGGGCGCTGCCGAGCCTGGCCATCATCTCGATCGGCCTCGGCATCCTCGGGATCGGCTTCCTGAACGTGATGGTGGCGATGGTCGTCCTCGCCGTGCCGCCGATGCTGACCAACGCCTACGTCGCCGTCGACGGGGTCGATCCCGACGCGGTCGAGGCGGCGCGGGCGGCGGGGATGAGCCCGGCGCAGGTGCTGTGGCGGGTCGAGGTCCCGCTCGCCGTGCCGCTCATGTTCGCGGGGATCCGGACCGCGGCGGTGTACGTCATCGCCACGGCCACGCTGGCCGCCGTGGGAGGCGGCGGCGGGCTGGGGGACATCATCGTCAACCAGGCCAGCTACGGGACGGCGGGAGTCATCGCCGGGTCGCTGGCGGTGACCGCGCTGGCGTTCCTCGGCGAGGGGGCGTTCGCGCTCGTGCAGCGTCTGCTGACGCCACGGGCGCTGCGCCGGGAGGAGGGGCCGGCCGACCTGCTCGTGCCGGTCGTCGAAGGTACGTGACCAACGAAGGAGCGACATCGATGCGACAGAACCTCAGGCGGATCGTGTGCGGGCTGCTGCTCGCCGCCGGCCTGGTCGTGGGCATGGCCGCGTGCGGGAGCAGCTCCAAGAGCTCCGGCGGCGGCTCGTCCTCGAGCAGCTCGTCGTCGACCGGCTCGACCGCCCAGCCGGGCCAGGGCAAGCCCTCGGTCACGATCGGCACCAAGGACTTCACCGAGGAGTTCATCCTCGGCGAGCTCTACCGGCAGGCGCTCGTCGCCAAGGGCTACACGGTGACGCTGAAGAAGAACATCGGCGCCACGGAGATCATCGACAAGGCGCTCACCAGCCACCAGATCGACGCCTACCCGGAGTACACGGGCGAGACCGTCGCCACCGTGGCCAAGCGCAACGAGGCGGCCAAGACCGCAGCCGAGGAGTACACGCTCGCCAAGCAGTTCTACGCGAGCCGGGGCGAGACGGTGAGCGACCCGACGCCGTTCCAGGACGTCGACGCGATCGGGACCACCAAGGCGTTCGCGCAGAAGAACGGCCTGACGACGATGTCCGACCTCAAGAAGCTCAAGAGCTTCACGCTCGCCGCGCGGCCGGAGTTCAAGGGCCGCCAGCAGGGCCTCGCGGGGATGAAGAAGGTCTACGGGATCGACAACGCCAAGTTCGTCCAGCTCTCGCTGGGGGTCCAGTACCAGGCGCTGGACAGCGGCAAGGCGGACACCGCGGACGTCTTCACCACCGACGCGCAGCTCGCCAGCGGCAAGTACGCCGTGCTGAAGGACCCCAAGGGCGTGTTCGGCTTCCAGAACGTCGCGTTCGTCATCGACGACGCCAAGCTCGCGAAGCTCGGCGGCGGTCAGTTCATGGGGATCATCGACTCGGTCAACAAGCTGCTGACCACGCCGGCGATGACGAGCATGAACAAGGCCGTGGCGATCGACAAGCAGGACGAGGCGACGGTGGCCAAGCAGTTCCTGCACGCCAACGGCATGGTCTGAGTCCGCCCGCCCGGGCGCCCGCCCGCCGGCCGGCGGGCGCCCCGACCTGGAGCGCTCGACCGTTGTCCCGTCCGGTGGGCGCGCACATAATGCGCGCGCGTCGCATCACCCGCGCCAGTCTTCGCTCTCGAGTCTGGAGGTCCGTCGTGTCCGACGAGCTCAACACGCCGTCCGCCGCCGCTGCCAGCACCTCTCCGAAGCTCTTCGTACGTCAGTCCTCGGGGCTCGTGCGCAATGTGAGCGTCACCAATGCGCTCTTCTTCAACGTCGCCGCGTTCGTCGGCGTGGGCCTGACGCTCTACCCGATCTTCTACTCGCTCGCCGGCGTGCCGGTCTGGACGTGGGGGCCGTTCTCCGAGTACGGCTGGGCCGCCATCATCGCCGGGCTCTTCTGCGCCGTGCTGGCGCTGATCTTCGCGTCCTTCGCGTCGGTCATGCCGCGCTCCGGCGGCGACTACGTGTTCACCAGTCGCATCGTCCATCCGTTCCTGGGCTGGATGGAGTCGTGGACGCTCGTGATCGCGTCGGTGCTCATCATCGCCTTCGAGGTTCCGCTCGTGCTGCGCAACCTGCAGATCACCGGGCGCATCATCGGGATCGGGGCGGGCGGGCACTTCTTCAACAACGCGAACACGTGGTTCACCGACTCCAGCGGGGCCATCACCGGGACGCCGGGGTTCCTGGGCTCGCTGGTCGTGCTGCTCATCATCGGCGTCGTCGTCGCGCTGCCGACCCGCAGCTTCCACCGCGTCGTCACCGGCCTCGCGGTCTTCGGCGTCACGTGCTTCGTGGCGATGTTCCTGTTCGGCCTGCTGGCCACCCACCGGTCGAGCTTCGAGGCCAACCTGCCGCAGTACACGGGCGGCGTGTCGGCGGCCAAGATCGCCGCTTCGGGCAAGGCCGCGTTCCTTCCCGGCACCTCGCACAACTTCATCGGCGACCTGTTCTCGACCTCGGTCTTCCCGCTGATGCTGGGCATCCTGCTGTTCCAGTTCATCGGCTTCCAGTACTCGGCCTACATCGCGGGCGAGGTGCGCGGCAACGTCAAGCGCGGGGTCATGATCGCGCTGCTGGGGGCGCTGGTCATCGGCGTCGCCGCCAACTCGCTCTACATCGACCTGATCTCCAAGCACCTGGGCTTCGGCACGAACGTGAGCTGGGGCGCGTCGTACTGGGGGTTCAACGAGAACCTGACGACCCTGCCGATGGGGCAGCCCAACTCGATGCCGCTGCTGGCGGCCGTCGCCAACAGCGGGCTGTGGCCGATCTGGGCGCTGATCTCGCTCGGCGGGACGATCTTCCCGCTCCTGCTCTGCCCGGTGTACATCAACTTCATCAGCCGCATGCAGCTCGCCTGGAGCATGGACCGCCAGGTGCCCGAGTGGTTCGGCGCCGTCAACGAGCGCCTGCGCGCGCCGCTGAACGCGATCCTCGCCACGCTGGGGCTCGCGGCCGTCTTCGTCTTCTTCCAGAGCTACGCCGCGCTGCCGACGTTCCTGGCCACCGCCGACCACAAGCTCAACCTCGCCGGGACGGCCTGGTTCTCGATCGTGATGGCGATCCTCACGTGGGCGATGCCCGGCGTGAACGCGCTGCTCGTGCGCTGGCGACGGCCCGACTTGGTGCGCAACGCGCCGTTCGGGAAGGCGCTGCCCTGGCTCGGGGCCGCGTGGCTCGTCTTCCCCGTCTGGGTCTACATCTTCGCGGTGGGCAAGCCGATCGAGAAGAGCCTCCAGGGGACGGGCACGCTGAAGTACCTCGAGACGAACGGCATCCTCGACGCGCTGCTGTTCTACGCTCTGGGCCTCGTCATCTACGTGGCCATGCAGTACCGGGCGCGCGCCAAGGGCGTGAATACGAAGATGCTCTTCACCGAGATCCCGCCGGACTAGCGCCATCGCGACTCGGCTCTACATCGCGAGTGACTTCCACGCCGCCGAGAAGGCGTGGCGGAAGTTCCTCAACGCGCTGCGCCTCAGGGTCTACGAGGCCGACGTGGGACTGCTCGCCGGCGACCTCACCGGCAAGGCGATCGTGCCGATCGTCGCGCGCGACGGCTCCTACGAAACCGAGCTGCTCGGCGTGCGGCGCTCGGCTCGCGACGCCGACGGACTGGCCCAGCTCGAGCGCGACATCGCCGACGTCGGGTTCTACTCGTTCGTCACGACCGCCGACGAGGCGCAGCGGCTCTCGACCGACGAGGGCGCGCGCGACGTGCTCCTGGGGCGCCTCATGAACGAGCGGCTCGAGGCGTGGCTGGCGCTCGCCACCGAGCGGCTCGCGGAGTCGGGCACGCCGCTGTACCTCATCCCTGGCAACGACGACGACTTCGGCATCGATCCGGTCCTCGACCGCGACGACTTCGCGCCGGTCAACGCGGACGGGAAGGTGCTCGATCTCCCGGGCGACCTGCAGCTCCTGTCCTGCGGCTGGTCGAACCCGACTCCGTGGCGGACTCCGCGCGAGGAGACCGAGGACGAGCTCTACGCGCGCCTGGAGGCGCTCGCCGAGCAGGTGCGCGACCCGCGCCGCGCCGTGTTCATGATCCACGTCCCGCCGCACGACTCGGGCCTCGACACGGCCCCGATCCTCGACGAGGACCTGCGCCCGACGGTCTCGGCCGGCGACATCCTGCGCGGGCCGGTCGGCTCGACCGCGGTCCGGCGCCTGATCGAGCGCTACCAGCCCCTGCTCGCCGTCCACGGGCACGTCCACGAGTCCGGCGGCGAGCGCCAGATCGGCGCGACGCTGTGCATCAACCCCGGCAGCGAGGCCAACCACGGCATCCTGCGCGGCTACCTCGTCGACGTGGGCGCCGACGGGATCGAGCTCGTCCAGCGCGTCGAGGGGTGAGCGCCGAGCTATCGGCCGCCGAGCACGCGGTCGAGCCACGCGTTGCGGAACGCGCCGCGGGCGTCGAGGCGATCCCTCAGCGCAGCGAAGTCGGGGAGGCGCTCGTAGAGGCCGGCGATCGTCGCCGCGTCGGCGTGGAAGAGCTTGCCCCAGTGCGGTCGCGCGTCGAACGGCGCGAGCGCCGCCTCGACGTCGCCGAGCACCCGCGCCACCGCGTCGGGCTCGGGCTTCCACGTGCAGTGGATGGCGATCGTGTCGCGTCCGTACTGCGGGCTCATCCACAGCCGGTCGGCGGCGACGGTCCGGATCTCCGAGACCTGGAGCACCGGGCGGGTTCGCTCGCCCAGGGCGCGCATGGCCTGGATCGCGGGCACGGCGTGCTCGCGCGGGACGATGAGCTCGGACTGCAGCTCCTCGCCCGTGCTCGGCGTGAAGCCGAGGCGGAAGTGCGACAGGCGCTCGGACCACGGACCGGGACGCCCGAGCTGAGGCGTGGCGTTGACCGGGTCCATGCCGAGGATCGGGTGCCGGTCGACCGTTGCGGCGACCGCGCCGAACAGGTCGCGGTGCACCTCCTCGGGCGCGTCGGTCACCCGGCTCTTCACCCATACCTGGTCGGCGGTCTGCAGCCAGCGCGTGAAGACGCTGACGCTGTAGCCACTCGCGCTGATCTCGTCGAAACGGTCGTACAGCGCGTCCCACGCGAGGCCCTCGAAGACCCGCTGGCGCACCTCGTAGGCGGGCTCGACGTCGAGCGTGAGGCGGGTCACCGCGCCGAGGGCGCCGAGCCCGACCACGAGGCCGTCGAAGTCCGCGTCGCCCCGCGACGCGCTGAGGACCTCGCCGGTGGAGGTCACGATCTCCAGGCCGGCGACCGCCGTCGCGAGGTTGCCGTTGGCGTCGCCCGAGCCGTGGGTGGCGGTCGCGACGGCCCCCGCGACCGAGATGTGCGGCAGCGAGGCCATGTTGTGCAGGGCGACGCCCTCGTCGTCCAGCGCCTCGGCGAGCTCGCCGTACGTCATGCCCCCACCGACGGAGACCGCGCCGGCGGCGCGGTCGACCGCCACGTCCGCGGGCAGCCCGTCGAGCGTCAGCAGCTCGGTGGAGTCGGCGATGTCGTTGAAGGAATGCCGCGACCCCAGCACGTGCACGCTCGGCGCCCCGGCGACGATCTCCCGCACCTCGTCGAGCGTCGACGGCCGGTGCAGCCGCTCGGCGCGATACGTGTGGTTGCCCGCCCAGTTGATCAGACGTCGCGTGCCCCGGGATGGCCTGCGCCTGGCCACGGCGCCAGGACGAGCAGCAGCCGCGCATCGCTGGTCGCGCGGACCTCGTGACGCTCGCCGGGGTCGAACACGGCCAACAGCCCGGGGCCGCCGGAGATCGTCTCGTCGCCGTCGCTGATCTCCACCTCGCCGTCCACCACGACCAGGTGGGCGCGCTCGTGGACCTGGTGGTCGTGCAGGGCTTCGCCCGCCGGCAGGTACAGGACGACGGTGCGGGCCTCGCCGCGGTTGGAGTCCAGGATGAGCGGCTCGTGCGGCGCGACGCCCAGGGTCCGGAGGTTCCAGTGCTGCACGAGGCCGAGCCTAGTCGATGATCGCGCCCGCCATCGACAGCAGCCGTGCCGGAAGGTTGCGGGCCCCTCGCAGCACCAGTCGGGTGCCGGCCGCCTCGGCGGCCGCCTGCTGCTGGGCCAGGAAGCCCGCCGTGACGGTCTCGACGAGATCGACGTCGGTCAGGTCGATCTCGACCTGCTCGGGGCGCTTGGCCAGCAGGGAGCGCAGGACCGCGCGCAGCCCCGGCAGCGCGGCGATGTCCACGTCGCCGCCCAGCACCACGTGCGGTCGCGCCTCTTCCCCGCCCACCGCAAGGCGGAAGGTGTGCGGAGCGCCTGCCGCGAAGTAGCGTCGCCGCGCCTCGATCAACCGCTCGGTCGGTCGCGTGGGGCCCACGTGCGACGCATACCCGGATCGTGTGCACGTGCACGTCCCGCGGACACATGGGCTGTTGGCTTTCCACCGCGCTGGTCGCTCATGGCCGAAGATGTCCGAAGTGACCGACGATCCGTGGAAAGCGCAGCTCGAGGCGCTCGGCGCCCTGCTGCGTGCGCAGCGCAGGGCGGCCGACCTGTCGCTCAGGGAGCTCTCCGAGCGGACGAGGGTCTCGAACGCCTACCTCAGTCAGCTCGAGCGGGGTCTGCACGAGCCCTCCTTGAGCGTGCTGAGGGCGATCGCGTCCGCGCTCGGCGTGCCGCTCGGCTCGCTGCTCACGCGCGCGGGCGTGCTCGAGCGCGGTGAGGGCGACGGCGAGCCGCACGTGCGGGAGACCGAGGCCGCGATCCTGCGCGACCCGGAGCTCAGCGAGCCGCAGCGGATCGCGCTGCTGAGCGTGTACCGGAGCTTCGTGCCGGCGAGGCCCCCGCGCTGATCGCTTTGCCAAGCGACCGATTGGTATAGTACGCAGTATGAGCTCCATCGACTGGCGCGAGCTGTACGCGTCCAATCGCGCGGTGATCGAGCGGGCCGGTGGCGCCCCGGGCGCGCTGCCCAACGGCTTCCACGCACCGCTCCACGAACCCGGCGACTGGCATGAGCAGACGTTCACGGTGGCAGGGCGGACCCGGCGCGCACTCGTCCATCCGCCCGCCGGCGTGGACCCGCAGACCGCCGTCCCGCTCGTCTGCATGCTGCACGGCTGCGCGCAGGACGCGGCGAGCTTCGCCGCCGCGACGCTGATGAGCGACGCGGCCGACCGCCACGGCTTCGTCGCGGTCTTTCCCGAGCAGCAGCGGGGCGACAATCCGCAGGGCTGCTGGAACTGGTTCCTGCCCGAGCACCAAGCGCGCGGCGCCGGCGAGCCGGCGTCCATCGCCGCGATCGTGCGCGAGCTCATGGGGACGACGTCGCGATGGACGATCGACCCTCGTCGGGTCTTCGTCGCCGGACTGTCCGCCGGCGGCGCGATGGCCGCGGTCCTGGCCGCCGTCTACCCGGACCTGTTCGCCGCGTTCGCCGTGCACTCGGGGCTCGCGTACGGCTCCGCCGCGAGCATGGGCGCCGCCTTCACCGCGATGGCGCACGGCGCCGGGGACCCCATCGGGACGGGCCGCGCCGCGCACGCCGCTCTGGGCGACCTCGCCCGCCCCGTCCCCAGCATGGTCGTCCACGGCAGCGCCGACCAGACCGTCGCCCCGGTCAACGCGGAGCAGGTCCTCGAGCAGTCCATGACCGTGAACCGCCTCGCGGCGCCCGAGACCTGCGACCTCGACGTCGCGCATCCCACGAGCACCTCGCGCGGCCAGGTCGACGATGGCCACGCCTACACGCGCCGCCAGTGGAGCGACCGCCGGGGCGCTCTGATGCACGAGCTCCTGACCGTCGACGGGCTCGGGCACGCATGGTCCGGCGGCGCACCCGGTGGCTCCTACACCGATCCGCGAGGGCCCGACGCCACGGAGGCGATCTGGCGCTTCTTCGCGCAGGCGACCGTCGACCGGCCGGCGGGCTGAGTCGCGCGAGCCCTGGCCTGTCAGGTCGCCGGGACGCCGTCGGCGGCGTTGCGCAGCGCGGCGATGTCGAGCTTGGTCATCCCGAGCATCGCCTCCATCGCGCGCTTGGCCCGCTGCGGGTCCGGATCGGTGAACAGCTCCTCCATCCCGGTCGGTACGACCTGCCAGGACAGGCCGTAGCGGTCCTTCAGCCAGCCGCAGGGCCCTTCCTTCCCGCCCTCGGACAGCCGTTCCCAGTAGTGGTCGAGATCGTCCTGGGTCTCGCAGGTGATCTGGAAGGAGACGGCCTCGTCGAACGTGAACTGCGGGCCGCCGTTGATGGCGACGAACCGCTGACCGTCCAACTCGAACTCCACGGTCATCACGGTGCCGGCCGGTCGCGGGCCGGCCTCGGTGTAGTGGGCGACGTGCACGATGCGCGAGTTCTCGAAGACGGACGTGTAGAAGTCCGCGGCCTCCTCGGCCTCGGTGTCGAACCACAGGTTCGGGGTGATCTTCTGCTGCATGGCGCTGCGTCCTCTCGTACGGCGGGAACAGGCTCCCCGCAACGAATACTGCACCTGTAGACCGCCGCACGCGCAAGAACTCATCGCGGGCCGCGGGGGGGCCGAGAACGTCTCGGGAACCCCCGCCGTCCACCCGGGGACCCAGGCTCAGGGGCCGCTGCCGGGCGGCGGCGCGGGGGTCAGTCCGTGGCGGCGCATGACCTCGCCGATCCTCTGGCGGTCGGGTGGGGCGCCGGTGGCGGCGGCGACGACGGCGCCCATTTCCCGGAAGAAGTCGGGCCCCAGCACACCCGGGGTCACGACGGCGAGGAACTTCGCGTTCGCGCTGTCGTGGTTGTCGAAGTGGTGGACCTCGCCGCGCCCGATGCAGATCGCGTCCCCGGGCCGGACGTCGGCGACGCGGCCCTCGACCGTCCAGGTGGTGACGCCGGCGAGCCCGTAGATGGTCTCCTCGTAGGCGTCGTGGCTGTGCGGGGCGGGCGGCCCGGATCCGGTGGGGACCTCGCACTCGAAGACCGCGACGCTGCCGTTGGAGTCCTCGCTCTCGACGAGGAAGCGGATCCCGAGCGCGCCGACGCTGATGACCTCCGTGGAACCTGCGCTCATGTCGTCATGTCCTCTCTTACGGCGCGTCGGAGTCGAGCGTCGAAGTATGAGGCCCGAGCGCCGACGAAAGCCGTCCGCGCGGCGACGACGCGGTCAGAGCACCTTGGACAGGAACGCCCGTGTCCGCTCGTGGCGGGGGCTGTCGAGCACCGCGCGCGGGTTGCCGGACTCGACCACGACGCCGGCGTCCATGAAGACGACGGTGTCCCCGACCTCGCGGGCGAAGCCGATCTCGTGGGTGACGACGACCATCGTCATGCCCTCGTCGGCGAGCTGGCGCATGGCGTCGAGGACCTCGCCGACGAGCTCGGGGTCGAGCGCCGAGGTCGGCTCGTCGAAGAGCATCAGCTTCGGCTCCATGGCGAGGGAGCGCGCGATCGCCACCCGCTGCTGCTGACCCCCGGAGAGCTGTGCCGGATACGCGTGCAGCTTGTCCGCGAGCCCCACGCGCAGCAGCAGCTCGCGTCCGCGCTCGAGGGCACGCTGCGTCGGCACCTTCTTCACCCGGATCGGCGCCTCGACGACGTTCTCGAGCGCGCTCAGGTGCGAGAACAGGTTGAAGCGCTGGAAGACCATCCCGATCTCCGAGCGCTTGCGGGCCACCTCGGCCTCGCGCAGCTCGTAGAGCTTGTCGCCCGACTGGCGGTAGCCGACCAGCTCGCCGTCGACCGACAGCCGCCCGGCGTCGATCTTCTCGAGGTGGTTGATGCAGCGCAGGAAGGTCGACTTGCCCGAGCCGGAGGGGCCGAGCAGGCACATCACCTCGCGGGGCGCGACCTCCAGGGAGATGCCCTTCAGCACCTCCAGCCGGCCGAAGCGCTTGTGCACCCCCTCGGCCTTCAGCATGGGTGCGATCAACGGCCCTCCCTCAGTGCCTCTGGCGCGTGTCGGATCGCGAGGTTGCGACGCAGCCGCTGGAGAGGGGTCGGAGGCGGCTCGCGTGACGAGCCCCGTCCGAAGCGCCGCTCGACGTAGTACTGCCCGATCGAGAGGATCGTCGTGACGACGAGGTACCAGATGCTCGCGACGAGGAGCAGCGGGATCTGCAGGTAGTTCACCGCGTAGATGAGCTGCACGGAGTAGAGCAGCTCCTTGTAGGCGATGACGCTCACCAGCGAGCTCGTCTTGAGCATGGAGATCGTCTCGTTGCCGGTCGGCGGGATGATCACGCGCATCGCCTGGGGGAGGACGATGCGCCGCATCGTCAGCAGCCGGGTCATGCCCAGCGCGTGGGCGGCCTCGGTCTGGCCCTCGTCGACGGAGAGGATGCCGGCGCGCACGATCTCGGCCATGTAGGCAGCCTCGTTGAGCCCGAGGCCGAGGATCGCCGCGACGAACGGCGTGATGATCGAGTTGGCGTTGCCGTGCACGAACTGCGGGCCGAACGGGATCCCGAGCGAGATCCGCGGATACAGGGCGGAGATGAAGCTCCAGAACAGGAGCTGGACGAGCACCGGGGTGCCGCGGAAGAACCAGATGTAGGCCCAGCTCGCGCTCGACACCAGCGGGTTCGGCGACAGGCGCATCACCGCGAGCGCGACCCCGAGGGCGATGCCGATCGCCATGGCGATGACCGTCAGCTCGAGCGTCACGACCAGTCCGTCGAGGATCCGACTCGAGAGCAGGTCGTGGCCCACGGTCCCCCATCCGAAGCGCGGGTTCGTCGCCACGGAGTGCGCCAGGGTGACCGCCACGACCAGGACGATCGCCGTGGCGAGCCAGCGCCCCGGGCGCCTGACCGGTACGGCCTTGATGTCGTCGGGCCGCTCGGTCGGCGCCAGGCTCTCGCCGGTGTCGGTGGTGGACGCCACGGCGCCCGGGCGGCTAGCCGATCGCGCCGTTGATCACGGGGTTGGCGATCGCGCCTTTCGCGATGCCCCATCTCTGCAGGATGGCCCTGTAGCTCCCGCCGGACATCAGCGCCTTCAGGGCGTCGAGGGTGGGCTTGGCCAGCCCGTCGCCCTTGGGGATCGCGATGCCGTAGGGCGCCGTCCCGTACGGCTGGCCGGTGAGCTTGAACTGGCCGTTGGTCTTCTTGACCTGGTAGGCGGCCACCGGCGAGTCGGCCATGCCCACCTCGGCCCGGCCGCTCGACAGCGCGAGGTTCGCGCCGTTCTGGTCGGGGAACACGAGCACGTCGACGCTCGCCTTGCCGGCGGCCTTGCACTTCTTGCCCTGCGCGGTGGCGTCGGCGGCCTGCGTCGTGCCCTTCTCGACCGCGACCTTGTGGCCGCACAGGTCGGCGAGCGACGCGATCGTGGGGCCGCCGCGCGCCTTGACGTTGAACGACGTGCCCGCCGAGAAGTACGTCACGAAGTCGACCGTCTTCTGTCGCTCCTACGTGTCGGTGAAGGACGACATGCCCAGGTCGTACTTGCGGGCGGCCAGGCCGGGGATGATGCTGTCGAAGGTCGCGTTGACCACCTTGGCCTCGAGACCCATCTTCGCGGAGAGGGCCTTCGCGAGATCGGCGTCCATCCCGACGACCGTGTGCCCATCGGGCGCGATGAACTCGTTCGGGGGATAGGTGGCGTCGGCCGCGACCGTGAGCGCTCCCTTCGACCTGATCGCCTTGGGGACCTCCGCCGCGATCTTGGCGTCGGTGCCGCCGCTCGCGGCGACGCCGGTCGACGTGGACGCCGTCGAGCTCGTCGAGGAGCTCTTGCTGCTGCCGCACGCAGCCAGGCCGAGCGCCGCGGTCATGACGATCGCCACCACGACGGCGCGCCGCGGGATTCCGAAGCGCATGGCGGAACCTCCTTCTGAAAAGCGCGGGCTCGGGGCCCGGGACACGAGAATAGGTTAGGCGCGGCGGCCGCGAGCCGGTTGCTCGGGGCCGTCACGCGTGGGCCGCGAGACGCAGCACCGCGCGGACGTGGCGGCGCACCTGCGGCGCCGAGAGGCGCCCGGCAGGCAGCTCGACCGTGAACGATGCGGCGTCGGGCAGGTGATGGTTCTGCCAGTTCGCCGCCGTCCCCGAGAGCCAGGGGTGGTGGTAGAAGCGCATCCCGACCGCCCGCGCGTAGCGGCGCCCCGCGGCACTGCTGGGTCCCCATGCCCACACGACGTCCATGTGCTGGTGGAACCAGAGCGTCACGCGTGGCCGCACGCGCAGGATCAGGTCGCGCGCGATGCGCGTCTCGCGTTCGGAGAACGGGCGCGAGCCCGGGTAGTAGACGTCTCCGGGGCGCCCGCCGCCGTGCCACTGCGACGACCAGTTGGCGTTGAGATCGACGCCGCGGCCGTTCTGGCGCGTGCCGGCTGCGGTGCCGTCCGGGTCGAGGTTGGGGACGATCCAGACGTCAGCATGCGCGTGCGTGCGCTCCAGCGCGCGGGCGATCGCGATGCCCGCCACCTCGTTGCCGTGGATGGCGCCGACGATGAGCACGCGCGGGCCGCTCGGGTCGCCGGCGCGCACCGCTACGATCGGGCGGCCGCCATACGAGCGTCCGAGCAGCAGTCGCGCCGGACGCGCCTCGACGGCCGCGGCGCGCGCTCGGCGGGCCGGTCCGCAGACGTCGTAGACGAGCAGGCCCCCGGCGATGGGGATGCTGCGGCGCGCCGGGTGGCGGCGCAGCCACCGGCGCACCTCAGGCCAACGCGCCGTTCCCGCCGGGCTGATGACCAGGCGCGCGCGGGCGAATCCCGCGACGGCGGGAACCGGCCGGCCCAGCGCCACGGCCACGGCCGGCTGCGACGGCGGCGCCACCGCCAGCCGGCGGCGGCAGGCGACCAGCACGCCGGACGCCTGGAGGTCGCGCAGGACCGACCGGGTCTCGGCCGCCAGATCGCCGCTGGCCTCGGCGGCGCGCAGGTCGTCGGCTGCCGCGACGGCAGCGGGGATCCCGGCCGCCCCGGCCACGACGACGGCCGCGGCCACCACCGACCGCCTGGCCGCGGCGTGTCCGATCCGCCGCACGAGCTCGGTGAGGCCGACGGCGCCGACCGCGCACAGCAGCGCGCCCGCCGGCAGCGCGAAGCGGCCCAGGCCCGCATAGCCGAGCGCGGCCTCGCCGGCGACGAGCGCGATCAGGGCGAGCGCGCCGGCGGCCAGGGCCCGCAGCGCGCGCCGCCGCGGGTCGTCCGGCCCGGCGACGGCGGCCAGGACACCGACCAGCAGCGGCGGAGCGACGAGGCCCACGCCGCGGCCCATGACCAGGAGCGCGGCGGCGGGTCGCAGCGTGCCGGCCCCGAGCGCCTGCGCCTCCTGCGAGACGCGTGCGAGCCGACCGCCGGTCCAGGGGCTGCCCGACCCCAGCCAGTCGCCGCCGAACCACAGCACCGGCACGACCGCCAGGGCGCCGAGGGTGACGGCGCGGCGGCCGGCGCCCGCGCCGCGGCTCGTCCAGAGCGCGAAGGCGATCAGGAACGGCCACGTCTCCGGGCGCAGCAGCGCCGCCATCACGCCGAGGCTCAGCGCCAGCCCCGTGCGCCCCTCGAGGTGCAACAGGAGCGCGCCGAGCACCAGCGCCACGAGCAGCGGCTCGGAGGACCCTGCACCCAGCATCGACCACCACTCCGGCGCGGCGGCCAGCCCGGCAGCGGCGACGACGCCGGCGATCGGGCCGCCGAAGCGGGCGGCGAGGCGCCCGGCGAGCACGAGCGCCACGAGACCACCGGCCCGGGCCGTGACCAGCCACAGCGCCGGCTCTCGGCCGGGAGCGAGCGTCGCCAGGACGGTGGTCACGAGCGCCGGCAGCGGCTTCCACGACGGGTAGTCCGCGGTGCTGAACGTACCGTGGCCGGCGAGCTCGCGGCCCCAGAGGACCCATCCCCAGGCATCGAAGCTGGGCGTCGCCGACACCACGAGCGAGGCCCCGGCGAGCACGACGCAGAGCCCGATGACGCGTCGCATCGGCACATGCTCCCAGCGCGGCGCCACGATGGCGCCTGTACGAGCCGGCCGGTCGCGCGCGGCGCCTCAGACGCTCTGACACCTGGGTGTACGATCGGCTCTCGCTTCGCCACGACGCACGCGTCAGGAGTTGGAGCACCATGGCCATGTCCCCCTCGCAGAGCCCGCCGAGCGGCACGGCGACGATCACCGAGCACGAAGCCGAGCAGATCGAACGTGCCAACGCGACGGGGCCCACGCCGGTCGTGTTCATCCACGGCCTCTGGCTGCTACCGAGTAGCTGGGACCGGTGGACGACGGTCTTCGAGGAGGCCGGCTACACGGCCGTGGCCCCGGGGTGGCCGGACGATCCAGCCACCGTGGAGGAGGCCAACGCGAACCCCGACGTCTTCGCGCACAAGACCGTCAAGCAGGTCGCCGACCACGTCCACGAGGTGATCGCCAGGCTGGCGAGGAAGCCGGCCGTGATCGGGCACTCCTTCGGCGGGCTGCTGACCCAGATCGTCGCCGGCCGTGGCCTCGCCGCGGCGTCGGTGGCGATCGACCCCGCGCCCTTCCGGGGCGTCCTTCCGCTGCCGATCTCGGCGCTGAAGGCGGCCTCGCCGGTCCTCGCCAACCCGGCCAACCGCAACCGCGCCGTCCCGCTCACCTACGAGCAGTTCCGCTTCGCCTTCGCCAACGCCGTCAGCGCGGAGGAGGCGAGGGAGCTCTACGACACCTTCGCGGTGCCGGCCTCCGGCGCGCCGCTCTTCCAGGCCGCGACCGCGAACCTCAACCCGCGGAGCGAGGCGCAGGTGGACAGCAGGAACCCCGACCGCGGACCGCTCCTGATCATCTCCGGCGAGAAGGACAACACGGTCCCGTGGGCGATCGCCAACGCCTCTTACAAGAAGCAGAAGCGCAACGACGCGGTGACGGAGATCGTCGAGATCCCTGGTCGCGGGCACGCGCTCGTGATCGACAGCGGCTGGCGCGAGGTCGCCGACACGGCGCTCGCCTTCGTCCGGCGCTTCGCCTGACCCGTCACCGCACCTCGATGACGCCGTAGCGCAGCGCGAAGAGGACGGCTTGGAGCTGGGAGTGGACTCCCAGCTTGGCGAGGATGCTCGCGACGTGGTTGCGCTGGGTGCGGGTGCTGATGCCGAGCCGCCGGGCGATCGCCTGGCTGTCGAGGCCGTCGCCGAGCGCCTGCAGGACCTCGCGCTCGCGCGGGGTGAGGCGGTCGATCGCCTCGCGGTCCGGGCGCTCCTGCTCGCGCTGGCGTCCGGCGAAGCGGACCAGCTCGACCACCTCGTCCATGGCGAGCAGCGTCTCGCCGGCTCGCAGTCGCCGGACGGCATCGACGATCTCGTCGACGTGAGCGGTCTTGTCGAGCGTCGCGGCGGCCCCGCTCTCGATCGCCCGGGCGGTCTGCGCGCGGTCGAGGCTGGCGCTGAGCACGAGCGCCTGGGCGTGCGGGCTGGCCTCCCGGAGCTCCTCGATCAGCTCGGTGCCATCCCCGTCCGGGAGCCCCAGGTCGAGCACCGCGACGTCCACGTCGTGGAGCAGCTCGCGGGCCTCGGCCAAGGATGCCGCCTGCCCGACCACGGTGAAGTCGGCCTCCCGCTCGAACATCGCCGCGATGGCCTCGCGCACGGCCGCGTGGTCCTCGACCAGCAGGATGCGGACCTCGGGCTCGGCGTCCTCCCGCGCGCCCGCAAGGCGAAGCTCGAGGCGGATCCTGGTGCCCGCGCCCGGCCGGCTCGTGATGCGCAGGTCGCCGTCGAGGAGCGCGGCGCGCTCGCGCATCCCGTCGAGGCCGGTCCCACCGGGGCCGTCGGGACGTATCCGCGCATCGAACCCGCGCCCGTCATCGGAGACCTCGACGCCGAGTCCCCGCGCCGAGCCCGAGACGTCGACCCGGACGTGGCGGGCGTCCGCATGCCGTCGGGCGTTGATGACCGCCTCGCCGACGATGCGCAGGACCTCGGTCCCGCGCCTGCCGAGCGATCCCGCCGGCACGCCATCGCCGATGTTCAGGTCGATCTCGCAGCCGTCCGCCAGCGCCCGCTGCACCTCGATGAGCCCCTCCAGGAGCTCGGGGAAAGGACGGTTCTCCTCGCCGCCGAGGCGGAGGTCGTAGATCGCCCCGCGGAGCTGCAATCCGATGCGCTTGAGCGCCGGGACCAGCTCGGCGAGCCCGTCGTCAGCCGCGCCCGCCGTGCCCGCTCGCGCCAGGGTCTCGCTGACCCGTTGGAGGGCTTCGTCGTGGAGATCGCGAGCGATCCGGCGGCGCTCGACCTCCCTGACGTCGATGAGCCGCTCCGCCGCCTTCGCGCGCTCGACCGCGGCGGCGAGCACGTTGGCGATGGCCTGCACGAAGTCGACGTCCATGGGGGAGAAGGAGCGGGGCCGTTGGGCGAACGCTCCCAGGACGCCGAACGGCGCGTCCCTGCCCTCGATGAGGACGCCCACGGCCCCCGCCGCACCGTACGCGCCCAGCAGCGACGAGACGGCGTCGCCCTCCACGACCGTCACGCTGCCGGCCGCGCCGTCGATCCAGCCGACCCCCGCACGTAGCAGCAGCTCGCGGCCGCCCCCGATCAGCTCGTGGACCTCCACGCGCTCCACGTCCAGCGTGCCCGCGCACACGCTCGCCGCCTCTTCCATGAGCGATTGGAGGTCGTCGCTCGCCAGGGCGCGCAGCCCGAGCTCGGCGGTCACGGCCTGCCGACGAGCCGATCGCTCCTGGTCCTCGGCGGCTCGCCTGCGCTCGCTGATGTCGCGGACGTAGGCCGACAGGAGCGCCTGCTCCGCGCGCTTGCGGTCGGTGACGTCGCGGTGGACGCCGAGGTAGCCGGTGATCTCGTCGCGCTCTCCGCGCACCGCGCCGGCGATCAGCTCCACCTCGACCCGCGTGCCGTCCTTGCGACGTGCGCTGATCTCGGTGCGCGTCCGTTCGGTCTCCACGAGCTCGCTCTCGAGCTCGATCCGGGACGGGTCGCCCGCGTAGCTCGCGACGTCGCGAGCATCGCGACCGAGCACCTCGTCCGCGGCGTACCCGTAGAGCCGTTCGGCCCCGCGATTCCAGACGGTGAGGCGAAACTCGGCGTCCGTCCCGACCACCGCGTCCTCCACGAGATCGGCCAGGAGCGCGTGGTAGGCGAACTGCTCCTCGGCGTGCTTCTCCTTCGTGACGTCGGCCATGACCAGCACGCCCGCGACGATCCCGCCGTCCTCGCCGTAGACGGGCGAGGCGCTGCAACGCACGATCAGGCGAGTTCCGTCGGGCCGGACGTTGAAGTACTCCTCGTCGACGACGTCCTCGCCGGCGGTGATCGAGCGGATCAGCGGCCACTCCTCGGTGCGATAGGGCCGTCCGTCCGGGTGGAAGATGTCCCAGTCCTCCGTGAGGTCCGGCGGCACCGACCGCCCGAGCTGCTCCTCCACCATCGAACGCGCGCGCGCGTTCGAGTAGACGATCCGGCGCGAGCGAGCGTCCACGACCACGACCGCGGCAGGCATCTGGCGAAGCACCTCGTCGAGCCCCGTGCCCGTGACCTCGGGCGGGCCCAGCGAGGTCACGACCGGCCCATCGGCGCAAGGTGCCCCCGCCCGCGCGACCTGCGGGCTCGATCCTCAGGCGTCCGCCGACCGCGGCATCGCGTGCGCAACGCCATCGACCGTACCGCCTTTGCGGTACGAGCGGGAAACGCGTTGCGGGGCAACCGCGCCATCTGCTTGAAAGGCAGCCGCAGCGCCCTACCAACCAATAGGGCAAATGACTCACGCGCCAAGCCGACCACGGATGGACCCGCTCGCGCCGATCGCGCACCCGGTCGAGGACACGGCCGCGTTGCGACGCGAGGCGGCGGAGCTCCTGAGCCGCTCGCGCTGGTGGAGGGACGACGGCCTCCGCGAGCTGCTGCTCGGTCGCCGGTGGTGCGGCATGCCGTCCGCGCTCCCGGGCGCCGAGCCCGGCGAGCGCGATCGCCCCGGCTCGTCAGGGCGTCAGGCGGGACGCTGACCGGGCGCCGTCCGGCGTCTCGCGGCCTTCCGCGATGACGGTCGTGACGGGCAGGCCGAGGTGCGCGACCCGGTGGGGCAGGTCGAGGTGCAGCCACCGCGACACGCCGTGGGGCAGCGTCGAGAGGATGATCTCGTCGAACTGATCGTCGTGCAGGGCCTCCTCGATGGCGTCCATCGGGTCGTGGCGGGTCGACACCGAGCCGTCGGTCGGCCTTCGGGCCGCTTCCTCGATCAGCGGCAGCGCGAGCGCGAGGACCCGCTCGCCCTCGGTCGTCTTCCGACGACGCTCCGCGTGCGCCGGGTGCCAGTCGGCCGGGACCGGGTTGGGAACGAGGAGGTGGAACCAGCACGGGCCGCGCGACGCTCGCTCCTTGATCGCGGCGAGGAGCTTCGGTGTGGTGGCGGTCCTGTGTGCGACGACCAGGACGTGCGCCGGGCTCGAAGATTCCATGCGGACTCGCTTGTGGCCGTTGGAGGCGATTCTTCCACCGCGGGACGCCGGCGTCCAAAGCCGTCACCGCGACGGGCGACATCGTGGTCAGCCAGGATGCGCTCTCCGCCACCAGGAGGTCGTCGCATGCCCAACCATCTGCACAGCCCTTTCGGCACCGACCGCTTCGGCAAGGCCGCGGAGCGGTTCGCCCGGTTCTTCGGCACGCCGAAGTTCATCGTCGGCCAGACCGTCCTCGTCGCCATCTGGATCGCGCTGAACGCGATAGCGATCAGCCTGCGCTGGGATCCCTATCCGTTCATCCTGCTCAATCTCGCGTTCTCGACCCAGGCCGCGTACGCCGCGCCGCTCATCCTGCTCGCCCAGACCCGGCAGGCCGACCGCGACAAGGCCGCGGCCGACGAGGCCACCCGGGTCGCCGATGCGCAGCGCGCTCACGTCGAGCAGCAGAGCGGCGTGTTGCGAGAGCTCCTGCAGGTCAACACCGCGCTCACCCAGCAGATCGCCACGCTGACCAGCGAGATCCACGCCGCGGCGTGCGGTCCCCCACGGAGCTAGTCGAGGCAGGCGGCGAGCATGCAGAGATCGTCGGTCAGGAGGTGGTCGGCGAACTCGGCGACGCGTTCCCGCAGGAGGGCGAGGGCCTCGCTCGGAGAGGGATTCTGCAGCTCGCTCAGCACGGCGCTCACGCCGTCCAGCCCGAACAACCGCCCATCGCGTCTCGCCTCGGTGAGCCCGTCGGTATAGAGCAGGACGCCCCCGGGTTCTGCGGATCGAAGCGAGCCCTCGACGTACTCGGGGTCCTGTCCAAGCCCGAGCGGGAGTCCGTGGCTGGGCGCCACGAGCTCGCGGCCGTCGGCCATCCACAGGGCCGGTGGATGGCCGGCGTAGGCCCAGCGCAGGAGCTGCTCGTTCGGGAGATAGGTCATGCACGCGGCGGTGACGAAGTCGCTGCTGGTACCGGCCCGCTCGACCAGGGCGGTGTTCGCCCAGCTCAGCAGCCGGCGGGGATCGTCGGAGTAGGGGGCGGTCGCGGCGAACGCCGTGCGGACGAACGCTGCACGCCGCCCGGCCCGCAGGCCGTGCCCGACGACGTCGCCGATGACCAACAGGGTCGAATCCTGCGGCCCTTCGGCGACCAGGTAGAAGTCGCCGCTGACCTGCTCGGCGGCGGGCACGAAGACGGCGGCCAGCTCCAGGCCGGGGCGCTGGGGCAACTCGGGCGGCGTGAGCGCGTCCCGGATCGCGCGCAGATCCTCCAGCTCGTGCTCGGCGGCGTCGAGACGCTCACGCAGCGCCGCGAGCTCCTCGTCGCGCACTTCAGCTTCGTGGCGAAGGCGCGCGATCAGGTCGTCCTGGCGGTGCTCCCGCTGACCCATGTCGCGGATGGCGCGCTCTCGGGCGTCGACTTCGGAGTGCAACCTCCGAAGCTCCTTGTCAGGCTCCTGGCTCATCACGTCGACGGACGCTCGGGCAAACCCCGTCGCGTGCCGGTGGCATCGTCTCGCACCGCGCGCATCATTGTCCATGCCGTCGTCTGCCGTGCAGGCGCGATGATGCGTGCGTGCCGAATGCGCAGATCACGGTGCGCCTGCAGCCGCGCGGCCGTCGGGACGAGCTCGTCGGCATGCGCGACGGCGTGCTGGTCGCGCGGGTGTCCGCGCCGCCGGTCGACGGGCGTGCGAATCGCGCCCTGTGTCGGTTGATCGCCGACCACGCGGGCGTCGCTGCGTCGAAGGTCGCGATCGTGCGCGGCGCGCGCTCGCGCGACAAGGTGGTCGAGATCGAGGGAATCGATGCCGCGGCGCTGCGGCGGGCCCTGGGGTCGAAGGCATAGGGAAGGAGCCAGCATGGCGAAGATCGCCGTCACGGGCGGGAGTGGAAAGGCCGGGAGCGCGGTCGTCCGCGACCTGCTCGAACACGGGCACGAGGTCCTGAACGTCGATCGCGTGCCGTCGGCGGAGTCGTACTCGCCCGACACGCCGGCGCCGTTCCTGCCCACGGATCTGACCGACTTCGGGCAGACGCTGGAGGCGCTCAGCGGCGGTGAGCGGATGCCCGGGATCGAGGCGGTCGTGCACTTCGCGGCGATCCCCTCGCCGGTGCACGCCACGCCCGACCAGGTCTTTCGCACCAACGTCACCAGCACCCACACGGTGTTCGCCGCCGCCGCGCGCCTCGGCCTGAAGCGCGTCGTATGGGCGTCGAGCGAGACGACGCTGGGGTTGCCGTTCGACCGTCCGCCGGACTACGCGCCGGTCGACGAGGCGCACATGTATCCGGAGTCCAGCTATGCCCTGTCGAAGGTGTTGGGCGAGGAGATGGCGCGCCAGTTCAGCCGCTGGACGGGCATCCGCATCGTCGGCCTGCGGCTGTCGAACGTCATGGTGCGCGACGACTACCGGCGGTTCCCGACCTTCTGGGACGACCCCCACGCCCGCAAGTGGAACCTCTGGGGCTACGTCGACGAGAGCCATGTCGCCCAAGCCGTGCGGCTCGGGCTGGAGGCCGACGTCGCGGGCGCCGACAGCTTCATCATCGCGGCCGCCGACACGGTCATGCGGCGGCCGAGCCGGGAGCTGATGGCCGAGGTCTATCCCGGCGTGCCGGTCGCCGACGGCGTGACCGGCACCGACACGCTGCTCGACATCGCAAAGGCCCGGCGAGTGCTCGGCTACGCGCCGGCGTTCACGTGGAGGGAGCTGTTCTGATGCTCGGCGATTCATGACCGCGCATTCGTCGCGTCATACACCTCGACAGCCGGCCGCGACATCACGCGATCGGCCATCTCGCGCTTCAGGACGGTGAGGCGCGCCTCCTGTGCCGCGGTGCGCGTCTCGCGCCGCGCCAGCTCGACGAACTCGTCGGTCACGTATCCCTCGCGGAGGATGAGGGTGGTCGACCGGCCTCGGTAGCTCAGACGGAAGACGAACCGCTCGAGCGTCCGGCCGCGCTCGGGGCGCTCGAGCGAGGGGTCGACGACGTAGCGCTCCTCGGTGACCGCGCGGGTGACGAGCTCGAAGACGTCTCGTGCGCCCGGCCCTCCGAAGGCCGTCTCGACGGTGATCTCACGTCGCTCGGGCGGGCCGTCCGGTCCGAGCAAGGGCAGGGCGCGCTCCAGCACCTTGAACGCGTGGGCGACTCCGCCGGGCGAGCCGTGCCCGTGGTACGCGAGCATGTCGTCGAACGAGAAGGAGATGGAGCGCCCCTGGTCGAGGACCACGATCGGACGGCTCATCTCCGGGTTCCTCCCATGCCTCGCCGTCCCTACGGGTGCCCCGACGGCCCGGGCACTACGCTGGCAGGCGATGGCGTACAGCGCATCCGAGGCCAGGCGGCAGCTCCTCGACGACGTCGCGCAGGCGATCGACGCGATCGGTCTGGCGCTCGCGGCCCTGGGCGACGCCTTCGAGCAGCTCGACGAGTACAACGCCGAGAAGCTCGAGGAGGAGCTGTTCCGGCCCGTGCAGCTCGCCTACGGCCGGGCCAAGCGCACCCATGCCGAGTTCGCCGAGCGCCACGGCCTTCCGACCCGAACGTTCGAGTCGGCGTCTCCGGGGCTCCCGTCGGCCGGCGTGAAGGGCTTCGTCGAGCGGGCGGTGGAGGCGGTGGGGGAGGCCGACCGCAGGATCGCGACCCTGCAGGACTCGATGATGCCGGTCGAGGTCGGCGACGCGGAGCTGCGAGCCGGGCTCTCGGAGGTGCGCCGGCTGATCGGCGACGTGCCGGGCCGGGCTCGTCGGTTCGTGAGCGTCCTGGGACGTTGAGCGCTCCCGTACGATCGTCGCCGTGAGCATCGTCAAGGTCAACGCCATCACCGTCCCGCGCGAGCGCTTCGCGGAGTTCGAGCAGCGCTTCGCCTCGCGGGCGGGCAGGGTGTCCAGCGCGCCCGGGTTCGAGGCCTTCGAGCTGCTGCGGCCCAACGACGATCGCGAGGTCTGCCTCGTCCTCACCCGCTGGCGCTCGGAGGAGGACTTCCAGGCCTGGGTCTCGAGCCCGGACTTCGCGGCGGGTCACGCGCAGCACCGCGAGGGCGGACCGATCGGCACGGCGAGCGAGATCTGGTCCTTCGACGTGCTCGAGCGCGAGGATCCGGCCCGCGAGGGCTGAGCTACAGCTCCCGGCGGCCGGCGTAGCCCGCGTCGAGCTCGTGCCAGAAGCCGATGTCGGGCTCGCCGTCGACCCAGCACAGGTAGACCTCCTGCCCGTCGCGGATCGCGGGGAAGTCGATCAGGCCGCGGTCGAGGTCGCGCAGGACGATCTCGCGCTCGTCGAGGTCCGCCATGGTCGCCTGGAGCTCGAGGAACGCCTCGCCGACCTGCTTGCCGGGGCTCCCGCCGCCGTTGGTCGGAGAGCCGCTCGCCAGCGCCCGGCGGGCCTCGGTATCGGTGAGGCGCTCGCGGGCCCCGCGCATCGCGACCAGCCGCTCGGCCACCCACGGGAGCTGCGCGCGCGCCTCCTCGAGCGTGTAGTGGCGATCGTGCCTCACGGTCGGATCCTCCTCAGCCCAGCGGCCAGGGCGAGCGCGCCGGCGCGATCGGCGGTCGTTCCGCGTAGGCCTCCCGGGGCGAATCGGTGGCCACGGCGACCGCCGCGCCGTGTCGCGCCGCCGCGGGCTCAACGAGGTAGTGCAGCGTGCGGTCCGGGTCACGCGTGCCCACCATCAGGATGGCGCACGGCCCGTCCCCCGCGCCGATGGTGATGTGCGCCGTCCCGGGAGGGCAGTGCAGGTAGTCCCACGGGCCCATGCGCCGCTCCTGGCCCTCGACGATCGCCACGCACTCGCCCGACAGCACCAGGAAGCCCTCCTGGTTGCTCTCCGCGTGGTAGAAGCCCGGCGTCTCGCCGGGCTGGAGCACGTGCACGCCGATGCCGAGCAGCGGCGAGCGCGCGTCGGGCGCCTCGAAGGTGCACCACGTGCCGCCGCCGGGCACGGTCTCCCAGCCGATCTCCGCGACGTTGAGGATGAACCAGCCGTCGTCGGCGGGCAGGCGCCCGTGCTCGGTGTCCTCGATCGTGGCCTCATGCATGCGCGCCACGCTACCGGCCGGTCCTGCACCCGGCCTCACGGCGCCTCGGCGCTACCCCGCAACGGGCGCCGCGGCGACGTCGCGCAGCCTCGCGTTGTCGGGGTCGAACCGGGGCTCGCTCACGACGCTCACCGGGTGCGCGGCGCCGTCCGCGTAGACCGACAGCGTCGTGCCCACCTCGGCGCGATCGACCGGCAGGTACGCGTAGAGGATGCTCTCGCCGACGCTCGCGCCGTAGCCCGCGCTCGTGACCCAGCCCACGACCTCGTCGCCGTCGAGGATCGGCTCCTTGCCGAGCAGGACGATCGACGGGTCGTCGGCGACCAGGCAGCGCAGGCGGCGCGCGACGCCCTCGGCCTTGATGCGGGCCGCCGCCTCGGAGCCCACGAACGGTCCCTTGGCGAGCTTGACCGCCCAGCCGAGGCCGGCCTCGTAGGGGTCGTGCTCCTCGTCGATGTCCTGGCCCCAGAGGCGGTAGCCCTTCTCCAGGCGCAGCGAGTCGTAGGCGGCGCCTCCGCAGGCGGCCATGCCGTGGGCCTCGCCGGCGTTCCACAACGTCTCCCAGAGCGTGGCGGCGAACTCGGTCGGGGCGTAGATCTCCCAGCCCAGCTCGCCGACGTAGGAGATCCGCAGCGCCCGCACGGGGACCGGGCCGACGTGGAGGTCGCGCACGGTCATGTACGGGAACGCCTCGTTGGAGACGTCGTCCTCGGTGACCGACGCGAGCACGTCGCGGGCGCGCGGGCCCCACAGGCCCAGGCAGCACAGGCCCGAGGTCAGCTCGGCGATGTGGACCGAGCCGTCGGCCGGCAGGTTGTGCGACAGCCAGGCGAGGTCGTGGCGGCCGACGGCGCCGCCGGTGACGACCCAGAAGCGCTCGTCGTCGATGCGGCTGACCGTGAGGTCGCACATGATGCCGCCGCGCGGCGCGAGCATCGCCGTGTAGACGATCGTGCCGACGGGCCGATCGACGTCGTTGGCGGCGAGGTGCTGCAGGTAGGCCAGCGCGCCCGGGCCGCTGACCTCGATCTTGGTGAAGGGGGAGAGGTCGAAGAGGCCGGCGCGCTCGCGGCAGGCGACGTGCTCGCCGGCGACGATCGGCGACCACTGACGCGCCGACCAGTCCGAGCGCGGGGCCGATCCGTCGGAGCCGGGGAGCGCGGCGTTGGCCTCGAACCACTGCGGACGCTCCCAGCCGGCGCTCTCGAAGAACGCGGCGCCGAGCGCGGCCTCGCGGTCGTAGAACGGCGTCCGCCGCAGGCCGCGCACCTGCTCGCTCTGCTGGCGCGGGTGGATGACGTCGTAGACCTCGCGGTACTGCTGCGCGCCGCGGGCGCGGGCGTACGCACGGCTGAGCCCGTGGGCGTCGAAGCGGCGCGGGTCGCACTCGTGCAGGTCCAGGAGCACGTCGCCACGGGTCATGAGCTCGGCCAGCACCCGGCCGCACCCGCCCGCGTGCGTGACCCAGATCGCCTGCGCCAGCCACAGCCCCCGCACGGCGGCGGTCTCGCCGAGCAGCGGGAAGCCGTCCGGCGTGAACGACATCAGGCCGTTGAACGCGCGCACGATCGGCGCGCGGCCCACCGCCGGCAGCATCCGCGCGGTCTCGGCGCGCGCGGCGTCGAAGTCGTGCTCGGTGAACGGGAGGATCGAGGGCTGCTCGCCGTCGTCGCCGCGCACGATCGCCTCGGGCTCGACCAGCCGCGGCTCGTGGCGGTAGTTGCCGATCCCGTACGCCTCGCCCTGCTGGCGGAAGTACATCGCGTGGTCCTGGTGGCGCAGGATGGGGTGGACGACCTCGCCGGTCTGGCCGGCGAGCTCGGGCAGCGGCGCGGTCAGCGCGTACTGGTGCTCGACCGGCACGAGCGCCGCGCGCACGCCCGCCAGCGCCGCCAGCCTCGGCCCCCAGATGCCGCCGGCGAGCACGACCGTGTCGGCGCGGACGGTGCCGAGCGTCGTGTTGACGGCGCGGACGCGCCCGCCGTCCCGCTCGAACCCGGTGACCGCGCAGTCGCCGACGGCGCGCAGCGCGTCGCCGGCCCCGCGGGCCATCGCCGCCGCCGCGCGGACCGCCTTGGCGATGCCGTCGGTCGGCGTGTGCAGCGCGCCCAGGACCGTGTCGGGCGCGAGCAGCGGCACGAGCTCGCGCACCGCGGCGGGGTCGAGCAGCTCGGCGGGCACGCCGAACGAGCGCGCGCGCCCGTAGCGGCGATCGAGCTCGGCCCAGCGCTCGGGGGTCGTCGCGACCTCGAGGCCGCCGACGGCGTGGAAGCACGGCTCGCCGTCGAGCTCGAGCGCCTCGAACAGCGCGATCGTCTCCTGCGCCAGGCGCGTCATCGTCGGCGACGCGTTGAGTCCGAAGACGAGCCCCGGGGCGTGCGAGGTCGAGCCTCCGGTCTCCCACAGCGGCCCCTGGTCGACGAGCACCAGGTCGGTCCAGCCCTCGCGGGCGAGGTGGTAGGCGACGCTCGCTCCGGCGACGCCGCCGCCGACGATCACCGCGCGTGCAGACTCCGGAAGCCGGCTCACGACCACCTCGCTTCGATCGGGAAGACCCGTCCGCTGATATATCAGTTGCCGGAGGCGCCGGCAACGCCGTCCGCCCTCATCGGACCCCCGCGCTCAGCTCCGCCGAGACCCGCTTCTGCACCGAGGCGACCGCGCGGAACGCCTCCTTGAGGTAGCTGCGGGCCAGCGGGCTCAACGCCGTCGGGTCGATGTGGTCGTCGGGCTCGGCGCCGGCCTCGATCCGCTGCACCTGGTGCTCGAGGCGCAACCCCATGACGAGGTCGAACGCGTCGGCGAGCGTGCGGCCGTCAGCGGCCGAGAGGGTGCCGGCGGAGACGGCGGCGCGCAGGCGCTCGGGCGTCGAGGCGCTGGTGACGCCGGCGGTCATGCCCGCCCACCGGGCGAGGTCGACGATCGGGACCAGGCCGTCGTGCTTGAGGTCGAGCCGGCCCCGATGCTCGCCGGAGTGCTCGACCACGAGGCCGCGCAGGAAGCCGGTCGGCGGCCGGTAGGAGAGCGAGAAGCGCGCGAGCTGGCGTAGGAGCGCGGGGTGCTCGCGCGCCGCGCGGAAGGCGTCGGCGACCGAGACGCCGGTGCGGATGCCCCACACCGCCCGGCTGTCGACCACGACCGAGACCAGGATCAGCGCCTGGTCCTGGGTGGGGTCCTCGAGCCAGCTCCGCGCCGCTCGGCGCCAGGACTCCAGCGAGCGCACGAGCAGCGGATGCGCCGCCGTCGTGCCCCTCGCGTCCGGCCGGAAGCCGCAGGCGGCCAGGCCGTCGTCGACGCGACGCGCGATCCGCAGCGCGTGCTCGGCGATCGCTCCGTCGTCGTCGCCGCCGCGCCACGCCACGGCGCTGTCGACGTCGGAGCCCGGGAGCGTCTCGCGGCGCGCGAGGCTGCCCAGCGCCAGCCACGCGAAGGGCGCCGGGCCCTCGCCCGCGTCGGCCGTCGCGAGCTCGATCAGGCGCCGGACCAGGGCGTCGAGGACGACCGAGTGGATGGCCGCGACGTGCAGCGGGTTCATGCGGGCGCGGTGCAGCGCGACGATCGTCGGGCGGACGTCCGCCGTCACGGCGACGAGCTCCTCGCTGCTGGTCGCCGACGCGATCGCGGCCCGCAGGTGGAACGAGGTCCGGGTCTCGACCGCGACGAGGTCGGCGTCCTCGACGACGCCGAGCACCCGGCCGGTCGACGAGACGACCGGGAAGTGGCGGATGCCGCGGTCGAGCATGTCGAGCAGCACCTGGCCGCCCAGGCGGTCGGCCGCCACCGTGTAGGCCGGCGCGGTCATCGCCTCGGAGACCGGCGCGTCGTAGGGGAGGCCGCCGGCGAGGACGCGGCTGCGCAGGTCGCGGTCGGTGAGGATCCCGAGCCCGTCGCCCAGGTCGACAACGGCGCAGGTCGCGCCGCTCTCGGTCATCCGCCGCGCCGCCTCCCGGATCGTCGTGTCCGGCGGGCAGACGACCAGCGGCCTCCGGATCAGCGACGCGACCGGCTGGTCGGCGGGCGCGGTGGCGTGCTCGCCCGCGACGCGCCCCAGGCGATTGCGATCGAGCAGCGAGCGGGTGAGGAACTCGAGCGCCTGCGGCCGTCCGAGCGGCCCGCGCGCCACCTCGGCCGGTATCCGGTAGCAGACGGTGTCCTCCTGGGCGCGGGCGGTGAAGCCGGTGGGCAGCCCCGACAGCATCGACGCCTGGCCGAAGAGCTCGCCGACGCCGAGCAGGTCGAGCACGCGCCCGTCGAGGACGAGCTCGACCGCGCCGCTGCGGACCACGCGCAGATGCCCGACGGGCTCGGCGCCCTGGGAGAAGATCGTCGTGCCGGCGGCGTGCTGCTCGACCTCGGTCGCTGCCGCGACGCGCTGCACGTCGGCGTCGTCCAGCGCGTCGAAGGGCGGGTGGACCCGCAGGAAGTCGGCGACCTCGTGAGCGGTCGGGTCGGTCAACCCCCGGCCAGGGCCGCGCTCGCCGGAGCCGTCCGCCCCGCGTCCTCGATGACCATGTCCGCGCACTTCTCGCCGATCATCATCGTCGTTATGCACGGGTTGATCGCCGGCAGGAACGGCATGATCGATCCGTCGGCCACCCGCAGCCCCTGGACGCCACGGACGCGCAGGCGCGGGTCGACGACCGCCTCGGGGTCGGAGTCCGGCCCCATGTGCGCGGTGCACGCCGGGTGGTAGACGGTGTTGTGCGTCTTGTGGACGTAGTCGACGAGCTCGTCGTCGGTCACGGCGTCGGGCCCGGGCGCGAGCTCGCGCGCGGCCCAGTCGCGCATCGCCGGCTGGGAGGCGATCCGCCGCGCCAGCCGGACGCCGTAGAGCATGACCCGCTCGTCGTGGCCCTCCGGGTCGGTGAAGTAGCGCGGGTCGACGCGCGCGCGGTCGCGGAAGTCGCGCGAGCGCAGGCGCACGGTGCCGCGCGAGCGCCCGCGGCAGACGTTGGGCGTCAGGCAGAAGCCGTTCTCGGTCGTCGGGTAGCCCCAGCGCGCGGTGTTCATGTCGAACGGCACCGAGCCGTAGTGCATCATGAGGTCGGGCCGGTCGAGGCCGGGCTCGGAGGTCGAGAAGAGCCCGATCTCCCACCACTGCGTCGAGGTGCGGATCATCGGCTGCGCCGCGTCCCACTGCACGATGCCCTCGACGTGGTCGTCGAGGTTCGCGCCGACGCCGGGCGAGTCGACCGCGACGTCGACGCCGAGCTCGCGCAGGTGGTCGCCCGGACCGACGCCCGAGAGCATGAGCAGCTTGGGCGTGTCGATCGAGCCGGCGCTGACGATGACCTCGCGGCGCGCGCTCGCGACCGCATGGGTGAGCAGGTCGGGCGTGAGGTAGTCGACGCCGGTCGCCCGGCGCTGGTCGTCGAGCACGATCCGGCTGGCCCAGGCGTGGTCGCGGATGACGAGGTTCGGCCGGTGGCCGATGATCGGGTGCAGGTAGGCGTGCGAGGACGACATCCGCGTGTTGTCCGCCGCCGAGTTGATCTGGAACCAGCCGGCGCCGTTCGTGACCGTGTGACCGGCGTTGAACCGCGACGTCGGCAGCCCGGCCTGGGCGGCGGCCTCGAGGACCGCCACCCCGCACGGGTCCTCGGGCGGGACAGTGCGGATGTTCACCGGGCCGCTGCGCCCGTGGTGGTCGCCGGGCGCGTCGTTGGTCTCCAGGCGCTTGATGAGCGGCCAGCACTCCTCCGCGCTCCAGCCGGTGCAGCCCTGCGCCGCCCACTCGTCGAGGTCCTCGCGCGGCGTCCAGAACGCGATGCACGAGTTGTGCGACGAGCAGCCGCCCAGCACCTTGGCGCGGGCGTGGCGGAGGAAGGAGTTGCCGTGCTCCTGGGGCTCGACGAGGTAGTCCCAGTCATAGCCGGAGTCGAGCAGGCCCATCCAGTCCTCGAGCCGCAGGATCGCGGGGTCATCCACATCGGACGGGCCGGCCTCCAGCAGGCAGACGGTGACGGCCGGGTCCTCCGACAGCCGCGCCGCCAGCGCGCAACCCGACGACCCACCGCCGACGACGACGTAGTCGAAGGTGTCGGCGTCACTCACGGGGCCTGCTCCAGGTTCTCGCGGACGTGCTCG
>JAXDHQ010000194.1:0-27593 GCA_034664395.1 Solirubrobacteraceae bacterium | reverse complement strand
CGAGGTCGGGCTCGCCCTCGAAGGCCTCGCGGGCGCGGCCGGCCGCCTGCAGCGCCAGGCCGCGGGCCTCGATGCCGCGCTCGGGGTCCTCGTAGGCGGCGGCCAGCGCCCAGACCGCCTGCGCGAGGTCGCGCACGGAGTCGACCAGGCCCTCGGGCGCCGGAAGGTTGGTGCGCGAGTAGCGCAGGCCGTGGCGCGCGAGCACCCGCGCGTTGCGCACGGCGTGGTCGACGTGCGGCACCGTGCGCGCGTAGCGCTCGACGACGTCGCGCGCCGAGCGCCGCGGCGGAGCCAGGCGGGCGGTCTCGCGAGCGGTGAGGACGGTGTCCTGTAGGCCGGCGACGTGCGCGTCGGTGGCGCGCGCCGTCTGCAGCACGGCCGCGGCGCGGGTCTGGTCGCCATCGGCGAGCGCGCCGGCGAGCTCCTCGAGCGTCCAGCCGAGGTTCCCGAACACGCGCTGCGCGGCGCGGGCCACGATCAGCGCCGGGTCGGGCGGGAGCACGAACGAGCCGACGACGAGCGCCACCGCACCGCCGGTGAGCCCCTCGATGAGGCGGTCGGGCGAGAACGAGGCGCCGGTGGAGTGCAGCGACGCCAGCAGCAGGGCCGAGATCGCCGCCTCGCTGACGAACAGCTCGCCGCCGCCCAGGATCACGGCGGTGCCCATGGCGAGCACGACCATGAGCCCAATCTGCAGGGGCCCCGTGCCGATCACCGCGAGCAGGAGGTCGGCGATGGTGAGGCCGAGCACGACGCCGCCGATGAGCTCGACCGAGCGGCGCCCGCGACGGCTGTAGGTCGCGCCCAGGCAGATCACGGCGGCGATCGAGGCGAAGACGGGTTGGCGGTCGCTCAGCGGCAGCGCGAGCGCGACGTAGTAGGCCGCGACGGCGGCGGCGGCGGTCTGGACGATCGGCAGCAGCGCAGGTCGAAGCCGCCGCGAGGCGCGGCGGGGCGAGACCCGGGTGCGGAGGCGAGCGAGCGTCATCGGCGTGTCAGCGTGGCGGAGGAGGGAGGGCTCCTCTCTCACATAGGACGCCCGGACGGCCGGGTTACATGCTTGGACGCGTGACCGGGGAGCCCTCGCCGCGTCGCTGTCCGCGCAGCTCCCAGAACGCCTTCTGCTCGCCGAGCGTGAGCAGGCGCCAGCGCTCGTGCTTGGGCTCCCAGACGAAGATGTGGACGTCGACGACCGAGGCGACGTCCTCGAGGACCGCGGCGGTCGCGCGCGCGTCCACGTGCTCGGCGAGGGTCCGCTGCGTCATCAGGTCGACGACCTTGAAGCGATGCGGCGGGCGGGGCTCGCGCGGCTTCGGCGGCCGCGGCACGCGCTTGCGGGGCGGGGCGGGGGTCCGCTTCGCCGGCGCCGGGCGCTCGAGCTTCTTCTCGAGCGGGACGATGTTCGCCCCGGTGCCCTTCGTCTCGGTGTCGAGGACCCAGACCTTGGCCACTAGGCACCGCCTCCCGCGGCCGCGGCCGTGCTCGCGGTGCGCCGCTGCAGCTCCCGGCGCACGACGGGCGCGACCTCGGTGCCGTAGAGCTCGATCGAGCGCATGATGCTCTGGTGGGGCATGGTGCCGACGCTGAACTGGATGAGGAAGCGGTCGTGGTCGAAGATCTCGTGCTGGTGGAGGATCTTCTCGACGACCTCCTGCGGGCTGCCGACGAAGTTCGCGCCGTGCAGGCCGCGTGAGGCGTCGAAGTCCGGACGGGTCATCGGCGACCAGCCGCGCTCGCGGCCGATGCGGTCCATGAGCGTCTTGTGGGCGACGAACGCCTCGTCGGCGGCCTGCTGGGACGTGTCGGCGATGAAGCCGTGGGAGTTGATGCTCAGCGCGGGCGCCGGGTGCCCGGCGTCGGCGGCGGCGCGGCGGTGCAGCTCGGCGTATCCCGCGAAGCGGGCGGGCTGGCCGCCGATGATCGCCAGCGCCATGGGGAGTCCCAGCGTGCCGGCGCGCACGACCGACTGCGGCGTGCCGCCGACGGCGATCCAGATCGGGAGGGGATCCTGCGCCGGGCGCGGGTAGACGCCGCGGTCGTCGATGGCGGCGCGATGGCGCCCCGCCCAGCTGATGCGCTCGCCCTCGCGCAGCTCGAGCAGCAGCTCGAGCTTCTCGGCGAAGAGCGCGTCGTAGTCCGTCGAGGTCGTAGCCGAAGAGCGGGAAGGACTCGATGAACGAGCCGCGCCCCGCCATGATCTCCGCCCGCCCGCCGGACAGCAGGTCGAGCGTGGCGAAGTCCTGGAAGACCCGCACCGGGTCGTCGGAGCTCAGCACCGAGACGGCGCTGGTCAGGCGGATGCGCTGCGTGCGCTCGGCGGCGGCCGCCAGCACGACGGCCGGGGCCGAGACCGCGAAGTCGGGACGGTGGTGCTCGCCGACGCCGAAGACGTCGAGCCCGACCTGGTCGGCCAGCTCGATCTCCTCGACGATGTCGCGCAGCCGCTGCTGCGGGCTGACGGTGTGGCCCGTGGTGGGGTCGGCGGTCAGCTCGCCGAAGGTGTAGATGCCCAGTTCCATGACTCAGATAAGCTTAGCATCCATTGGATTCCTTACTCGCTCAGGATTCCTGATAATATTGCGGCCATGGAGGCCTCCGAGGCGATCTGCCCCCGCTACCACTACGCCGTGGAGCTCGTCGGGGCCCGCTGGTCGGGAGCCATCGTCCGCGCGCTGCTCGACGGGCGTCACCGCTACGCGGACGTCAAGGCGGTGATCCCGGGCCTCAGCGACACGATGCTCGCCCAGCGCCTGCGCGAGCTCGAGCGCGAGGAGCTCGTCGAGCGCCACGTCGTCGCCAGCTCGCCGGTGCGCGTCGAGTACCACCTGACCGAGAAGGGCCAGGCACTGGCGCCCGTCATCGACGCCCTGACGGCGTGGGCGCAAGCGTGGATCCCGGCGCCCGGTGAGCCGGCGCGCCGCGACGGTACGTCGCCGCGCGCGCGTCGCGCCGCGTCCTGAGCCGTGCCCGAGCCGCCACAGCCGGCAGCGATCGACGACCTGCTCGCGCGGGCACGCCGCCGCCTGACCCGTCTCGATCCCGTGCAGGCAGGCGAGGCGATGGACGACGGCGCGCTGCTCATCGACATCCGCTCCGAGAGCCAGCGCGCCCGCGACGGGGTCGTGCCCGACAGCCTGTTCGTCGCGCGCAACGTCCTCGAGTGGCGCTGCGATCCCACGAGCGAGCACCGCGACCCGCGCATCGACGGCCGCCGGCGCCGGCTCATCGTCATGTGCGACGAGGGCTACCAGTCGAGCCTCGCGGCGGCCGCGCTGCACGAGCTGGGGCTCAAACGGGCCACGGACCTCGTCGGAGGCTTCCAGGCCTGGCGCGCCGCGGGCCTGCCGGTCCAGCCCAGCGCTTGAGCGCGCCTCCCTCGGACCGCTGAAGTCAATGCTCGATAACGGTGGTTATGGAGACTAGGAAGGAAAACGGGCTATCGCGCTACTCCTCGATGCTCGCCACTGCCTCCGCCACCGTGGCCACGATCCCGATCGTCGGCTCCACGCCGGCGTAGCGCAGGGCGTCGGCGACCGGCGACCCCGGCGGCACGACGAGCCGGAGCGCCTGGCCGCGGGTGCGCAGGCGCTCGCGCAGCTCGAAGACCACCTGGATGCCGGCGCTGTCGAAGTACTGCGCGTCGGTGAGGTCGAGGACGAGCCCGAGGGCCTCGTTGGACACCTGGTTGCCCGCAGCGGTGCCGATCTCCTGCGCGTTGGAGATGTCGACCTCGCCCGCGACGCGCGCGACGACGATCCGGCCGAGGGTCTCGAAGTGGATGTCGGCGAGCGGGATCATGGTGCGGCCAGCCGCCGGCGCATGAGCACGGCGGTTCCCGCCTCGGTGGCGCTGACCTCGAGCTCGTGCATCGCCGCCTCGATCATCTGCATCCCGCGACCGCGGTGCAGGCCGCGCGGCTGGCGCCAGCGCCCCGTGTCGCGGACCACCAGCGTGACGACCCCGGACGCGTTCACCGCCTCGAGCTCGAAGGACGCCGGCCCGGGCGCGTAGGCGTGCTCGATGGCGTTCGCGCACGCCTCGCCCGCCGCGAGCGTGATGGCCGCCACCTCCTCCGGCTCGGCGCCGTGCGCGTGCAGCCAGCGGCGCAGGAGCTGCCGGATGGACGCCAGCACCTGCGGGTCGGCCGAGAACCGCAGTCGCATCTCGGTCTCGATCGGCAGGGCGCGCACGGCGACGATCGCGATGTCGTCCTCGGCCCCTTCGTCGGGGACGAGCTGCCGCGCGATCCGCCCGCAGAGCGCCTCGGCCGACGTCGCGGATGTGGCGACGTCGCACAGCCGATCCAGGCCGGCGGTCAGCGGCTCGCGCCGCCGCTCGATCAGCCCGTCGGTGTACATCACGATCGTCTCGCCGGGCGTGAGCGTCGTGTCGACGTCGTGGTAGGTCGCGTAGGGCAGCGTCCCCAGCGGGGGCCCCGAGGCGATCTCGAGCAGGCGGGCGTGGCCCGACGCCTCCACCACGACCGCGGGCGGATGGCCGGCGCTGGCGTAGCGCAGGAGGCCGGTCCCGGGATCGAGGACGGCGTAGGCGGCGGTGGCCATCCCCCGTGCGCGGATCGTCTGCATCAGCCGATCGACCCGCGTGAGGGTCTCCCCCGGCTCGTGGCCGTCGAGCGCATAGGCGCGCAGCGCCGTGCGGAGCTGGCCCATCAACGCGGCCGCGCGCACGCCGTGCCCCGCGACGTCGCCGATCGCGATGCCCACCCGGCCACGCCGAAGCTCGATGACGTCGTACCAGTCGCCCCCCACCTCGTCGTGCGCCGGCAGGTAGCGGGCCGCGGCGTCGATCCCGACGATGTGCGGGAGGCGCTCGGGCAGCAGGCTGCGCTGCAGGGCGACGGCACCCCGGTGCTCACGGTCGAGCGCGTCGAACAGGCGCGCCCGCTCGATCGCCGGCGCCGCCTGCGCGGCCGCGAGCTGCAGCAGCGCGGCGTCGTCGTTGGTGAACTCGCGCGGCGTGAGCGTCCCGACGTGGAGCACGCCGACGGCCCTCCCCTCCACGAGCAGCGGCACCCCGAGCAGCGACCGCACGCCCTTCATCCGCAGGATCGGGTTCAGGACGTCGGCATGGTCGACGTCAGCGATGAAGATCGGCGTGCGCTCGGCCGCGATGCGCCCCGCGAAGCCGCGGCCGAGCGGGATCCGCACGCCGCGCTCGACCTCCTCCTCCAGCCCCTTGGCCGCCCGCGCGACGAGCGCCTCGTCGGCCTCGTCCAGGAGCAGGATCGCGACCGTGTCGACCGCGAGGATCGCCCGCGTGCGCGTGAGCAGCTCGTCGAGCAGCGTCTCGAGCGTGAGCTCCGACAAGAGCGGGTCGCTGAGCCGGTAGACGTTGACGAGCTGGTCGGACGGCGGGATCGCTGGCGGCTCGCTTCCGGCGCCCAGGAACACCTGACCCCGGCCGGGGCTAGGGCGGGGTTCCTGGTCCTCCTGCGCGCCGTGGGAAGCCATCGCGCGCCTACTCTAGGGCGCCGCCGCGTCAGCGCGCCCCCGCTGGTCCCGCGCGGGTCAGGCAGCGCAGCCGTCAGGCGCGCGCGAGCACCGCGGCGTACTCCTTCGGGAGCTGGGCCTCGAGGTCGGCGATCTCCTTCTCGCTGACCGCCTCGCGCAGCGTCAGGAAGACCGCCCGGACGTGGTCGCGCGCCTCGTCGGGGGTGACGCCCTCGCGCTCGGCCACGCGCGTGACGAACTCGTCCAGCGACATCCTGCGGGCGGCGCCGTGGCTGAGCGCGTTGCCCCGCTCGAGCGCGGGGCGCAGCTCGACCGGGAGCTGCGCCGCCAGGTCCTCGACCTCGCCGCCGGAGATGCGCTCGGCGAGCGTCTCGAGCACCGCCTCGGTCACGGGCCGCGCCCGGGCCTCGTCGATGGCAGCGTGGTCGGCGACGCGCCGCAGGAAGTCCTCGATCGGCATGACCTGCGCCGGCGCCGGCTCGATCCCCTCCAGCAGCGGCCCGTAGTCCTCGGCGAGCTCTGCGGCCATGTCCGAGACCTCCTGGCGTGGCAGGAAGCGCCCCAGCGCGACGAACACCGCGCGGACGTGGCGCTCGGCCGCCTGGGGGTCGACGCCCTCGCGCTCGGCGACGCGCCGGACGAACTCGTCGGCGTGGAACGGCTCGGCGCCGCCGATGGCGGGCAGCCACGCGCGGATCTGCGGCGGCAGGTGCTCGGCGACGTCGCGGGCCTCGCCGCTGGAGAGCCGCTCGGCCAGGGTCTCGAACGTCGCCCGCGCGGCGCGCTCGGCGTCCTCCCAGCCGAGGTCGGCCTGCTGCGCAACCGTCGTGATGAAGCGCTCGTACTGGTGGTCGGGGGACTTGAAGTGGGGTGAGTCGACGGCGGTCATGGCTGCTCCTGCGTCGTGTGCGGGCCGCTCGCACTACCCGCCGCTTCGCGGCCCGCACGCGGCGAGTCTCAGGGCGAGTCCGCCAGCGCCGCCGCCTCGTCGACGAGCGCCTGCGCCTGGTCTGCCTCCCGGCGCGCCTGGTCGGAATCCAGCCGCTCGGCGTCGAACGCGGCGGCGTCGAGCTGGGTCTTGATCTGGCTCGCCAGGGCGTCGCGCCGGCTCGTGAGGTCGGCGATCGCCCGCTCGAAGCGCTCGTAGGTGGCGTCGTCGGCGGACGCGATCCCGCGCGTCGAGGCCGCCAGCGTCTTCAGCGCGAACGCGCCGAACGACGCATTGAGCTGCTCGTACGCCGCGCCCAGGCGGCGGACGGCGCCGTCGTGCGCGCGCAGGCCGCGCGGCACCGCGTCGCCGCGCAGCGCCGCCACCAGGACGCGACCGTCGTGCAGGTAGTCGTCGCGCAGCCCGAGCAGGGCGAGCATCGTCGGGCGCACGTTGGTGTGGTCGGTCCACTCGCGCGGGTCGATCCCGCGCCGGCGCACCCCGGGGCCGACCATCCCCATCCACGTGGTGGCGATCTCATCCTGGACGTCGCCGTGGTTCCAGGCGAAGCCCGGGCTCACGCACGGGTTGGCGCCGCACGGCGACGAGGCCTGGAAGAAGAAGTCCGGGTTGCCGAACATCGTGAACGTCGGCGTGCGCGACGGGTCGGCGTTGACCATGTGCAGCGCCTTCTCCTCGACGGCGTCGGCCATCGCCTCGGCCAGCGGGACGCGCGGACGCCCGTCGGCGTACGGGTCGATCGCCGACAGGCCGACGATGTCGCGCTCGAGCTTGCGCACGGACGGGTCGGCGCGGTCGGGCTGCCCGTTGACGTAGAACGTCGGCGCGTCGTCGAAGTGCAGGTCGAACGGCGGCTCGCCGGCGGGCAGCAGGCCCTTGATGTTCGTCGTGACCTCGCCGATCTGGTCGGGCGGGCACGCGGTCAGGTCGGTGCAGGCCACGTGCGTGTAGCCGAGCGTTCCGTCCGGCTGCGGCGTGCCCTGGCCGCCGGCGAAGTGGTCGCCCTCGTCGACGGTGATGACGAACAGCGTGTTGCTGGCGTCGATGCCGTCGCGCCGCAGGCGCGCGAAGAAGGCCGCGAACGCGTCGTCGTAGGCCTTGAGCTGGGCGACGTAGTCGGCCTCCCCCGGGCCCGACGCGCGGCCGAGCGCGTGGTTGTCGTGGGCGTCGGAGATGTAGCCGAAGGTCACCGGCACGCCGCCCTCCTGCATCTGCGCGACCTCGCCCAGCGTGTTCTTGGCCAGCATCGCGTCGAAGCCGGGGAAGCCGCAGTGGGTCGCCGCGTCGGCGATCTGCTCGCCCGCCGTGTTCGTGACGCACGGGTTGCCGCCCGTGATCGCCGGGTTGACGTACTTGGCCCCGTAGAGCGCCTGGAAGCCCTGGTAGCCGCCGGGCTCGTCGGGCAGCGGGTCGGGCTTGGCGTTGGGGTCGCCCTTGCACAGGCCGCCGCCGGCGGCGCAGTGGATCGCGAAGCCGACGAAGTCGGTCTGCGCCTGGGCCTTGGTCGTGGGGTCGTTGGCCTCGTTCCACTCCGGCGAGCCGACGCCGAACACGCGGGTCATGTCGCCCGAGGGAGCGGTCGAGTTGTTCTCGAGCTCGACGTTGGCGATGCCGGCGCCGCCGACGTCGCAGCCGGCGCGCGTGAACGGGACCCACGGCGCGGGCGTCGTCCGCTGCCCGTCGGTGATCATGTTCGGCAGCGGGTTCGCGGTCGGGTCGACCACGTCGGTCCAGTACTTGAACGAGCTCGTGAACGCGGGCGAGCCGCCCTGGCGGTAGTAGTCGTAGCTGTTGGACACGGTCTGCCCGTTGCGGTCCGGGTACAGGCCGGTGAGGCTCGCCAGGATCCCGCCGGCGGTGTGGGAGATCAGGATCGTGTGGTCATTGGTGAAGAGCGTCCCCTGCTCGCGCAGGAAGTCGAGCAGGTGCGGCATCTGCTCGAGGTCGGACGGCACGTCCGGACGGTCGCGGTTGAAGTGCGTGTTGTCGAACTGCAGGTCGACGACGTGCTGCACCCGGCCCGCGCCGTTGCCCAGCGGACAGGCGCTCACCGGTGGACGCCCCCGACCATGGCCGTCGGAGCCGTGATCGGCCGCCGCGACGCCGGCCAGCGGCCAGGCGGCTGCGACGACGCAGACGAGGGCGATGACCGGCTTGCCACGCATGAGGTGCCTCCCGGGCGCACGTACGACAGAGCGGATGCGGGAAGCTACGTGCCCATGTGCGCCCGAGTTGAAAACGGGCTGTGACGCGCGGCGATCAGGGCGCCGCGCGGAGGCTCAGGAACGACGGCGGGACGGGCGCGGCCGGTCCGGCTTGGGGTACTTCGCGCGCTCCTCCGGCGTCATCTGCCGGATCTTCAGGGATCCGTCGGCGACCTGCTGCGCGACGGCCTCCAACTTCTGCTTTCGCTGCTCCTCCGCACGCTCGCGCTGACTGCTCATGCTGCCCCGCCCTCTCCGTTGACGATCCGGGGACACCCCTCAGGATACCGGGCGCATCGGCGTTCTCAGCGGCGGCGGCGATCGGCGCGGCGCACGGGGTGCAGCACGGCGTTGACGACGCTGACGATGATCGCCGCCAGGGCGCCCGCCCAGAAGCTGCGGATCTCGAAGTCCCCGACCAGCGCGTCGGTCAGGTACAGCATCAGGATGTTGATCACGAAGAGGAACAGCCCGAGCGTCAGGACGATGACGGGGAACGACAGCACGCGCACGATCGGCTTGACCAGGGCGTTCACGATGGTGAAGACCGCGCCGGCGATCAGCAGCGTCCACCATTCGTGGCCGTACGTCACGCCCGGCAGCAGCGCCGCCGCGAAGAACAGCGCCACGACGTTGCACACCCAGCGGATCAGCAGGCGTCGAGCCATCCGCCCCGATGCTAGATGACGCATTGCGGCGACCGGCGCGCCACGCGCGCGTGGGCGCGCGCTTGCAGACGGCCGCCGCTCGCCGCCTCCCGTCCTCCGTCGGACGCGCAGGCGCCTCGTCGCCGCCCGCGGTGTGCCACCCTGCGCAGGTGAGCGCCACGCTCGGCGAACGTCCTCCCGCGCCCGGCGCGACCACGGTGCCCACCCGCCGGCCCCGCCGGATGCTGTTCGGCGGCGTGGCCGCACTGGTCGTCGCGGGCGCCGTGGTCGGCGCCGCCTTCCTGGAGGACCAGGCCCGCAGCGACCGGCTCGCGCCCGGGATGACCATCGGCGGAGTCGACGTCGGTGGGCTGACCACCGGCGCCGCCCGCACGCGCCTGGAGCAGCGCGCCGTGGCGCCGCGGCGGCGCACGCTGCGCGTCCACGCCGGCGGACGCACGTTCGCCCTGGCGCCGGCGCAGGCCCGGCCGACCGCCGACGTCGACGCCGCCCTGCGGCAGGGGATCGCCGCGAGCCGCCGTGGCTGGATCGCCGTCCGGGTCCTGCACGACCTGACCGGCCACCGCGTCGCCAAGGACGTCCGCCTGAAGATGCACTACGCGCCCGGCGTCGTGCCGCGCCTGGTCGCCGAGGTCGCGGCGGTCGTGCGCCGGCCGGCCGTCAACGCGTCGGTGCACCCGAGCGCGGCCGGCCTGTCGCAGACGCGCTCGCGGCCCGGCCGCAGGCTCGACGCCGGCGACCTGCAGCGCCGCGTCGCGTCGGCGCTCGTCTTCCCGTCCCATGCGGCGGACATCGCCGCGCGGACCGAGTCGCTCGCCCCGAAGGTGTCGACCGCGAAGCTCGCGGCGAAGTACCCGGCCTACATCGTCATCGATCGCAAGGACCACGTCCTGCGCTTCTTCGAGCGCCTCCAGCCTGCGCGCACGTACCCGATCGCCGTCGGCATGCAGGGCCTGGAGACGCCGGTCGGCCTCTACGACGTGCAGTGGAAGCAGACCAACCCGTCGTGGTACGTGCCCAACTCCGCGTGGGCGGGCAAGCTCGCCGGCAAGGTCATCCCCCCCGGTCCCGACGATCCGATCAAGGCGCGCTGGATGGCGTTCAACGGCGGCGCCGGCATCCACGGGATCGACCCCAGCGAATACGGCACGATCGGCCATGACGCCTCGCACGGCTGCGTGCGCATGCGCATCCCCGACGTCATCTCGCTCTACGCGAGGACGCCGGTGGGCACGCCCGTCTACGTCGCCTGAGGACCCGTCGCGAGGAGCAGCTTGCCGGTGGTGCGCCGCCCCTCGAGGTCCTCGTGGGCCCGGCGGGCGTCCTCGAGCGGGTAGCGCCCGCCGATCCGCACGTCGAGCCGGCCCGCGGCGATCCAGGCGAACAGGTCGCCGGCGCGCGCCAGCAGCTCCTCGCGGGTCGCCGTGTAGTCCACGAGGACCGGGCGCGTGAGATACAGCGATCGGCGCGCGAGGCGTCCGGGCTCGATCGCCTGCGGCGGGCCACTGGCCGCGCCGTAGAGCACCATGACGCCGCGCGGGCGCAGCGACCTCAGGCCGTCCTCGAACGTCGCCCGGCCGACCCCGTCGTAAACCGCGGCGACGCCCTCGCCGCCGGTCAGCTCGCGCACGCGGTCGGCGAAGCCGTCGTAGCCGATCGTCTCGTCGGCGCCGGCGCCGCGCGCGAGCTGCGCCTTGTCGTCGCTCGAGGTGGTGGCGATCACGCGCCCGCCGCGCAGCCCGACGATCTGGGTGAGCAGCAGCCCGACCCCGCCGGCGGCCGCGTGGACGAGCACCGTGTCGCCCTCCTGCACCGGGTACGTGCTCGTGGCCAGGTAGTGCGCGGTCAGGCCCTGCAGCAGGACGGCCGCGGCGAGCTCAGTCGAGACGCCGTCGGGCACCGGCACCGCCTTGTCGGCGTCGAGGACGACCTGCTCGGCGTAGCTGCCCGGGCCGGCGACCCACGCCACGCGGTCGCCGGGCGCGACGTCGGTCACGCCGTCGCCCACCGCGCGCACCGTCCCCGCGCCCTCGATGCCGGCGATCAGCGGCGCCGTGCCGGCGTAGCCGCCCTCGCGCTCGTAGACGTCGCGGTAGTTGACGCCGGCCGCCTCGACGTCGACCAGGAGCTGGCCGGGGCCGGGCTCGGGCGCCGGCTCGTCGCGGAGCTCCAGCACGTCCGCGCCGCCATGGCGGGGCACGACGATGGCACGCATGACCACCTCTTTCTCGCAGATTGCGGGATCCGGCCTATCGCAGGCTACGAGCATCCCTCACGGCCCTCGCGCAGCGGCCGTCGCTGGCGGCATGATTCGCGCATGCGCACACGCTCGACCCGCTCCCACCCTCATGGCGGCTGACGCCGCCGCGACGCCGCGCTCGTCGTTCGCCGGCCGGCTGGACCGGTACTTCGAGATCTCCAGGCGCGGATCGTCGATCTCGACCGAGATCCGCGGCGGTGCGGCCACGTTCCTGACGATGGCCTACATCCTGTTCGTCAACCCGCAGATCCTGGGCTCGGTCGCGGCGCCGGGCGGCGTGAAGCTGCCGTTCGAGCAGCTCCTGACCGTCACCGCGCTCGTCGCCGGCCTGGCCACGATCGCGATGGGGATCATCGGGCGCTACCCGTTCGCGCTCGCCGCCGGACTGGGGATCAACGCGTTCGTGGCGTTCGCGCTGGTCGGCGCCGACCACCTGAGCTGGCCCGACGCCATGGGCGTCATCGTGGCGGAGGGCGTGCTCATCACGCTGCTGGTGGTGGTCGGCTTCCGCGAGGCGGTGATCAACGCCATCCCGCAGGACATCAAGCTGGCGATCGGGATCGGGATCGGCCTGTTCATCACGATCATCGGACTCGTCAACGCCGGGATCGTCATCAAGGGCACGGGCACGGTGGTCAGCCTGGCGCCGCACCTGGACACGTGGCCGATCGCCGTGTTCGTCGTCGGCCTGTTCGGCACCTACGCGCTGTTCGTGCGCCGCGTGCCGGGCGCGCTGCTGCTCGGCATCGTCGGCACGACCGTGCTCGCGACGGTCATCAACGAGCTCAAGGACAAGAAGGTCTTCACCGACGGGTCGGCGGTCGTGCCGAGCAAGGTCGTGGCCGCGCCGGACTTCCACCTCGTCGGCCAGTTCTCGTTTCACTTCTTCTCGGCCCTGGGCTTCTGGAGCGGCGTCGCGATCGTGCTGTCGGTGATGCTCTCGGACTTCTTCGACACGGCGGGCACCGTCCTGGGCCTGGGCCGCCGCGCCGGCCTGGTCACGCCCGACGGGCGACTGCCGGGCATGCGCCGCGTGCTGCTGGTCGACTCGATGGCCGCGGCCGCCGGCGGCGCGGCGTCGGCGTCGTCGAACACCACGTTCATCGAGAGCTCGGCTGGCATCGCCGAGGGCGCGCGGACGGGGCTGGCCTCGGTCGTGACCGGGGCGCTGTTCCTGCTGTGCCTGTTCATCTCGCCGCTGGCCGGCGTCATCCCCGCCGCGGCGACCGCGCCCGTGCTCGTGATCGTCGGTGCGATGATGCTCGAGCTCTTCCGGCACGTCGAATGGACGTCGCCCGGCATCGCGCTGCCGGTGCTGCTGACGATCGTGATGATGCCGATGACCTACAGCATCACCAACGGCGTCGGCGCGGGCTTCATCGCCTACTCGGTGCTGGCGCTGCTCTCCGGCCGGCGGGTGCACCCGCTGATGCTCGGGTTCAGCGCGGTGTTCGTCTGGTACTTCATCCACGGCGCCGTCGCCTGAGGTCAGGCGAGCGGGCGCTCCATCTGGAACAGGCGCTCGAGCACCGTGTAGTCCGCGGTGTAGCCGCAGCGCGCGATCGGGCGCATGGCGGTCACGTCGAGGCGGCCGTCGCGGATGAAGCCCTCGTCGACGTGGACGCCGACGACCTGCCCGAAGACGACGTGGACGTCGACGTCGGCCCCGTCCACGTCGGTCAGGCTCACGGTCCCCGTGACCCGGCACTCCAGCGCGCACGGGCTGGCGGCGACGCGCGGCGGCGCGACCAGCCGCGATGGCGCCATCTCCAGGCCGGCGTGCTCGAACTCGCTGGCGCCCAGCGCGAGCGGCGCCGAGGTCGCGTTCATCGCCTCGCGCAGCTCCCAGGTCGGCATGTTCCACACGAACTCGCCGGTCTCGGCGGCGAAGGCGGCCGAGTGCTTCAGGCCGTCGCTGGAGAAGGCGAGCATCGGCGGCGCGCTGGAGACCGCGTTGAAGAAGCTGTAGGGCGCGAGGTTCACCACGCCGCCGGCGTTGAGCGTCGAGACCCACCCGATCGGGCGCGGCGCGATGGCGGCCTTGAACGGGTCGTGCGGCAGGACGGCGCGGTCGCGCAGGTGGGGCTCGTAGAACAGCATCGGGGCGGTTGCCGGCGCCAGCATGCCAGGCGCGGCGCCCTAACGCTCGATGACGACCGTCGTCGCCTTGATCACGGCGGTCGCCGACACGCCCGGCTCGAGGCCGAGCTCGTCGGCCGCCTCGCGGGACATGAGCGACACCACCCGGTGCGGACCGCAGGCGAGGTCGACCTTGGCCATGACGCCGTTGCGCTGGACGTCGACGACCACGCCGGTGAGGCGGTTGCGGGCGCTCGTGTTGCCCGCGCCCGTCATGCGCTCGCGCAGCAGGCGGTCGAGCTCGGCGGCGGGGATGTAGCGCTGGCTGCCGCGGCGCTCGAACTCGACCTGGCCCGACCGCTCCCAGCGGCGCAGGGTGTCGACGCTCACCCCGAGGGCCGTCGCGGCGACGCCGATGCGTACGAGATGGTCCTCCACGGGCCCGAGCCTAGCGCCGGTCGGGGGTGAAGCGGATCACGAACGGGAAGTCGCCGAAGCTGACGTCGACGTAGAGGCGGCCGTCCAGGCGCAGGCGCCGCTCGCCCTTGCCGGCCGCGGCCCGGAAGAGGCGCACGGCGGGCATGCCGGGCGAGCGCTCGAGGTCGACCAGGAAGGCGGTCTGCCCGGCGAAGTCCATCGCCGGAGCCTCGGGCGCGTACTGCTCGAAGCGCACGCGGTAGGTGCCGTGGAAGGCGAACGGCCCCGCGGTGACGGGCGACGTCGCGGCGTGGACGACGACCTCCCCGGGCTGGCGCGGCGCGGTGAGCAGTGCCGGCCGCGCGCCCGGCGGGTCGGCCGCCGTGCTCGAGGCGGCGGGCTGCGACGCCGTCCCTCCGCACCCGGCGGCGACGGCGGCGAAGAGGAGGGCTAGGCAGATCCGGCGCATGCAGCCGCCATCTTGACACGGCTCTCATACCTAGTTATTGCTTAGGCACAATGTTGACGCGTGAGAGCTTCCTGAGAACCGGGGCCGCGGCCGCGCTGGGCGCTGCGGTCGCGCCGGCGACGGCGCTGGCCGCCCTGCCCACGCCGGCCCCCGTGGGCGACGACGAGGGCTACCTGCAGTTCGGGGTCCTCGCCGAACGCACGTCGCTGGCCTTCTATCGCCAGGCCCGGGCGATGAAGCGCACCTGGCACGCGCCCGAGCGCGCCCGCCTGACCCAGGCCATCGGGCAGAAGGTCGCCCACGTCCAGCGGCTGAACGCCGTGCTCGGCGCCGACGCCCCGGCGGCCTCGGACTTCGCGGTCTCGCTGCCCAAGCAGGCGTTCGCCACGCGCGGCGGCGCGCTGACGCTCGGCCGCCGGCTCGAGGGCCTGCTGACCGGCGTCTACGTCGGCGCCGTCGCCTTCACCGCCGACCCGGCGACGCGGCTGCTGCTCGGGCGGCTGCTCGCCAACGACGCCCAGCAGCACGCCGCGCTCAGGGTCCTCGCCGGCATGCCCGCAGCAGCGGGCCTGCCCGACCCCGTCGACCTCGACACCGCCGGCGCCGAGCTCGACCGCTTCCTCAAGTCGAAGGGCTACCCCACCTCATGACGCGACGCCTCCTGATCTCCCTGCTCGTCGTCGGCGCCACCGCCGCCGTCCCCGCCAGCGCCAGCGCGGCCCTGCGCGTGTCCGCCGCCTCCTCGCTGCGCAACGCGCTGCCCGCGCTGGACGGCTCGCAGACCTACAACTTCGGCGGCTCGAACACGCTGCAGCTCCAGATCGAGCGCGGCGCGCAGGCCGACGTCTTCATCTCGGCCGAGCCCAAGGAGGCCCAGGCGCTGTTCGCCGAGGGCCTGTGCACCCGCCCGGTCACGATCGCGACGAACATCCTCGTGCTCCTCGTGCCCAAGGACAACCCGGGCGCGATCCGCTCGGTCTACAGCCTGCGCGACGGCGGCAAGCGGCTGTCGATCGGCACGCGCGGCGTCCCGGTCGGGGACTACACGCGCCTGCTGCTGCGGCGCATGCGCCTGTCCTCGGTGCTGAGCTCCAACACGGTCAGCCAGGACCCCGACGTCGCGACGATCACCTCCAAGGTCGCGCTGGGCTCAGCCGACGCGGGCTTCGTCTACCACACCGACGCGCTGGCCAGCCGCGGGCGGACGAGCGAGCTGCGCCTGCCCAAGTGGGCGCAGCCCCCGGTGCGCTACCAGGCGTGCGCGGTCAAGGGCGCCAACGCCGACGCGCGCGGAGCGCAGGCCTACATCGCCAAGGTCCTCTCCAACGCCGGCCGGGCCGCGCTGCGCAACTTCGGCTTCGGGCTGCCACCGCGCGGGTGATCCGCCGAGCGACCTTCGACGTGCTGCTGGCGCTCTGCGCCGGGGCCGTCCTCGTCTTCCTGGCGCTGCCGATCGTGGCCCTGTTCACGCAGGTGCCGCTCGCCCGCGTGCCGGGTCTCCTGCGCGACCCGGCGGTGCGCGATGCGCTGAGCGTCACCGCCCGCACCACGGCGATCGCCAACGGGCTGATCCTCGTGCTCGGGACGCCGACCGCGTACCTGCTGGCCACGCGGCGGTTCAAGGGACGGGCGCTGCTCGTGACGCTGGTCGAGCTGCCGCTCGTGCTCCCGCCGGCCGTGGCCGGCATCGCCCTGCTCGCGGCCTTCGGGCGCGGGGGCCTGCTCGGGGACACGCTGTCGCGCGCGGGCATCATCCTGCCGTTCACCGAGTGGGCGGTCGTCATGGCGGTGACGTTCGTCGCGTCGCCGTTCTACCTACGCCAGGCGATCGCGTCCTTCGCGGCGATCGACCGCCAGCTCGTCGACGCCGCCCGCACGCTCGGCGCCAGCCCGGCGCGGACGTTCGTGCGCGTCAGCCTGCCGCTGGCGGCGAGCGGCCTGGCCGCCGGCTGGGTGCTCGCCTTCGCGCGCGGAGTCGGCGAGTTCGGCGCGACGATCGTCTTCGCGGGCAGCGTGCGCGGCCAGACGCAGACGCTCACGCTCGCCATCTACGACCAGCTCCAGGCGAACTTCGACGTCGCGCTCGCACTGGGGATCATGCTCGTGGTCCTGAGCGCAGGCGTGCTGCTCGCCTCCAAGGCGCTGGCGTCCTGGCGCAGCGCCGCCGCGACGTCCTCGCCGGCGCTGGCGCGCGGCGGCTCGGTGCCGGCCTGAGCGAAAGCGTGCCTTCCGCGCCCACACTCGCTACGCTTTGCAGATCAAGGTCGAGCAGCAAGCTCGAGAAACAGTGTTCAGCGCCCGCAGGTCGTTGCCGTCAGCATCCACCGCGTTCGCAGCACACGACGCCGTGGAGGGAACATGGCCACCGGAACCGTTAAGTGGTTCAGCGACGAGAAGGGCTTCGGCTTCATCACCCCGGACGAGGGCGGCAAGGACCTCTTCGTCCACCACACGGGGATCAACGCCGACGGCTTCAAGACGCTCGCTGAGGGCGCCGCAGTCTCGTATGACGCCGAGGCCGGGGACAAGGGTCCCAAGGCCGTCAACGTCACGCCGCTCTAGGCTCGCCGCGGCCGACCCGGCCGCCGACGTTACGAGCTCGTCCCGCGCGCCGTCCACCAGGGCGGCGCGCGGGGCGTCCTTTTTTGCACAGCGCGGGCACGCGCTCGGATATCTTGCGCGCGTGGCCCAGATGGCCAACGACGCACCGAAGCCGGCCACCCGCCCCAGCGCGGCGGAGTCGACCCGTCTCCTGTACGCCATCGCGCGCCTCGAACGCGCCACCCGGCGCGAGCTCGAGCGCGGATTGCAGCCGCTGGGGCTGACCGTCTCGCAGTACACCGCGCTGTCCGTCCTGCGGGCGCGCAGCGGACTGTCCAGCGCGCAGCTCGCGCGGCGCTCCTACGTCTCGCCGCAGGCGATGAACGAGCTGATCGCCGCGCTCGACGCGAAGGGCCTCATCACACGCCGGCCCTCGCCGACCCACCAGCGCATCCTGCAGGCGACGCTCACCCCGCGCGGGCGCCATGTGGCCCGCCGCGGCGACAAGGTCGTCGACCGGATCGAGGACGTCATGCTCGACGGCGTGGCCGTCGCCGACCGCGCGGCGCTGCTGGCGAGCATCCGCGGGTGCGCGCAGCGCATGCACGCCGGCCTCGTCGACGACTGATCGCCTTCGGACGCCGGGACGTGCCGTGCCGGCGGATCGCGCTAAGGATGCGGACATGGACCTGTGCGTGATGATCGAGGGCCAGGAGGGCGTGACCTGGGAGCAGTGGCGCGCGCTCGCCGCCGGCTGCGAGCAGCACGGCATCCCCGCCCTCTTCCGCTCCGACCACTACCTCTCCGTCGACGAGCGGCCGGGACGCGGCTCGCTCGACGCGCTGGGCACCCTGTGCGCCCTGGGCGCCGTGACCTCGACCGTCCGCCTGGGGACGCTCGTCTCCCCCGCCACCTTCCGCCATCCCGCGGTGGTCGCCAAGCTCGCGGTGACCGCCGACCACGCGTCCGGCGGGCGTCTCGAGCTCGGCCTCGGCGCCGGGTGGTTCGAGGCGGAGCACGCGGCGTTCGGCTTGCCGTTCCCCGACACCCGCACGCGGATGGCGATGTTCGCCGAGCACGTGGAGATCGTCCGCGGGCTGTGCGACGAGGGGACGTTCCGTTTCGCCGGCGAGCACTACCGCCTGGCCGGCGTCGACGCCCAGCCCAAGCCCGTGCAGTCGCGGCTGCCGATCGTCGTCGGCGGCGGCGCGGGCCCGCGGACCGTGGCGGTCGCGGCGCGCTTCGCCGACGAGTACAACACGATCTACGTGACGCCCGACGAGGCGCGCACGCGCCGGTCCCGGGTCGCCGACGCGTGGCGCGACGCCGGCCGCGACCCGTCGACGCTGCGCTTCTCGGTCATGACCGGATGCCTGGTGGCGCGCGACGAGGCCGAGCTGCTCGAGCGGGCCGGGCGACTGGCCGAGCAGCGCGGGAGCGGGCGCTCGGCGCGCGAGGAGCTCGACGCCGCTCCGCCGGCGTGGATCGTCGGCACCGTGCCCGCCGCGGCGCAGCGGCTGCGCGCGCTCGCCGACGCCGGCGTCGACCGCGTGATGCTGCAGCTCCACCTCCACGACGACCTCGACCAGCTCGAGCTCATCGGCCGCGACCTGGCGGCCGCGCTGTGAGCGCTCAGGCCCGGGCGGCCTTGAGGACCTTCTTGGGCACCACGTCGAGCATCAGCCACTGGCGCTTGCCGATGCGCTCGGCGTAGCCCTCGGACTCGAGGCGCTTGCAGACCACCGGGCAGCGCTTGCAGCGCGGGCGGTCCTTGCAGCAGCGCTTCTTGGTCTTGACGACGGGCAGCCCCACGGTTAGGTCACCCTAACGCACGCCGGGGCCGGCGAGGAGCGAACTTCTCGCACTCGAACACGCGGCAATCAGCGGCGCGACAGCGCGGTCCGCTCACCGTCGCTCAGCGGCCGCGAACCGCGCGCGTCGGCGTCCCAGGCCACGAGCACCGAGCGCCCGCTGGCCGCCGTGGTGCCGTCGCCGAGCTCCACCTCGTGGTCGAGCGTCACGCTCGAGCGCCCGATGGCGGCGACCCGGGACACGACGACGACGTGGCCGTCGGCCAGGCGGACCTCGCGGCGGTAGTCGAGCTCCACGCGGGCGAGGACGAACGGGAACGTCTCGCCGCCGGGCAGGTGGGCGATCAGCGCCCCGCGCCCCTCCTCCAGGAGCTCGTGGTACACGGCCTGGTTGAGGTGGCCCAGCATGTCCATGTCGCGCCAGCGCAGGGCGATGCGCACGCGGGCTTCCAGGGTTCCGGGATCGGCCATCGGCATGTGACCCTAGCGAGCGCGAAGATGACGCCATGGCGGACTTCCGCGACGCCCGCTGGTACGCCGTGCGCCGCGCCACCTCGCGCAAGCCGGCGACCTACCGCTGCCCGCTGTGCGGCGGCGAGCTGCTCGCGCTGACCGAGCACCTGCTCGTCGTGCCCGAGGGCGACGCCGGCCGCCGTCGCCACGCGCACACCGAGTGCGTCGTGCGCGCGCGCCGCGCGGGTCGGCTGCCGCTGCGCGAGGACGTCGAGCCGCCGCGCCCCGGGCTGCTCGCGCGCTTGCTGCGCCGCGGCCGCTAGCCTCCCCGCCCGGTGGCGTTGCGATCGATGCAGGAACACGAGGCGGGCCTGACGTGGACCGTCGAGGAGGCCGCCGCGCGCAGCAGCCACGCGCTCGTCGACGGCGGGCGGGTGTGGCTCGTCGATCCCGTGGACGAGCCCGAGGCGATCGAGCGCGCGACCGGGCTGGGCGAGCCCGCCGCCGTGCTGCAGCTCCTGGACCGCCACAACCGCGACTGCGCGGCGCTCGCGCGCCGGCTCGGGGTCCCCCACCTGCGACTGCCCGCCGAGCTGCCGGGCACGCCGCTGCGCCCGTTCGGAGTCGTGAGCATCCCGCGCTGGCGCGAGGTCGGGCTCTGGTGGGAGCAGCGCCGCGCGCTGGTGGTGCCCGAGGCCGTGGGCACGAGCGAGTTCTTCAACGGCGGCACGCCGGTCGGGGTGCACCTGATGCTGCGCCTGCTGCCGCCGCGCGGGCTGGCCGAGTACGAGCCCGAGCACCTGCTCGTCGGCCACGGCCCCGCCGTCCACGGCCCCCAGGCCGCCGCCGCCCTGCGCGACGCGCTGGCGCGCTCGCGTACGGACCTGCCGCGAGCGCTGCTCAAGCTGCGCGGCCTGCGGGGGTAGCGCCCCGCGCCGGCCCGGCCTCGCGCCCGACGCTCCGGCTCAGAGGATCGCGCGCGGGTAGGCCTTCGCCGCGGCTACGGCGAGCACGACGAAGAAGCCGAGGACCACGAGGAAGTCCAGCCACAGCGGGCCGCCGGTGTGGGTGCCCAGCATCATGTCGCGCATGCCGTGGACCTCGTAGGTGAGCGGGTTGGCGTGGGCCACGACCTGCATCCAGCCGGGCATGATCGACAGCGGGTACAGCGCGCTGGAGGCGAAGAACAGCGGCATGGTCACGAGCTGGCCGATGCCCATGAAGCGCTCGCGCGAGCGCATGAACGCCGCGAGCAGCATCGACAGGCAGGCGAACGCGCACGTCCCCAGGCACAGCAGCACCACGGCCCCGACCATGCCGGGGACCGTCCAGCGCAGGCCGATGCCGGTGACGGCCAGGACGGCGAGCAGGACGACCGACTGCACCGCGGCGCGGATCGCCGCGCCCGCCGACTTGCCCAGCACGATGGCCAGCCGCGGCGTCGGCGTGGCCAGCAGCCGCTGGAGCTGGCCGACGTCGCGCTCCCAGATCACGGCCAGGCCGAAGAAGATCGCCACGAACAGCGCCGCCTGGGCCATCACGCCCGGGGCGATGTAGGCCCGGTAGTCGATGCCGCCCTCGCTCAGCGAGCGGGCGTGGCGCAGGGCGGTCCCGAAGATGAACAGCCACAGCAGGGGCTGCACCGATCGCGTGAAGAGGTCGAAGTGGTCGTGGCGCAGCTTGTGCACCTCGACCTTGGCCATGGCCAGCGTCCCGTCGCCCAGGCGCCGCAGGCGGGCCAGCGGGTCGCGGGCGACGCTACCCGAGCCGGCGCGTGAGCCGGCGTACGGCACGGACATCGCGCAGCCTCCCCCCCTCGTCGCCGAGGTCGTGGCCGGTGGCCGCGGCGAAGACGTCGTCCAGGCTGGCAGCGCCGTGCTCCTGCACGAGGTCGGCCGGCGCGCCCTGGGCGACGAGCCGCCCGTGGTCGATGATGGCCAGGCGATCGCACTGGCGCTGCGCCTCCTCCATCAGGTGCGTGGTCACGACCAGCGTCGTGCCCGCCTCGGCGCGCAGCGCCTCCAGGCGCTCCCACACCAGCCGCCGCGCCGTCGGATCCAGGCCGACCGTCGGCTCGTCGAGGAACAGGACCCGCGGCCGGTTGAGCAGCGCGGTCGCGACCTCCAGGCGGCGCAGCATCCCGCCCGACAACGTGCGCGCCAGGCGGTCGAGGAACGGACCGAGCGCCATCGTCTCGATCGCCTGGGCGATGCGCTCGCGCCGCTCGCGGCGCGGCACGCCGGTCACGCGGGCGTAGAAGTCGAGGTTCTCGGCGCCGGTGAGCGCGCCGTCGACCGAGATCGCCTGGGGCACGTAGCCGATCGCGGAGCGGACGCCCAGGCCGTCGGTCACCGTGTCGCAGCCGGCGACGAGCGCGCGGCCCTCGTCCGGGCGCAGCAGCGTCGTGAGGACCCGCAGCGTGGTCGTCTTGCCGGCGCCGTTGGGGCCGAGCAGGCCGAAGGCCTCGCCCGCACGCACGGCGAACGACACGCCGCCGACCGCGACCACGTCGCCGAAGCGCACCACGAGGCCGTCGACGAGCACGGCCGGGGGCTCCGGTCCCGACGCGGCCCTCACCGCGCCACCGCCTCGCGGTCGTCCATCGCGGCGCTGACCTTGCCCAGCAGGGCCACGAGCTCGACGCGTTCGTCGGGCTCGAGCAGATCGAGCACTTCGGCCATGAAGGCCGCGCGGCTCGCGCGCATGCCGGCGGCGACGCGGGCGCCCTGGTCGGTGAGCCACACCGCGACCGAGCGCCGGTCGTCGGCGGCCGGCCGCCGCTCGGCCAGCCCGCTGCCCTCCAGCCGGTCGACCAGGCGGGTGACCGTGCTGTCGTCGAGGTCCAGGCGCCGGGCGAGCTCGCCCATGCGCAGCTCGCCGTGCTCGAGGAAGAGGATGGCCTGCCGGCGCCCGGGCGACAGCGACGTCCCGTGGGCGCCGTAGAGCGATTCCGACAGGCGGCGGCTGAGCATGGCCCGCGCCAGCGTGCTCCAGTGCTCGGCCAGCTCGTCGGCGAGCGCCGCTTCCCTACCCATACTTGCAGCATACAACTATCGCGCGAGCCCGGCGCCGAGCATCTCCACCAGCCGATCGAAGGAGGCGTCGGCGTCGACCGGGAGGCCGAAGCCGCCGCTCGCCTCCAGGGCGACGAATCCGTGCACGGCGCTGCGGATCGCCCGCACGGCGTGGATGGCGTCCTCGCCGGCCAGGTTCCAGCCCCGGAGCACGGCCTGCATGACCGCGACCGCCTCGCCGGCGGCCGCGCGGTGCTCGGGGTCGTCGGACGCCGGCGCGGCCACGCTGGCGGCGTACCGACCGGGATGGGCGCGGGCGTAGTCGCGCTGGGCGCCGGCCATCGCGGTCAGCGCGTCGGTCCCGGCGCGACCGACGGCCGCCTCGCGCAGCACGGCGGTCAGCTCGCGCACCGCGCGCAGCGCGATCGCGCGCAGCAGGCCGTCGCGCCCGTCGACGTGGTTGTAGAGCGACGGCGCCCGGACCCCGAGCACGCCGGCCACGCGGGCCAGGGTCACGGCGCCCAGGCCCTCGGCGTCGGCGATCGCGGCCGCCGCGTCGACGACGCGGTCGTGGTCGAGGCCCCGGCGCGCGCCCATGTCAGGCCGCCTTGGCGATGGCGGCGTCCATCGCGGCTCCGGGCGACTCGACGACGCGGCCGTGCCCGGGCGCCAGGCGCTCGGGATCCAGGGCGCGCAGCGCGCGGGCGCTCTGCAGCGCGGTCGGGCGGTGCCAGGTCGCCATGGCGGCCAGCGGGAAGCGGGGGTTGGGCTTGGCGCTGGTGGCCACGCCGCCCAGCGTCGAGTAGGCATCCCCGCACAGCAGCGTCCCGTCGCGAGTGTCGAGGAAGGCGACGTGCCCCGGCGTGTGGCCGGGCGCGGCGATCACCTCGAGCGAGCCGACGCGGTCGCCGGGCGACAGCGTGCGGGTGGGCCGGGTCCTGGCGCCGGGGAGGCTCCCGCGCACCTTCACCTGCGGCTCGCCGGGGTCGAGCGAGGTGTCCTTGGCGAGCAGGCGGGCGTCGCGGGCGGAGATGAGGACCTCCACCCCTCCCAGCGCGGCGACGAGCTCGTCGAGTGAGCCGATGTGGTCGCCGTGGGCGTGGGTGAGCGCGATACGCCGGATCGGAGCGCCGGCGCCCTGCGCGGCGGCCAGGATCGGCTTCGCGCTGCGCGCGATGAGCGTGTCGACGAGCGTGAGCCCGTCGTCCTCGCGCACCAGGTAGGCGTTGACGAAGCCGAAGCGGGCGACGCGGATGAGAGCGGGCATGGTGTCCTCCGGGAGCACAAGACTATGTGACATAGTCATGAGTCTACGCGACGTAGGCGCGAGGTGCAACCCGACCCTGCGGGAACGCGCAGCGCCGTCCTGCGGGTCCTACGCTGGCCGGCGCCCGGCGCCGCGAGCACCCTGGAGTCAGCGGTCCAGGGGTCCAGACAGCTCGCGCCTCCCGCACCCGGCGCGAGCGGCCTCGAGATCGTCCGCCGCCGCCGCGACACCGGTTCGCTTCGGCGGGCCGGTCCGGCGGACGCGCCATCCGGCCGGGGAGATCGCTGCATCTCCCCGGCCCAGGCGCGCTCGGCTACCAGGAGTTCACACCGCGGAGTCGGGGAACAGGAAGAAACCAGAGGCACCGTTCCCCATCCCGGAGGCCGTCGTGCGACGCTCCCTCATCGCCGGGCTGTTCGCAGCCCTCGTCCTGCTGGCGCCCGCGCGCGCCGGCGCCAACCAGTCCAACCAGGCGCGCCTGCTCGCGCGCGCCGTCCTGCCCGCCCGCACCTTCGCGCCCGGCCCGCCCTCCGGCGCGCTGCTGGGCACCAGTCCGATCAACGCCATCACGCCGCCGTTCTCCAGCCAGCCGGTGCAGGGCTTCTCGGCCGCGCTGCCGGCCGGCGACGGGCGCTACTGGGTCATGCCCGACAACGGCTACGGCTCGATCGAGAACTCGGCCGACTTCGACCTGCGCGTCTACCTCGTCGACCCCGACCTGAAGACCGCCCACGGCGGCGCGGGGACGATCGACGTCGAGCGCTTCATCGAGCTCCGCGACCCCCACCACCGGGTCCCGTTCGCGATCGTCAACGAGTTCAGCAGCGACCGCGTGCTCACCGGATCGGACTTCGACATCGAGTCGATGCAGCGCGACCGCGACGGCTCGCTGTGGTTCGGCGACGAGTTCGGGCCGTTCCTGCTGCACACCGACGCCACCGGGCGCGTCCTGCACGCCCCCTATCCCCTGCCCGACCCCGACCACCCCGGCCAGGAGGTCCGCGCGCCCCAGAACCCGTTCTCGGAGGAGTCGAGCACGCTGCGGGTGATGAACGCCATGCGCGCCGACGCGCAGGCCCACGGCGACGTCAAGACGCCGATCATCTCCCCCGACGCCAACCTGCTCGACGACGGCGACCCGGCGACCGGCGAGCCGACGCGGCAGAGCCCGCCCGCGGGCTCCGGCCTGCCGAAGGCCTCCAGCGAGCTCATGAACATCGGGTCGCTGCACCAGGCCGGCTACAAGATCGTCCCCTACACGGTCGACGACCCGGCGCGGATGAAGGCGCTCATCGCGCTCGGCGTCGACGGGCTCATCAGCGACCGTCCCGATCTGGTGCGTCAGGTCGTCGACGCCGACCCGAGCGTGCCCGCGTCCTTCGACGTCGAGGGTCACCGCGGCGGGCGCGACCTGCGCCCGGAGAACACGCTGCCGGCGATGGAGGTCGGGCTCGACAACCGCGTCACGACGCTGGAGACCGACAACCACCTGACCAAGGACGGCGTGCCGATCCTGTCCCACGACCCCTACATCGACACCGGCAAGTGCCGGCGGACCGACGGGAAGCCGTACACGTTCGCCGACGAGATCCTCATCCGCGACCTCACGCTCGCCCAGGTGCAGTCGCAGTTCATCTGCGACGGCGTGATCCGCACCGGCACGCCCCAGACCAACGACCGCTCGCTGTCGCCGGTCGCGGTCGCCTTCGCCCGGCACGAGGGGCTGACGGACCCCTACGTCGACCCCACGACCCAGCAGCTCTTCGACTTCGTGAAGTTCTACGTCGACTGGTTCAAGACCGGCCCCGGCAAGGACGACCCGGGCGCCACGGCGCGCTGGCAGAACGCCGAGAAGGTGCACTTCAACATCGAGACCAAGCTCAACCCGCGCTCGGATCGCGACCCGCACGGCAACCGCTTCGACCAGCGCACGCCGGACCCGGAGACGATCACGCGCGCGGTCGCCGGCGTCATCGAGTCCAACGGCATGCAGGATCGCGCCGACGTGCAGTCGTTCGACTGGCGCACGCTGCGCATCGTCGCCCGCGAGTTCCCCAACCTGCTCACGGTCGAGCTGTTCGGCGACTTCCCCGTCTTCGCCGACCCGACGATCGCCGGCAGCGACGACGGGACCAACCTGCAGCCCCAGGACGGCGAGGCGAACACGCGCTGGCTGGCGGGGCTGTTCTGGCCCTACCGGCACACCGCCCAGTCCAACCCGTTCCGCGCGCAGACGAGCGGCGGGTTCGAGGGCATGGCGATCACCCCCGACGGCAGGCGGCTGCTGCCGATGCTCGAGAAGCCGCTGGCCGGCGCTCCGCCCACCCAGACCCAGATCCTCTCGTTCGACCTGGGCTCGCGCAGCTACACCGCCGACCGCTGGTTCTATCCCTACGACCCCCGTGGCGTGTCGATCGGCGACTTCCAGCTCGCCGGCCGGCGGCGGGGGCTTGTGATCGAGCGCGACAACAGCCAGGGCGACCTCGGCGGGTTCAAGGCGCTGGAGGAGATCCGGCTCGGCGACCCCGGCACAACGGTGCGCAAGCGCCAGGCCGCCGACCTGCTCGACATCGCCGACCCGAAGGGCATCTCGCTGCCGGCCGCGCCCGGCGACGTGGGGCTCGGCAACCCCTTCGCGATGCCGTTCGTGACCATCGAGGACCTCGTGATCCTCGACAGCAAGCGCGTCGCCGTGCTGAACGACAACAACTTCCCGTTCAGCGTGGGGCGCCACAAGGGCAGCGGCGCTCCTGACGACGAGGAGCTGGTCGTGCTGCGCCTGCCGCGCGGCATCGGCCACTGAGCGTCTCCCGGCCGGCCCCGCCCGCGCGGCGGGGCCGGCCGGGGTGGCGGCGCTGCTAGGTTCGCGAGTCGAGCCATGCCCGACCGGCTGCGCCTCAGCGTCCTCGATCAATCACCGGTCCCCGAGGGGTCGACCGGGGCCGACGCACTGGCGAACACGCTCGACCTCGCCCGCCTGGCCGACGAGCTCGGCTACCACCGCTACTGGCTCGCCGAGCACCACGGCGGCCCGACGCTGGCCGGGCCGAGCCCCGAGGTCCTGATCGGCCCGATCGCCCAGGCGACCGAGCGCCTGCGCGTCGGCAGCGGCGGGGTGATGCTCCCCCATTACAGCCCGCTCAAGGTGGCCGAGAGCTTCAGCATCCTCAGCGGCCTGTTCCCGGGGCGGATCGACCTCGCCCTGGGCCGCGCGCCCGGCACCGACCCGCTGACGACGCTGGCCCTGCAGCGCGATCGCCGCCAGGCGGCCCCGGACGACTTCCCCCAGCAGCTCGCCGAGCTGCTCGGCCTGCTCGAGGACCGCCTGCCGCTCGACCATCCCTTCGCGCGCCTGGCGAAGGTGCTGCCCGGCGCGCCGCACGTCCCCGAGCCGTGGCTGCTGGGCTCGTCCCCCCAGAGCGCGCTGTGGGCGGCCGAGCTCGGGCTCCCCTACGCGTTCGCCGACTTCATCCAGCCGCGCGGCGCGACGATCGCCGCCAGCTATCGCGAGCGCTTCCAGGCCGGCGAGCGCCTGCCGGCGCCGCACCTGGCCGTGGCGGCGTGGGCGCTGTGCGCGGACACCGACGAGGAGGCCCAGCGCCTGGCCGCCAGCAGCCGCATGACGATGACGCTGCTGCGCCGGGGCCAGCTCGTCCCCGTTCCCCCGGTCGACAAGGCGCTGCGGTTCCTGGAGTCGCAGGACCTGCCGATCGACGCCATGCCCGCGGGGCGGCGTGGGATCGTCGGCTCGCCCGAGACGGTGCGCGACGGATTGAGCGCCCTGGTCGACGAGTACGGCGCGCAGGAGGCGATCGTCGTCACGATCACGCACGACCACGCGGCCCGGCGGCGCTCGTACGAGATGATCGCCGACGCGTTCGGGCTGCCCGCCGCCCGCGACGAGGCGGGCACGACCGTCGCGAGCGCACGCCGGTGAACGACGGCCTGCGCCAGGTCGCCGCCACGCGGTACGTCGCGCCGCTGCGCGAG
>JAXDHQ010000193.1:0-14083 GCA_034664395.1 Solirubrobacteraceae bacterium | reverse complement strand
GCGACCGCGACGCGATCGCGACGGTGGCGCCCTCGGCGGCCAGCTCGGCGGCGATCGCCCGCCCGATGCCCCGTGAGGCACCGGTGACCAGCGCGACCCGACCGTCGAGTCCAAGCTCCATGGCCCGGGATCCTAGGCGGCGCGAGCGGCGAGCCCGCGGTCGCGGTCGCGCGCCAGGCGCGCGCACCACACCGCGAAGACCGCGACCGCGACCACGGCGCCGAGCCAGTGCACGCCGACGAGCACGGCGATGAGGCTGGGCACGCCGGCCACGGCGGCCCCGATGAGCGTCGGCGCGAGCGGCAGGCCGACCACGCGCGCGGTCACCACCGCGCACACCACCCAGGCTCCCGGCCCGGCCAGCCAGCCCCAATCGACGAAGAAGGCGTGCGGCAGCGCGAGCCCGAGGGCGAGCGACAGCACGGCCACGCCGAGGGCCTGCACGAGCGCCGCGCGCCAGAGCACCGATCGATCCATGCCCCGCATTGTCCCGGTCAGCGATCCTGACCGCCGCCACGGGGTCGCGGCGCGGGTCATCTAGCCTGTGGCGGACGGGCGGTTAGCTCAGTTGGCCAGAGCACCTGCTTTACAAGCAGGGGGTCGCGCGTTCGAATCGCGCACCGCCCACTCGTCGTCGTGCGCCTGAGCTCAGCGGTCGTCGCGGCGCCAGTGGCCGCTGCGCCCGCCGGTCTTCTCGAGCAGGACGACCTCGGCGATCTCCACGCCGCGCTCGGCGCCCTTGACCATGTCGTAGACGGTCAGGGCGGCGACCGCGGCGGCGGTCATCGCCTCCATCTCGACGCCGGTGCGCGCGCTGACTCCGGCGGTCGCGGTCAGCGTCACCAGGCCGGCGGCCACGTCGATGGTCGCGTCGACGTCGACGTGGTCGAGGCCGAGCGGGTGGCAGAGCGGGATGAGCTCGGCCGTGCGCTTGGCGCCCTGGATGCCGGCGAGCCGCGCCGTCCCCAGCACGTCGCCCTTGGGCGCGTCGCCCTCGGCGACCTTGCGCGCGGTCTCCGGCGACATCCGCACGGTCGCGCGGGCGACGGCCCGTCGCGTCGTGACCTCCTTGGCCGCCACGTCGACCATGCGGGCGTTCCCGGCGCTGTCCAGGTGCGTGAGCTCGCTCATCGTCGACGGCCAAGACTACTTCCGCGATGCCCGGGAGCACTTCGCAGATCACGGGCGTTCGGGCTGAACGGTCCGCACAGGACCCAACCGCTTTGCGCGACGTGCCCCCGCGCGGGACACTCACGGCCATGTGGATCTTCGGCGTCATCGTGGTGGTCGTCATCGGCGCCTGCGTGATCGCGATCTTCTTCCTCAGCGGCTCCGGCCCGTTCGTCGCTTTGTCGCAGCTCGGCAAGCGCGACACGAGCATCAGCCCCCGCGGCGACGCGTTCCATTTCGACGACGACCTCAAGAAGCCGCCCAACGAGCAGGAGCTGCTCTGACGCGCGCTCAGGCCGCGAGCCGGAGCTCGCACTCCGGGGCGCGGCGGGGGCACAGCTCGCGCGGCGCCGCCGCCGCCGCCGGTAGCACCGCGTCCTCGCGCGACCAGTCGGCCACGGTCCGGCGCAGGCCGCCGAGCGCGGCCAGGCCGACCGGCGCCGGCAGCCAGATCGCCACGCAGCGGTAGGCCAGGACCGACACGAGGGCGAGGTCCGCGGGCACCGAGAGCGCGACGAGCGCGCCGACGATGCCGCCGCTGACCGCCCCCGGGATCGGGATCGTGTTGCCGACCTGACCGACGAAGTAGGCGAGCGCCAGCGCGGCGAGGGACGGCGGCGCGCCGAACGCCTCGAGCATCGCCCAGAGGACCGCGGCGTCGAACGCCCACCACGCCATCGCGCCGAGCAGGCGCACGTCGCCCGAGCGCACGAGGGCCACCGCGTCGCGCACGCCGGCGCCGAACACCGCGGCGCCGTCGGCCACGCGGCCGCGCGTGCCCCGCACGAGCACGTCGGATGCGCGCGACCAACCCGCGATTGCCAGCGCCGCGACGATCATGGCGACCGCCGCCACGGCCGGGACGAGGCCGAGCGCGAGAGGCCCGCCCCGCAGCGCGACCAGCGCGCCGGACACCGCGATGGCGGTCAGGAAGACCGCGTAGAGGACGACGAGGAACGCGAACAGGGTCCGCGTCGCCCGGCGCGCGCCGATCCCGGTGCGCCGCAGCGCCCAGAGGGTCAGCGCCGCCCCGCCCACGCCGGCCGTCGGCAGCAGGCGCGTCGCGGCGGCGCCGCCGAGCGTGACCTGCAGGCTCTCGCGTGGTCCCATCCGCCCGGTGGCACGGCCGCCGACCAGCCACAGCAGCGCGACGTAGCCCGCGAAGGAGAGGACCTCGAAGACGGCGGCGGCGCCGACCCAGCGGGGATCGGCGTCCAGCGCTCGCGCGAAGGCATGGGCGAACGCGCGCAGCGGCCCGCCGGCGACGACGAGCGCGGCGCCCGCCGCCACGGCGAACGCGGCCGGGACCGCGGCGCGGCGGGCGAGCACGCGAAGGTCGAGCGCGGGGAGGGCGAAGTCGGATGCGGAGTCGCTGGCGGCGGGCATGACGGTGTGGTCGCGTGGCGCCTCCCAGCGTTTCGCTGAGCCTTCTACGCGGCGGAGCCCTGTTCGGATGTGCCGCCGCGATCGAAGCGGCTCGTCACGCGGTGCTGGTTGCGCCATCCGAGTATCTGCGCGGCGCCACGGCCGCCGCGCCCCGGGTATCCCGACCCGAGAGGTACGGTCTCCCGTACCTCTCGGCGCCCGTCGCACCCGGGGATTCCGGCCCCGGCTGCCGATGGCTACACTGGAGGCCCCTTGGGGGCGTAGCTCAGTCGGTTAGAGCGCCGGCCTGTCACGCCGGAGGTCGCGGGTTCGAGTCCCGTCGCTCCCGTGAATGACACCCGGAGACTCCGCCTGGAGTTTCCGGGATTTCTTCGAGGGCCTGGATGTCGGCGACGGTCGCGAAGGAGCGCGCGAACGGCGTGCGGGGCTCGACGGCGACGATGGTCCGGTTGTCTTGCCAGACGCGGTCGAAGAGCTGGGCGAGAGCGGTTGCCCGTGCCCATGGGCTCACGGTCGGGCATGCCGGTTCTGACCGCGCCGACGGCCCGAACTCATCGGGATCGGGCCGCGTCGCGATCTGACACCCACGCCGGCGCGCGCAGTCGCGGTCGACCGCTCGTCCGCATGGCGAGCGATGAGTTCCGCGCGGTGCGATGGTCCGACGTACATGTCCGAGCGAGATCCCGCCTTTGAGCCGTTCGACGCGCTGATCGGCACCTGGGCCACCCAGGCGACCCACCCGCTGTTCGACGGCGTGGTGCCGGGCAGCGTCACGTTCGAGTGGCTGGAGGGCCGCCGCTTCCTGATTCAGCGCTCGCACAACGACCACGAATTGTTCCCCGACGCGATCAGCGTCATCGGCGCCCCCGAGGCCGGCGACGGGCTGGTCATGGAGTACTTCGACTCGCGCGGCGTGCGCCGGACATACGGGATCTCGCTCGACGACGGCGTGATGCGCATCTGGCGCGACCACCCCGGATTCGACCAGCGCTTCTCCGCCGCGCTCGAGCACGACTCCTTCGAGGGCCAATGGCAGCTCGCCGAGACACCGGGCGACTGGCAGGATGACCTGAAGGTGACCTACCGCCGCAGCGATTAGGGCTCCGCTCGCCCACTACCGCTTTGGCGAGAGCGCTCGCCCGTGCCCATCAGGCGTCGGCGCTGGGCGAGGGCGGCGGCTCGGTTGCGCGAACATCGCCTCGTGGGCGGGAACCCCGACCGGGCCGGCGACGTACCAGCGGTGGTGAGCGGCCCGCCCCCGCCAGAGCACCAGCTCATCGATCGCGCGCGCGAGGGGGACGTGCGCGCCTACGAGGACCTCGTGCGGCTCCATCAGCAACTCGCCTTTCGTACCGCCTTCGTGCTCGCCGGCTCGGCCGCCGACGCCGAGGAGGCCGTCCAGGACGCGTTCGTCAAGGCGTGGAGGGCGCTGGAGCGCTTCCGGCCCGGCGCGCCGTTCCGGCCTTGGCTGCTGGCGATCGTCGCCAACGAGGCCCGCACGCGCCGCCGCGCGGCGACCCGACGGCGTGGATGGACCGAGCGCGCCGCCTGGGACGCGCACGCGGCGGGCGACGACGTCGGCCCCTCCGCGGAGGTCGCCGTCCTGGATCGTGAGCGGCGCGCGCTCCTGCTCGACGCCGTCGAGCGGCTGCCCGAGCGCGACCGCACGGCGATCGAGCTGCGCTACCTGCTCGACCTCTCCGAGGACGAGATGGCCGCCGCGCTCGGCTGCCGGCGCGGCACCGTGAAGTCGCGGCTGTCGCGCGCGCTGGCTCGCCTGCGCGCGCAGATCGGAGAAGCGCTGTGAGCCTGGAGCACGAGCTCAGCGCCCTGTCGGTCCCCTGGCCGGCGACCCCGGACGTCGCCGCGACGATCGCCGACCGGCTCGGCGCCGCACCGGCCGCCCGCAGCCGCAACCGCCGCCCGTGGCTGCGCCCGGCGCTGGCGTCCCTCGTCGCGCTGGCGATCGCGGCCGCGGCCGTCCCGCCCGTGCGCGCCGCGATCGAGCGCCTGATCGGCGTCGCCGGCGGCGAGCGCATCGAGCGCGTCGAGCACGTGCCCCAGGGCACGCGGCTCGACCTGGGCGCTGCGGTGACGCTCGCGCAGGCGCGCCGCCGCGCCGGCTTCGCGGTCGCGACGCCGGCCCGCCTCGGCGCCCCGGACGGCGTGCGCCTCGGCGGCGACCTGAACGGACGCGCCGTGTCGCTGCTCTACGGCCGGGACACCGTGCTCACCGAGATCCCGCACGCGAGCGCCATGCTCGCCGCCAAGCAGATCGGGCCCCAGGTGCGGCTGCGATTCGTGGACGTCTCCGGCGTCCCCGGCATCTGGATCGCCCGCGGGCCGCGCGCCCTCGTCTTCTCCGGCACAGGGAGCACCCGGACCGTTCGCCGATCCGCGCTGCCCGGCGCAGGCGTCCTGCTCTGGGACCGCGACGGCATCGCCTTCCGCCTCGAGACGCGCCGACCCTTCGCCGATGCGCTGGCGATCGCCCGGTCGATGCCGACCGGTCCGTAGGTCGCACGGGTCCGACTCGAGCGGTGCTTCGGGGGCCGCTCGGGTAGCGTGCTCCCCATGGCCGAGGTTGCGACCGTGACGCTGGTCGTCAACGGCGAGGAGCACGCGCTCGAGCTCGACACCCGCACGTCGCTGCTCGATCTCCTGCGCGAGCACCTCGGGCTGACCGGCGCGAAGAAGGGCTGTGACCACGGGCAGTGCGGCGCGTGCACGGTGCTGATCGACGGGCGGCGGGCGAACGGCTGTCTCGCGCTCGCGGTCGCGCACGACGGCGCCGAGATCGTCACGATCGAAGGACTCGAGCGCAACGGCTCGCTGCACCCGCTCCAGGCCGCGTTCGTCGAGCACGACGCCTTGCAGTGCGGGTACTGCACGCCCGGGCAGATCTGCTCGGCGATCGGCATGCTCGGCGAGGTCGAGGCCGGGTGGCCGAGCCACGTCTCCGCGGACGTCGCCGCGGAGCCGAGCCTCGACGAGCACGAGATCCGCGAGCGGATGAGCGGGAACATCTGCCGCTGCGGCGCCTATCCGAACATCGTCGCCGCGATCGAGGAGGTGTCGCCGTGAAGCCGTTTCGCTACGAGCGCGCGCACGACGAGCGCGGCGCCGTCGCGGCGCTCGCCGCCACGCCCGGGGCGAAGCTCCTGAGCGGAGGCACGAACCTCGTCGACCTCATGCGGCTCGGCGTCGAGACGCCCGACGTGCTGGTCGACGTCAGGCGCCTGCCGTACGACCGGATCGAGGCGACCGACGACGGCGGCCTGCGCATCGGCGCCGGCGTCCGCAACAGCGACCTCGCCGCCGACCCCCGGGTGCGCACCCGCTACCCGGCGCTCGCGCAGTCGCTGCTCGCCGGCGCGTCCGGTCAGCTACGGAACCTCGCGACGACGGGCGGCAACCTGCTCCAGCGCACGCGCTGCGCGTATTTCCAGGACGTGACGAAGCCGTGCAACAAGCGCGACCCGGGCACGGGCTGTCCCGCACGCGAGGGCGAGCATCGCAACCTCGCCGTCATCGGCCACTCCGAGCACTGCGTCGCCACGCATCCGTCGGACATGGCGGTGGCGCTGGCCGCGTTCGACGCGATCGTGCGCGTCGTCGGACCGGCGGGCGAGCGCGAGATCCCGCTCGTCGACCTCCATCGGCTGCCGGGCGACACGCCGCAGCACGACACGGTCCTCGAACGCGACGAGCTGATCGTCGCGGTCGACGTGCCCGCCCTCGCCGTCGCCGCCAACTCGAGCTATCGCAAGGTGCGCGAGCGCGCGTCGTTCTCGTTCGCGCTCGTGTCGGTCGCCGCAGCGCTCGACGTCGTCGACGGCGAGGTCCGCGACGTCCGCATCGCGTTCGGCGGGCTCGCGCACAAGCCGTGGCGCGCGCACGCCGCAGAGGAGGCGCTGCGCGGCTCGAGGGCCGACGCCGAGGCGTTCCACAGGGCGGCCGACGCCGAGCTGGCGCACGCCGAGCCGCTGCGCGACAACGGCTACAAGGTCCAGCTCGCCCGCAACGCGCTCGTCCGCACGCTCGTGGAGCTCGCGGGATGAGCGTGGCGACGCGCTCGATCGGCGCGCCGGTCGACCGGCTGGAAGGCCGTGAGAAGGTCGTCGGTGAGGCGACGTACGCGTTCGAGTACGAGCAGGAGAACGTCGCGTACGCGGCGATCGTCCAGTCGACGATCGCCAAGGGCACGGTCCGCGGCGTCGATCCCGCCGCTGCGCTCGCACTGCCCGGCGTGCTCGCCGTGCTCTGGCACGACAACGCTCCGGCGCTGCCCTCCGCGGGCGGCGAGCTCGCCGTGCTGCAGTCGCCGGAGGTGTCCTATCGCGGGCAGATCGTCGCGGGCGTGATCGCCGACAGCCTCGAGACCGCACGGCATGCCGGTCAGCTCGTCCGCGTGGACTACGACGTCGCCGAGCACGACGTCGAGCTCCGCCCCGACCATCCCGGCCTCTACAAGCCGGACAAGGTCAACCCGAACTTCCCGACCGACACGGAGGAGGGCGACGTCGATCACGCGCTCGCGACGGCGGCGGTCACCGTCGACGAGACGTACACCACCCCCGCGGAGCACAACAACCCGATGGAGCCGCACGCCACGATCGCGGTCTGGGAGGACGGCGGGCTCACGCTCTACGACTCCAACCAGGGCGCATGGCGCGTCGCCCAGACCGTGGCCGACGCCTTCGGGCTCGAGGCCAGGCAGGTTCGCGTCATCTCCCGGCACGTCGGCGGCGGCTTCGGCTCGAAGGGCACGCCGCGCCCGCACGTCGTCCTCGTGGCGATGTGCGCACAGCACGTGCAGCGGGCGGTGAAGCTCGCCGTCACGCGGCAGCAGATGTTCACGCTCACGGGCTACCGCACCCCGACGATCCAGCGCTTGCGGCTCGGCGCCGACCGGGACGGCCGGCTGTCCGCGATCGCGCACGACGTCGTCGAGCAGACGTCGACGGTGGAGGAGTTCGCCGAGCAGACGGCGGTCCCGACGCGCATGATGTACGCGTCACCGAACCGAAGGACGTCGCACCGTCTCGTCGCGCTGAACCTGCCCACGCCCTCCTGGATGCGCGCGCCGGGCGAGTGCCCCGGCATGTACGCGCTGGAGTCGGCGCTCGACGAGCTCGCCATCGCGTGCGAGCTCGATCCGGTCGAGCTGCGGATCCGCAACGAGCCCGAGATCGACCCCGAGAGCGGCAACCGCTTCTCGACCCGCAACCTCGTGGCCTGCCTGCGCGAGGGAGCGGAGCGCTTCGGCTGGTCGGATCGCGACCCGCGGCCCGCGTCGCGCCGCGACGGCCGCTGGATGACCGGGGTGGGCGTCGCGTCGTCGACCTATCCGGCGCGGCGCGCGCCGTCGACCGCCCACGCGCGCGCCGAGGCCGACGGCACGTTCACGATCCGCATCACGGCCTCCGACATCGGCACCGGCGCGCGCACCGTCCTCACGCAGATCGCCGCGGACACGCTCGAGGTCGCGCTCGAGCGCGTGCGCGTCGAGATCGGCGACAGCGAGTCCGGCCAGGCGATGCTCGCCGGCGGCTCGATGGGCACGTCGTCCTGGGGCGCCGCGGTCGTGAAGGCGTGCCGGCTGCTGCGCACGGGCCAGACCGAGGTGAGCGTCGACACGAGCGAGGACGTGGACCAGGGCGAGCCGCTCGCCAAGCACGCCTTCGGCGCGCAGTTCGTCGAGGTGCGCGTCGACGTCGACACCGGGGAGGTGCGCGTGCCGCGCATGGTCGGCGTGTTCGCGTGCGGCCGGATCATCAACCCGAAGACCGCGCGCTCGCAGTTCATCGGCGGGATGACGATGGGGTTGTCGATGGCGCTGCTCGAGGAGACCCTTCTCGATCCGCGGCTCGGCGCGTACGTGAACCACGACCTCGCGATGTACCACGTCGCGACGAACGCCGACGTCGGCGAGATCGACGTGGCGTGGATCGACGAGGAGGATCTGCACGTGAACCCGATGGGCGCGAAGGGCATCGGGGAGATCGGCATCGTCGGCACCGCCGCGGCCGTCGCGAACGCGATCTACGACGCGACCGGCGTCCGTGTTCGCGATCTACCCATCACGCCGGCCAAGCTCGTCGGCAGGCTCCCGACCACGTAGCATGGCCGGCGTGGAGGGTTCGCTCACGGTCGCGCCCGCGTTCGGCGCTCTGGAGCAGCATCGTCGCGAGCTGACCGCCTACTGCTACCGGATGCTCGGATCCCCGTTCGAGGCGGAGGACGCGGTTCAGGACACGTTCCTGCGCGCGTGGCGGGCGCTCGACCGCTTCGAGGGCCGCGCGGCGCTGCGCTCGTGGCTGTACCGGATCGCGACGAACGTCTGCTTCGACATGCTCAAGGCGCGGGAGCGGCGTGCGCGTCCGATGGACCTCGGGCCGGCGCGGTCGCCGGACGGGCCGATCGGCGAGATCCTGCCGGAGGTCACGTGGATCGAGCCGGTCCCGGACGGCCTCGTCATGCAGGACGGCGATCCGGCGGACGTGGCGGTGTCGCGCGAGACGATCCGGCTGGCGTTCGTCGCGGCGCTGCACCACCTTCCGCCGCGCCAGCGTGCGGTCCTGATCCTCTGCGAGGTGCTCCGCTGGAAGGCGAGCGAGGTCGCGGAGCTGCTCGACACCAGCGTCGCCTCGGTCAACAGCGCCCTCCAGCGGGCGCGGGCGACGCTCGACGCGAGCGATCTCAGCGCCTCGGACACGTCGCCGTCGACGCTCGAGGCACCGGACCGGGAGCTGCTCGCCCGCTACGTCGAGGCGTTCGAGCGCTACGACATGGAGGCGCTCACGTCGCTGATCCAGGAGGACGCGACCCAGTCGATGCCGCCGTACGAGATCTGGCTGACCGGGCGCGACGACATCCTGCGCTGGTGGGTCGGGCCGGGGGCCGCCTGTCGCGGCTCGCGGGTGATCCCGACCGTGGCGGCGAACGGCTCGCCGGCGTTCGGCCAGTACAAGCCCAGCGAGACCGGCGAGGGCTACGACCCCTGGGCGCTGCAGGTGCTCGAGATCGCCGACGGGCGGATCGTCGAGTTCACGTTCTTCCTCGCCACCGAGACGCTCTTCCCGCTGTTCGGCCTGCCCGCCCGGCTCAGCGCCTAGCGTCACTCCGGCAGGACGTCGCGCAGTCCCAGGAAGGCGACCAGCTCGCGCAGCTCGTCCGAAGCGTGGCGCAGCCGGATCTGACACCCGTGCCGCCCGGCGGCGAGCTGGAGGCGGGCGAGGGCGTCGACCGTCACGGCGTCGGCCTCGACGCCGCGGACGTCGCACAGCACCTGGTCGGCGTCATGGCCCGCCAGCAGCGCACACACGCGCTCGCAGAGCCCGGGCAGGTCTGCGCGTCCGATCGGGCCGGCGATCGCGAAGGCGATCGTCCGCGGGGCCGAGGCGGTCATCGGCGGTGGCGCCGTGTGGTCGTCCGACGCCTCGGGGCGCCGGACGACCGGGGACGACTGCTAGGCGGTCTGCGCCATGTCGGCCGGGCCCTGCTCCACCGCCTCGGGGCTCATCCACATGACCTCCCAGACGTGGCCGTCGAGGTCGTGGAAGCTGCGCCCGTACATGAACCCGTGGTCCATCGGATCGCTGGCGCGCGAGGCGCCAGCGTTCAGCGCCGCGTCGGCGAAGGCGTCGACCGCCTCGCGGCTCTCGGCGGAGACGGCGAGGATCGCCTCGGTGCTCACGCGCGCGTCGACGACCGGCTTCGTCGTGAAGTCCGCGAAGCGCCCCTCGACGAGCAGCATGACGTAGGCCTGCTCGCTGACGACCATGCAGGCGGCCGACTCGTCGGTGAACTTCTCGTCGAAGGCGAAGCCCGGCGCTCGGAAGAACGCCGTCGACGCGGCGAGGTCGCGGACGGGGAGGTTGACGAAGATGAGGCGGGACTGCGAGGCCATGGATGCCCTCCTGTCTGGTGGTGTCGGAGGTGCAGACGGCCCGCGCCCGCGGAACTCATCGGTCGCCTGCCGACTTCGAGGATGGGTACCGCGCCGCGGAGGTCTGTGACGCGATCGTGCACTCAGCGCAGCACGGAACCCGCGAGGCCGTCACGTACCGCGCCGGCCGGGTGATGGTGGCAGAGCCCGGCTGACCGCCCGGACCGACGGTCGAAGACGCGCTCGGTCAGGAGACCGGTCCGCGTCCGTGGTGCAGGACGGCGAGGTAGCCGGAGTCGATGCGCCACGGCGCCGGCGGCGCCTGGAAGGCGGCGTACTCGGCCGGCGTGGTGGGGCGCAGGCCGAAGGTCGCCGGCGCGTAGCCGTGACGGACGGCGGTGACGGACGCGTGGCCGTCGTGGACGGCGGCGCGCAGGTCGAGGCGGTCCAGCGGGCCGACCGACTGGATGCCGTCGAACGTGGGCCGGGTGGCGACGAGGGCTTCGCGGCAGGTCGGCACGCCGGCGAGCCCGGCCACCTGCCGCTGGGCGGTCGGCGTCAGGTACTGGCAGGCGAGGTAGGCGTTGTCCTCGAGGACGGCGGTCGCGAGGAAGTCGCGAACGGTCTGGGCCGCGGCGGCCGCGGTGGGGGCCGACGTCGTGCGGGCCTCGACCGGCCTCACCACGATCGCGAGGACGAGCGTCACCGTCGCCATGGTGGCGAGGAGGACGGCGGTCGCGCGGCTCAGCGCGGCGGCCTCGGGGTCGCCCTCGTGGCGGCGCAGATGACGGACCGTGATCACGAGGCCGGCGAGTGCGGCCGCGGCGCTGACGGCGGCCAGGGCCGTCGTCCATCCCGCACGGGTGGTCGCCGCGACCACGATCGCGCCGGCGGCGAGGCCCGCGAAGACCAGCGCGCGCAGCGGGAGCTCGGGGCTCGCGTGGTGGGCGACCGGGCCGGTCGTGTCGCTGTGCTGCGACATCGCGACCTAAGGTCGGCCGGCGGCGGGCCGCGACAAGCGCGGTCCCCCAGGCGCGGTAGGGGCCCGGCCGCGCCGGGCCCCCACCCCGAGATGCCTAGAAGGAGGAGACGCCGTTCGGCGTGCCCAATCCCGTCGGCCCGTCGTAGCCGGGCCCACCGGTGCACAGGTAGGCCGGACTGCACGTGCCGTTGCTGCCGCTGGTCACGTCGAACAGGCCCCGCGGGTGCCGGTACGGGAACGATCCGGCGACGACCGACGAGCCGTTGCCCGCCAGCGCGTAGGTGCTGGCGATGATCGGCGACGAGGCGCTCGTGCCTCCCACCGTCAGCCAGGCCCCTCCGAACAGCACCGCCACGCCGGTGTTCGGGTCGGCGTCGGCGGAGACGTCCGCGACGGTCCGCTTGGCGCAGCCCGGATCGCGCTGCCACGCCGGCTTGGCCTCGAAGGCGCTGCAGCCGCTGCCGGCGCCGTCCCAGACGGACTCGCTCCACCCACGGCGCGTGCCGGGGGCGCGCGACAGGGAGGTTCCGCCCACGGCGGTCAGGAACCGCGACGCGGCCGGGTAGGAGACGCCGAAGCCGCTGTCGCCGGAGCTGGCCGTGATCGCCGAGCCCGGGTGGTTGAAGTGCACGTCATCGGCGGTCTCGCCGTCGTACTCGTCGCCGCCCCAGCTATTGCTGATCGCGTTGGCGCGCAGCCTGGCCGCCGTGTCCTCGGCCGTGTACAGGTCGCTGTCGAGGTTGGTGTTCGCCTCGACGAGGAGGATGTGGCAGTTGGGGCAGATCGCGCTGACCATGTCGAGGTCGAGCGAGATCTCGAGGTCCCAGTCGGGGCTCGGCGCCGGGGGCAGCGAGCCGCCGGTCTGGTTGACCTTCTTGAAGCAGCCGCTGGCCGCGGTGCACGGGGGCAGCCCGTAGAACGACCGGTACTTGGCGAGGTCGGACTCGGCCGTCGGATCGTCGAAGGCGTCGACGATCGCCACGGTCTGGCCGCGGCCGGCAGTCGCGGAGGGGACCTTGTAGGCCGACTGCAGATCGGCCGGGCCGTATCCCGAGGGGGCGAGCGCGCTGAACGGCTGGGCGCTCCCGTTGACCGTGAGCGAGAAGCATCGGGCGTAATGGAGCGGCACCGGCGCGCAGACCGGCGTGACGTTGATCGCGGCGGAAGCGCTGCCCACCGGTCCGAGCAGGAGCGCCGTCGCGACGGCGCTCAGCACCACGGCGATCCGCACGGGACCGCCGACAGATGTACGCATAGGTGTCCTTCCTGAGTAGAGCGGACGAGGAAGAGGCGCTCTTTCATTCCCCTGCCAGGAAGGCGCGAAACGAACGACCGGATTGCGGCTCGGCGGGGCGTGGGGACCCCGCGACGGGGTAAAGCTTGGTAAAGCGTGCAACGAATCGCCGCGCCGCGTGTCTACATGTATGAGCGCCTGGAGCGCGCGGCGCTCGACCCCCGGGCCCGCCCCACCGCAGCACGACAGGCGCGGGGCGGCCGGAGTCTCGACGGAGGACAGGGCAGCGCACTCGCCCGACCGCCCAGAGAGGTTGCATGAGCAACCAAATCTAGGTACAATACCCACCGTAGCAATCGGATTTATAGATGGAGGATCTTGCCGGACACGAAGAACGCAATACGAGACGAGGCCGTCGTTCACACCGACGCGCTCGACCAGCTCCTGCAGCGCGCCAACCAGTTCAGGCTGCTGCGCCCTGCGGAGGAGATCGAGCTCGCGCAGCGGATCGAGCGGGGCGACCTCGTCGCGAAGGAACGACTCATCAACTGCAACCTGCGACTGGTCGTCTCGATCGCCCGTCGCTATCAGGGCCATGGCCTGACGCTCAACGACCTCGTCCAGGAGGGAATGCTGGGCCTCATCCGCGCCGCCGAGAAGTTCGACTGGCGCAGGGGGTTCCGCTTCTCGACCTACGCGACGTTGTGGATCAGGCAGGCCATCCAGCGCGGCCTGGACAACTCGGGCCGCACGATCCGCTTGCCCGCGCACGTCGCGACGAAGGCCCGCAAGGTCGGTCGCGCGCGGAGCGAGCTGGCGGTGAAGCTGGAGCGCGAGCCCGAGCCTGAGGAGATCGCCGCCGCGGTCGACATGCCGGTGGCGGAGGTCGAGGCCATCGTGGCCGTCGATCGCACGCCGTCCAGCCTCGACATGCGACTGGGCGACGACGACGACTCGGCCACGCTGGGAGACCTCCAGGCCGGGGATAGCCCTCCCCTCGAGGAGGAGGTCCACGAGACGATCGTCAACGAGCGCGTCGCCGCGGCCCTCAAGCGGCTGCCCGAGCCCGAGCGTCGGGTGATCGAGCTGCGCTTCGGGACGACCGGCGAGCCCCGCTCCCGCGCCCAGGTGCAGCGCGAGCTGCGCATCGGCGCCCGCGAGGCCGAGCGCCTGGAGACCACCGCGCTCAACCGCCTGGCGGACATGGACGACCTCGCCGCCCTGCGCGAGGCGGCCTAGCCCCAACCGGGCCTCGCGGCCCCGGCGACGCCCCCGGCGCGCCGGGGCCGCGCTCGTTCTCAGAGCCCGGGCGGATGGCGGACGGTGAAGCCCACCGTTCCGCGCTGCGCCGACTGCCATCTCGAGCCGCGCTCGGCGCGGCCCGAGGTGTCGAAGCGCAGCCCGGCCACCGTCATCCACG
>JAXDHQ010000192.1:0-3857 GCA_034664395.1 Solirubrobacteraceae bacterium | reverse complement strand
CTGCGCGGGCGGATGTCGTCGGTCTTCTCGCTCGTGGTCACCAGCGGGCCGCGCCTGGGCGACGTCGAGTCGGGCGTGGTCGCCGGGCTGGCCGGCCCGCGCTTCTCGGTGACGTCCGGCGGGCTGGCGTGCGTGGCCGGCGTCGGGTTGATCGTCCTCGCGTTCCCCGAGCTCGTCCGCTACGACGCCGAGGAGGCGCTCAGCGCGCACGTGCAGGCGCAGGCCGAGCTGGTCTGAGCGATGGCCCACGTGCACGTCAACGACCTCGCCTACGCCCACCCCGGCGGCGACACGCTGTTCTTCGACGTCTCCTTCCGGCTGCCGGCCGCCAAGCACGCCGGCCTGGTCGGGGTCAACGGCGTCGGCAAGTCGACGCTGCTGCGCATCGCGACCGGCGAGCTCGAGGCCGACGCCGGCGACGTCGCGCTCGGCGGCCGCGCGCTCTACATGCCCCAGGACGTCGGCGTCGGCGAGGGCACCGTGCGCGAGCTGCTGCTGAGCGCCGCGCCCGCGCGGCTCCGCGACGCCGGCCGGGCGATGCTCGCCGCCGAGCGCGCGCTGGCGGCCGGCGACGCCGAGGCCGGCGTGCGGCTCGGCGAGGCCATCGGCGCGTGGTCGGACCTCGGCGGCTACGAGCTCGAGGGCGCCTGGGACGCCGCCTGCCGGCGCATGGTGCGCGCGGGCCTGGCCGACGTCGGCGACCGTCCGGCGGTCACGCTGTCGGGCGGCGAGCGCAAGCGGCTCGTGCTCGACCTGCTGTTCGCCTCCGACGCCCCGATCCTGCTCCTCGACGAGCCCGACAACTTCCTCGACGTGCCCGCCAAGCGCTGGCTGGAGGGGCTCATCCGCGGATCGCGGAAGACCGTCGTGCTCATCAGCCACGACCGCGAGCTGCTCACCGCCGCATGCGACACGATCGTCACGCTCGAGGGCAACGGCGCGTGGGTCCACGGCGGCTCCTTCGCCAGCTACGCGCAGGCGCGCGAGCACCGCCAGCGGCTCATGGGCGATCGCGTGGCGCGCTGGAAGGAGGAGGAGCGCCGGCTGCGCGAGCTCGTGCGCACGTTCAAGGAGCGGGCGAAGTACCACGACGGCTGGGCCAAGCGCGCCACCGCCATGGAGACGCGCTGGCAGCGCTGGGTCGACGAGGGTCCGCCGCCGGCGCCGGTCGTCGACCGGACCATCGGCGTGCGCCTACGCGGCGGCGACAGCGCCCGGCGCGTGGTCGCCCTGCGCGGCGTGGAGATCGACGGGCTCGTGCGGCCGGTCACCGAGGAGGTCCATTTCGGCGAGCGCGTCGGGCTCATCGGCCCCAACGGCTCGGGCAAGACGCACCTCATGCGGCTGCTCGCCGGCGAGGCGGTCCCCCACGGCGGCCAGGTCGTGATCGGCAACCGCGTCTCGCCCGGCCTCTTCACCCAGCTCAACGCCCGCGGCGACTTCGCCGGCCGTGGGGTGCTCGACATCGTGATCGACCGGGTCGGGGCCCTCGAGCGCGCCATGCAGGCGCTCGCCCGCTACGGCCTCGTCGAAGCCGCGCGCCGCTCCTACGAGACGCTCTCCGGAGGCCAGCGCGCGCGGCTGGAGATCCTCTGCCTCGAGCTCGAGGGCCACAACCTCCTGCTGCTCGACGAGCCCACCGACAACCTCGACGTCGCCTCCTCGGAGGCGCTCGAGGAGGCGCTCGACGGCTTCGAGGGCACGGTCATCGCGGTGTCGCACGACCGCGCCTTCCTGCGCACGCTGGACCGCTTCCTGCTCCTCGGCCACGACGGCGGCATCGCGGCGCTGCCCGATGCCGACGCGGCGCTGCGGGCGCTCGGGGCGTGAACTGGAGAGGCGGCGCCGGCTCCCCCCAGAACCGACACCGCCTGACGACGCGAGCCTACCGCTCGACGAAGTACTCGCCGCTGCCTTGTCCGCTGGAGAACCAGCGGCTCGTCACCGTCTTCTTGCGCGTGAAGAACTCGACCGCGTCGGGGCCGTGCGCGTGCAGGTCGCCGAGGAACGAGTCCTTCCAGCCCGAGAACGGGAAGAAGGCGACCGGCGCGGCGACGCCGATGTTGACGCCGACCATCCCGACCTCGACCTCGTGGCGGAAGCGCCGGACCGACGCGCCGGACTCGGTGAAGATCGACACGCCGTTGCCGAAGCGGCTGGAGTTGACGACGGCGATCGCCTCGTCGAGCGTGCCGACGTTGATGACGGCCAGCACCGGCCCGAAGATCTCCTCGCGGGCGACGTCCATCTCCGGCGCGACGCCGTCGAGGATCGTCGGGCCGACGTAGGAGCCGTCGGGCGCCACGTCGTCGCCCGGGTCGCGACCGTCGACGGCGAGCGTCGCGCCCTCGGCCACGCCGCGGTCGATCCACTCCTTGATGCGCTCGCACGCCGCGGGCGAGATGACGGGACCGACGTCGACGCTCTCCTGCAGCCCGTCGCCGACGCGCAGCTTCGCGGTCGCCTCGCGGAGGGCGGGCATGAGCTTGTCGTGGGCGTCGCCGACGGTGACCACCACCGAGCCGGCCATGCAGCGCTGGCCGGCGGCGCCGAAGCCCGAGGCGATGAGCCCCTCGACGGTCTTGTCGATCACGGCGTCGGGCATGATCACCATGTGGTTCTTGGCCCCGCCGAGCGCCTGCACGCGCTTGCCCGCCTTGGCCGCCCGCTCGTAGACGATCTTCGCCACCGGGGCCGAGCCGACGAACGAGACCGCGTCGATGCCCGGGTGGTCGAGGATGCCCTCGACCACCTCGCGCCCGCCGTTGACGAGGTTGACGACGCCGGGCGGCAGCCCGAGCGAGTCGAGCACCTCGAAGGCGATCTGCTGGGTGAGCGGGACCTGCTCGGAGGGCTTGAGCACGAACGTGTTCCCGCAGCCGATGGCGAAGGGGAGGAACCAGAACGGCACCATCGCCGGGAAGTTGAACGGCACGATCGCGGCGCACACGCCGACGGGCTGGCGCACGGTCTCGGCGTCGACGTTGCGCGAGACGTCCTCGAGGATGCGTCCCTGCATCGTCGTCGGGATCGCGCACGCCGCCTCGACCATCTCGATCATGCGCGCCACCTCGGCACGCGCGTCGACGATCGTCTTGCCCATCTCGGTCGTGACCGCGCGGGCGAGATCCTCCTTGCGCGCCTCCAGGCCCTCGCGCAGGGCGAACAGCAGCCGGGCGCGGCCGATGACGCTGACCGCGCGCCACGCTGGCAGCGCCTCGCGGGCGGCGCGGACGGCGCCGTCGAGGTCGGCCGCGGACGACAGCGGGACTCGCGCCAGCACCTCGCCGGTGGCCGGGTTGGTGACGTCGAGCTCGTCGCTGCTCGTCGCCGGCGTCCAGCGGCCGCCCACGTAGTTGTCCAGCAGCCTGGTCGAGGGGGTGGTGGCGGCGCTCATCGCAGGATCCATTCGTGGTCGGGGTCGTTGGCGATGGCCCAGGCCCGCATGGGGCCGGCCATCGCGTTGAGGTAGGAGAGGTCGTATCCGGGCGGGGCCGAGACGGTGTGGTAGCCACGCGGCACGAGAACGGTGTCACGATCGCGCACGGCGACGCTCTCGTCCAGCGTGCGGTCGCCGGTATGGACACGGTGGAGTCCGAAGCCATGCGCCGGTTCGACGCGGTGGACGGGGGATGGTCAACTGACCACACCCCCTACCACGACGTCGTCGAAGGGGAACCAGCACCGCGGCGCGGCCGCCACCTGCGACCCGCGCGGCCCGCACACCGACGCACGCTTGCCCCCGTCCGAACGAGCAACAACACTCCCGCCCATGATCGTGATCACGCTCTCGGCCGCGTACGGCGCCGGCGGTAGCGAGATCGGGCCCGTGCTCGCCCAGCGGCTCGGCGTGCCGT
>JAXDHQ010000191.1:0-8515 GCA_034664395.1 Solirubrobacteraceae bacterium | reverse complement strand
CCGCTCATCGGATTCGTCACCGGCTTCGGCTTCGCCGCCTTCGGCGTGGTGATCGCCGCGGTGGCGAAGACGATCGACAACTTCAACTACGTGACGAGCGCCGTGCTGACGCCGATGTTCCTGGTGGCGGGCACCTTCTTCCCGATCACGAACCTCCCCTCCGGGGTGCGCACGGTCGCGGAGTTCAACCCGCTCTACCATTGCGTGCAGCTCGTTCGCGACGCCTCCCTCGGCGGTCTCGGCACCGCCGACCTCGGCCATGCGGCGGTGCTGCTCGCCTTCGCCGTGCTGATGTGGCGCGTCGCCATCTGGCAGCTGGGCAAACGGCTCATCGATTGAGCCTTATGCAACTCTGAGCTTTCTCACACGCTGCTCATACAGCCGGCGGAGATGCTGCCGCCGTGAGTTTCTCCTGGGAGACAAGTTCGGCCGCCTCCGCTCCAGCGTCTGCGGCGCCGGTCACCGCACGAGTCGGCGTTGCCTGGCGGCTGCGCGCGCGGGCGCTCGCCGTTCGGGCCCCACGTCCCGAGCTCCTCGGCCTGATTGCGATCGCGGCCGCGTTGAACCTGTGGGCGCTCGGACGGAACGGCTGGGCCAACCAGTACTACAGCGCGGCCGTGCGCTCCATGAGCTCGAACTGGCACGACTTCCTCTACGGCTCCTTCGATCCGAGTGGGCTCATGACGGTGGACAAGCCGCCGCTGGCGCTGTGGGTGCAGGCGCTGTCGGTGCGCGCCTTCGGCTACCACCCGCTGAGCGTCCTCGTGCCGCAGGCGCTGATGGGCGTCGCCACCGTGGGGCTCGTCTACGACCTGACCCGCCGGCGCTTCGGCCGTGCGGCGGGCGCGGTCGCCGGGCTGGTGCTCGCGCTGACGCCGATCAGCGTGGCGATCTCACGCCACAACAACCCCGACGCGCTGCTGGTCCTGTGCTGCGCCGCCGCGCTGTGGTTCGTGGTGCGCGCGCTCGAGGACGGGCGCACCCGCTGGCTCGTGCTGGCCGGCGTGTGCGTCGGGCTCGGGTTCGAGGCCAAGATGGCGGTCGCGCTGATGGTGGTCCCGGGCATCGTCGCGGCATGGCTGTGGATCGCTCCCCGCGGTCGAGTCGCCGCGGTGCGCCAGCTCCTGGCCGGCGGGGCCGCGATGGCGGCCGTCGGCGGGGCGTGGCCGCTGCTCGTCGCGCTCACGCCGGCCGCCGACCGCCCGTGGGTGTCGGGCACGAGCGACAACAGCATCCTCTCGCTGATCCTGGGCTACAACGGCCTCGGGCGGCTCGACGGCCAGGCCGGCGGGCCGCAGGTCCTCGGCGGCGGTCCGGGCGGCGGCGGCGCCAGCGGGAACTTCGGCGGCGCCGCCGGTCCGCTGCGCCTGCTCAACGAGAGTCTCGGCGGTCAGGCCGGCTGGCTGCTGGGCTTCGCCGTGGTCGCCGGCCTCGGCATCGCCGTCGCCGGCCGCCTGCGCCGGCCCGACCCGCGCACCGGATGGGTGCTCGCCGTCGGCGGCGCCTTCCTGACCAGTGCGGTCGCGTTCAGCTTCGCCCGCGGCATCTTCCACCCGTACTACGTCTCGTTCCTGGCGCCGTTCGGCGCCGCGCTGATCGGCGGCGGCGTGGCGGAGATGGCGCATCGCGGCGCCGTGGCACGGGTCGTGGCGCCGCTGGCGATCGTCGGCGGCGTGGCCACCGAGCTCGTCGTCCTGCACCGCGACGCGACCGATCTCGCTTGGCTGGCGCCGTTCGTCGTCGTGGTCGGCGCGCTGGCGGCGGTCGCGCTCGCGACGGCGATCCCGGCACGGTTGCGCGCGCTCGCGCTCGCCGGCGGGCTCGGCGTCCTGCTGATCGCCCCCGCGGCATGGGCGGCCGACACGCTCGGGCACGCCACGAACGGGACGTTCCCCGCCGGTGGGCCGGCCGTGGGCTTCGGCGGCGGTCCGGGCGGCGGCCCTGGCGGCGGGCCCGGCGGCGGCCCCGGCGGCTTCCGCGCGGGCGGCTTCGGCGGCCCCGGCGGGCCGACTCCCGGGGCCGGCCCGGGCCTCCAGGGCCGCGGCCGCCTCGCCGGCGGCGGCGGGCCGGGGGGCTTCGGCGGCCGGTCGGTCTCGTCGGCGGTCCTGAGCTACGTGCGCCAGCACGGCGGCGGCGCGATCGCCGTTTCGAGCCAGACGGGCGCCGCGAGCTCGATCATCGCCTCGGGGGCGAACGTCGTCGGCATCGGCGGCTTCTCGGGGCGCGAGAGCCAGGTCTCGGTCGCGTGGCTGGCCCAGGCGATCCGCGACGGGCGCATCCGCTGGGTCCTGGCCGATGGCACCGGCGCCGGCTCCGGCCGCGACGGCCGCGTCGGGTCCAGCGACGTCATGGCGCTCGTGGCGCAGACGTGCCGGCAGGTCTCGACCTCGGCGACCGGCGGCGCCACGCTCTACGACTGCCGGGGCAGCGCCGACGCGCTGCTCGCCGCCGCCCGCGCCTCCTGAGCGATGCCCGGGGGCCTCACAGCAGGCTCTCAGGCATCTCACAGGGAGCGCGACGACAATGTGGGTGCATGAGCGACCAGGTCGAACCGCATCGGGTGCTCGTCGTCGACGACGAGCCCAACATCGTCGACGTGGTCTCGATGGCCCTGCGCTACCAGGGCTTCGCGGTCGAGGCGGCCGGCACGGGGACGGACGCCCTCGCCGCGGTGACGGCGTTCCGCCCGCACCTGATCGTCCTCGACGTCATGCTCCCCGACATGGAGGGCTTCGAGGTCGCCCGCCGGCTCGGCGCCCAGCGCGCGAGCGTGCCGATCATCTTCCTCACCGCGCGCGACGACACCGACGACAAGATCCGCGGCCTGACCACGGGAGGCGACGACTACGTCACCAAGCCGTTCAGCCTCGAGGAGCTCATCGCCCGGATCCGCAACATCCTGCGGCGCGCGGGCCTGGCCGAGCCCGACTCGAGCCGGCTGGTGTTCGAGGACCTCGAGCTCGACGAGGAGACGCGCGAGGTCACTCGCGCCGGCAGCGCCGTCGACCTGACCGCCACCGAGTACCGGCTGCTGCGCTACCTGATGCTCAACCCGCGTCGCGTCCTCACCCGCGCCCAGCTCCTGGACCACGTCTGGAGCTACGACTTCGGCGGCGACGCGCGCGTGCTGGAGACCTACGTCAGCTACCTGCGCAAGAAGCTCGACGCGCACGGGCCATCGCTCATCCACACGGTGCGCGGCGTCGGCTACGCCCTGCGCCTGCCGCGCGCGTGATGGCGTCGCTGCGCAGCCGCCTGGTCGCGGGGCTGGTCGCGGTCGCGGCCGTCGGCCTGGTGGCGCTCGCCGGCATCACCTACTTCGAGCAGCGCTCGTTCCTCCTGGACCGGGTCGACCAGCAGGCGCGCAGCGCTGTCGGCTTCGTCCGCGGCGCGCTGGGGCACCAGGCCTTCGGCGGCGACCGCTTCGGCGACGGCGCCGGCCCGGGGCCAGACCACGGTCCCGGCGGGGCCGGTCTGCCGCTCGACACCTACGGCGAGCTGCGTGACGCCGGAGGGAAGGTGCTCGCGCAGAAGTTCATCTTCACCCCGTCGGGCCAGACGCCGCCCGCGCGCCCCCAGCTCCCGGAGCGCCTGCCGATCGGGCAGGAGATCACGGTTCCCGCGAAGGCCGGCGGTGGCGTGCGCTATCGCGTGCTCGCCGACCGGTCGTCCGACGAGCCCGGGATCACCACCGTCGTCGCGGTGCCGATGCGCGAGGTCGACCAGACCCTGAGCCGGCTGCTGCTCGTGGAGGCGCTGGTGATCGGCGCGATCCTGGCCGCGCTCGGCGTGCTGTCGTGGTTCGTCGTGCGGCTGGGGCTGCGGCCGCTGGACCGCATCGGGCGGACCGCGGACGCCATCGCCGGCGGCGACCTGTCGCACCGCGTGCAGCCCGCGACGCCGCGGACCGAGGTCGGGCGGCTGGGCCTGGCGCTCAACGCCATGCTCGACCGGCTCGAGGAGGCGTTCGCCAGCCGCGAGGCGAGCGAGAGCCGCCTGCGCCAGTTCATCGCCGACGCGTCGCACGAGCTGCGCACGCCGCTGCAGTCGATCCGCGGCTACGCGGAGCTGTTCCGCATCGGCGCCGCGCGCGAGCCGGTCGAGACGACCAAGGCGATGCAGCGCATCGAGGACGAGGCGACGCGCATGGGCGTGCTCGTCGAGGACCTCCTCTGGCTGGCGCGCATGGACGAGGTCCGCGACCCGGTCCGCACGCGCGTCGACCTCGCCGCGCTGGCGACCGACGCCGTCGCCGACGCGCGGGCGACCGCGCCCGAGCGCGAGATCGCCGTGCACGTCGAGGCGCCCGCCGTGGTCCTCGGCGATTCCGACCTGCTGCACCAGGTCCTCGCCAACCTCCTGCGCAACGCGCTCGTGCACACCCCGGCGGGCACGCCGATCGAGGTGACGGTGAGCCGCAGGGCCGACGAGGCGTGGCTCGAGGTGCGCGACCACGGCCCGGGCCTGCCGACCTCCGACACCGACGCGCTGTTCGAGCGGTTCTGGCGCGCGGAGGGCGGACGCGAGCGCGGCAAGGCGGGCGCCGGCCTCGGGCTGGCGATCGTCGCGGGCATCGTCGGCGCCCACGACGGTCGCGTGCAGGCGGCCAACGCCGCCGGCGGCGGGGCGCGCTTCCTCGTGTGCCTGCCCGCGGCGGCCTGAGCTCTCTCAGCAAGCTCCCAGCGCCGCTTCATGTGGGGCTCACCCGGGGGGGAGATGCTGTCCCCATGACCGCCGCCGCCTCCGCCCGAGCCCCACCGTGAGGCCGTCGGCCCACCTCCCCCCAAGACCCCCCCAAGCCAGGCGGCCGGCACGATGCCGGCCGCCTGTGCGTCGTGGGGGGACGGGAGCTCGCGGCGGCCTCAGCAAGCTCTCAGCGTCGGCCCAGCCGATTGCCACCGCCGCCGCCGACGCTTGGACCATGTCCTCGAGCGCGCCCTCCGCCGACCTGCTCCCCGATCGCGACGCCGGCCCGGCGCCCGAGGTCGACGTGGTCGTCCCGGTCTTCGACGAGCAGGCCGCGCTGAGCCGCTCGATCCGGCGGCTGCACCGCTACCTGACCGACAGCTTCCCGTTCTCCTGGCGGATCGTCATCGCCGACAACGCGAGCTCCGACGCCACGCTGAGCATCGCCCACCAGCTCGCGTGGGAGCTGCCCGGCGTGGCGGTGGTGCACCTCGGCGAGCGCGGGCGGGGCCGCGCGCTGCGCGCGGCGTGGTCGGCCAGCGCGGCGGAGGTCGTCTGCTACATGGACGTCGACCTGTCCACGGACCTCCGCGCGCTGCTGCCGCTCGTGGCGCCGCTGCTGTCGGGTCACAGCGACGTGGCGATCGGCAGCCGCCTCGCGCCCGGCGCGCGCGTGCGCCGCAGCGCGCGGCGCGAGCTCATCTCCCGGGCCTACAACCGGCTCCTGCGCGGCACGCTGCGGGCCCGCTTCTCCGACGCCCAGTGCGGCTTCAAGGCGATCCGCGTCGACGCCGCGCGCGGGCTGCTGCCCGCCGTGCGCGACGAGGGCTGGTTCTTCGACACCGAGCTGCTCGTGCTCGCCCAGCGCCGCGGGCTGCGCATCCACGAGGTCCCGGTCGACTGGGTCGACGATCCCGACTCGCGCGTGGACCTCGTCGCCACCGCGCTGGCCGACCTGCGCGGCGTCGCGCGCCTGGCCGTGGGCAGCCGCGTGGCGCGCTTCGCCGCCGTCGGGCTCGCCTCGACGCTCGCGTACGCGCTCCTGTACCTGGTGCTGCACGGCCCGCTCGGGGCCGCCGGCGCCAACGCGCTGGCGCTGGCGGTCACCGCCGTGGGCAACACCGCCGCCAACCGGCGCCTGACCTTCGGAGTCCGCGGGCGCCGGGGGCTCGTGCGCCAGCACGCGCTCGGCGCCGCGGTGTACGTCCTCACGCTCGGGCTCACCTCGGCCGCGCTGGCGCTGCTCGCACAGCTCGCGCCCCACGCCTCGCGCGCCGTCGAGATCGCGGTGCTCGTCGCGGCGAGCACCTGCGCCACGGTCACCCGGTACGTCGCCCTGCGCACGTGGGTCTTCGCCCGCCACGGTCGCCGCGACGGCGGCGCCGTCGTCGAGCGAGCCGAGAGCGCCTAGATCGGGTTGGGCACGTCGACGAAGACGTGGCGGATGCCGAAGCGGTCGGCCAGGCGCTCGCCCAGCGCGCGGACGCCGAAGGTCTCCGTCGCGTAGTGGCCGGCGGCGAGGAAGTGCACGCCGGCCTCGCGGGCGCGCGCCATCGAGCGCTCGGCCGGCTCGCCGGTGACGAACGCGTCGAGCCCCGCGGCGATCGCGTCCTCGAGATGGTCGGCTCCGGCGCCGGACACCAGGCCGATCGTGCGGACCGGGTCGGGGCCGTCGGTGAAGGCCAGCGGCTCGCGCCCCGTGGCCTCGCGCACGCGCGCGACGAGCTGCGCCGGCGAGATGCCGTCGCCGTCGAAGCGCGCGCGCACGCCGATCGTCGCCCGCCCGTGCGCGGCGAAGGGCGCGACGTCGCCGGCGCCGATCGCCGCCGCCAGCAGGGCGTTGTTGCCGACCTCGAGGTGGCCGTCGAGCGGCAGGTGGTAGGCGGCGAGGCCGAGGTCGGCCTCGAAGAGCAGCTCCAGGCGCCGCTTGGACGCGCGGTCGAGCGGACGCGGCGGTCCGGCCCAGAAGAGCCCGTGGTGGACGAGGACGAGGTCGGCCTGCGCCTCGCGCGCGCGGGCGAAGAGCTCCGCGTTGGCGCTGACCCCGGACGCGACGGTCTGCACTTCCTCCCTTCCGGGTATCTGAAGGCCGTTCGGCCCGTAGTCTTCGTAGGCCGCCGGATCCAGGAGCTCGTCCAGGAAGGCGATCAGATCGGTGCAGGTGGCCACGGTCGGTTCACCAGGGTAGGAGTTGCCAGGGCGTTCAGATGAACGCTATTGTTCGCCATGACGGCGCTGTCTGGGAGAGACGCGCCGCGGGACAAGGGAGTAGGGGACCATAGCCACGCTAGCTGCCGCGGCGACCACCGGAGGACGGGGGGGCGCCGACCGCGAGGACCAAGGGCTCGTGGCCGCCGTCAGGGCGGGTGACGACCGCGCCTTCGAGGAGCTCTACCACCGCTACCAGCGGCGGATCGCGGCGTACGTCAACGGCATGGTCCACGACCACGGGCGCTCGGAGGACATCACCCAGGAGGTCTTCATGTCGGCGCTGCGCCGGATGCGCGCGACCGACACGCCCATCGCCTTCAAGCCCTGGGTCTACGAGATCGCCAAGAACGCGTGCATCGACGCGTTCCGCCGGACGCGCCGCACCGAGGAGGTCTCCTACGACGCCGACGACGGCAGCGAGCGCATCCACCTGGTGAGCACCAGCCCGAGCCCGGACGCCGCAGTCGACACGCGCATGACGCTCGACCACCTGCGCGGCGCCTTCGGCGGGCTCTCCGAGGCCCACCACCAGATCCTCGTGATGCGCGAGCTCGAGGGGCTGAGCTACCGCGAGATCGGCGAGCGGCTGGGCATGAGCCGGCCGTCGGTGGAGTCGACCCTCTTCCGCGCCCGGCGCCGCCTCACCGAGGAGTACGAGGAGCTCGCGTCCGGCGAGCGCTGCCGGCGCATCCAGGCGATCATCGCCGAGACGACCGAGGGGCACCTCGGCACGCGCGACCAGCGCCGCATGGGGCGCCACGTCTCCTACTGCCAGTCGTGCCGGCGCGCCGCCGTCGTGGCCGGCTTCGACCTCACCGACCTCGTGCCGCGGCGCACGGCGCGCGAGAAGATCGCCGCGCTGCTGCCGCTGCCCGCCTTCCTCAAGCGCCGGCTCGGGGGCTCGGGCCACGACGATCGCGGTGTCGGCTCGCTCGGCGGTGGCCATGGCCACGCGATGTCGCAGTGGTCGGCGACCGCGGCGCACTACTCCGACTCGACCATGGGCGGTTGGGCCAAGGCGGCCGCCGTCGTGGCGACGCTGGCCGTCGCCGGCGTCGGAACCGACGCCGCCACGCACGGCGCGCTTCGGCATCTGGGCTCGGGCAGCTCGCAGCCGGCGGCGGCGCGCACCGCGGCGCCGATCACGGGTTCCTCGTCGCCAGCGTCCGGCGGCGCGAGCGCGACCACGGCCGGGCGTTCGACGGGCGCCGGGTCGGCGTCGCGTCACTCGACCTCGGGCACGCGCGGCGGCTCGGGCTCCTCGGGCGCGACCGGCGCCGGCGCTCCGGCCGCCGGCGGCACGACCGGCGCGCAGGATGCGTCGTCCTCCGGCGCCGACAGCCCGATCCAGAGCACCGTCCGCGGCCTGACCGGCACCAACTCGGCCGGGCCGACGCCCGCCGACGGCACGCCCACCGCGCCGAAGGTGCAGCTTCCCACGGGCCTGCCGAACCCGCCCGCCGATCCCGGCGCGGCCGTCGGGGGCGCCGTGGACACGGTCACGGGCACCGTCACCGGCGCGACGGGCACGGTCACCCGCGCCGCCGGCGGCGCCACCGCCCCCGTCACGGGCGCGGTCGGTGGGGCCACCCGGACCGGCGGGGGCGCGGTGGGCACC
>JAXDHQ010000190.1:0-26730 GCA_034664395.1 Solirubrobacteraceae bacterium | reverse complement strand
GTCTGCACGCGCAGCTTCGCGTCGAGGTTCGAGAGCGGCTCGTCCATCAGATAGACCGCGGGTTGCCTGACGATCGCACGCCCCATCGCCACGCGCTGACGCTGGCCGCCCGAGAGGTGCTTGGGCTTGCGGTCGAGGTACGGCTCGAGGTCCAGCACACGCGCCGTCTCGCGCACGCGGGTGACGCGCTCCTGCTTGGGCACGCCCTGCTGCTTGAGTGCGAAGCCCATGTTCTCCGCGACGGTGAGCTGCGGGTACAGGGCGTAGTTCTGGAAGACCATGGCGATGTCGCGGTCGCGCGGGCGCACGTTGCTGACGTCCCGATCGCCGATGTGGATCGAGCCGGCGTCGAGCGGCTCGAGGCCCGCGAGCATGCGCAGCGCCGTCGACTTGCCTGACCCCGAGGGTCCGACGAGCACGAGCAGCTCGCCGTCGCCGATGTCGAGGTCGAGGTTGTCGACTGCGGGGTCGGACGTCCCGTCGTAGGTGCGGGTCGCATGGTCGTATCGCACCGAGGTCATCGAGGGCTCCTCACTTGATCGCGCCCATGGCCAGGCCACGGATCATGCGCTTCTGGGCAATCCATCCAGCGAGCACCACGGGGATGCACGCGAGCACCGAAGCAGCCGACAGCTTGGCCAGGAAGTCGCCTCGCGTGCTGATGTTCGTCGTCACCCAGATGGGCACCGTCGATCCGTTCACTGGGTTGAGCTGGACGGCGTAGAAGAACTCGTTCCACGCGAAGATGACGCACAGCAGGGCCGTCGCCGCGATGCCCGGTGCGGCCATCGGGAGGATGATCGACGTGAGCTGCCCCTTCAGGCTCGCCCCGTCGATCTCCGCGGCCTCGATCAGCTCGCGAGGGATCTCGCGGAAGAACGAGCGCAGCATCCACACCGCCAGCGGCAGGTTGATCCCCGTGTAGAGGATGATCAGCACCATCCGCGTGTTCAGCAGGTGCAGGTTCCGGGCCAGGATCCATATCGGGAGGACCGACGCCACGACGGGCAGGAACTTCGTCGAGATGAAGAAGAAGAGCACGTCGCGCCACTTCGCCACCGGGCGGATGGCGAGGGCGTACGCGGCGGGGATCGCCAGCGTCAGGACGATGAGCGTCGAGACGACGACGACGACGGCGGAGTTGGCGAACGCATCGCCGAACGACAACAGGCCGACCGCGCTCTTGGTGACGTCGTGGTAGCGATCCAACGTCGGGTGGAAGAAGAGCTTGGGGCTGGTGTTCGCGTCCTGCTCGGTCTTGAACGAGTTGATGACCATCCAGAACACCGGGAAGAAATAGACCAGGCCGACGACCCAGGCCAGCAGCCCGAAGGCGCCGTTGACCGATCGGCGCTCGCCGACCGTGGCGGGAGACTGAGCGGCGCTCATGCGATGTCCTCGCCTTTCAGCAGCCCGGACAGAACTCGCAGCGCGACCGTGGCGATGGCGATCGAGGCGATCACCACGACGATGCTGTAGGACGATGCCCGGCCGAACTCCCAGCCGCCGCCGATCGACCGCTGGAAGACGAAGTACGGAAGGTTGGTGGACCCGGGTCCGCCGCCGGTCATCACGGCGACCTGGTCGTACACCTGGATGAGGTAGACGGTGCCGAGCAGGATGCCCAGCTCCATGTAGGGCCGCAGGTGGCTGACCGTGAGCTGCCGGAAGATGCCGAATGGCGTCGCCCCGTCGACCTTCGCCGCTTCCAGGACGTCCCCCGGCTGGCTCTGCAGCCCGGCGAGCATGATCAGCATCATGAACGGCGTCCACTGCCAGATCAGGGTCACCGCGATGGCCCACGTGGGATAGCGCGAGATGAACTCCACGGACGTGCCGCCGAGCTTGTCGATGAGCCAGTTGATGATGCCGTAGAGGCCGTTGAACATCTGGTTCTTCCAGATCAGGCCCACCACCACCGGCATCAACAGGAACGGCGTGATCAGGAGCGTGCGCACCAGCCCTTGACCGAAGAACTTGCGGTCGAGCAGGAGCGCGAACGCGGCACCCAGCAGGAGCGATCCGAGGACCGGCACGACCGTCAGCTCGATGCTGGTCCAGGCCGCCTGCCGGAAGAAGTGATCGCCGACGAGCTTGCCGTAGTTGGCCAGCCCCACGAACTCGCGCGGTCCCGGGGGAACGACCTTCCAGTCGGTGAGGCTGTACCAGATGCTCATCACGAACGGGACCTGGGTCAGCGCGATCGTGAACAGCAGCGCCGGCAGCAGCGGCAGCCGCCGACGCCATGACTCACTCAGGGGGGCGCGGAGGGTCGGTGTCCGCAATGTCGTGTTCATGGCGTCGGCGGGTCGTGGGTCGGCGGATCAGCGGGCGCAGTCGCGGGCGGGCATCACTGCCCCGCCTGCGATGCGATGTCCTGACAGTTCTTCAGGGCGGCGTCGATCGCAGCTCTGCCGGCGATCACCGCCGCGAACTGCTGGGTGCATTGGTTGCCGACGTCCTGGAACTCGGGGATCCCGACGTACTGGACGCCCGGCAGGCCGGGGCGCTTCGTCGTGCCCGGGTTGTTGATCGGCGCGGCGGCGATGGACGTCAGCGTCGGACGGGCGAACGCGGCCGCGGCCTTCTTGTACTGCGGGATCTCGTACGTCGACTTGCGCGTGCCCGGAGGGATCGACGCCCATCCGCCGGGGACCTTCGACCCGGCCTCCTTGAGGTACTGCGGACCCGTGGCGAACGAGATGTACTTCCAGGCCAGGTCCTCCTTGCTGCTCGTCTTCGGGATCGCCAGCGCCCACGACCACAGCCAGCCCGACGCCGGGGTCTTCTCGACCGGCGCGGACACGTAGCCGTTCTTGCCCTTCACCGGGCTGTCGCCGGCTTCGAGCAGGCCAGCGGCGACGGTGGCGTCGTACCACATGGCGACCTTGCCGTCCTTGTACTGCGACAGGCACTCGTTGAAGCTCGCGTTGGCGGCATCCTTCTCGCCGGCGTCCTTGATCAGGTTCACGTAGAACTGCAGCGCCTGCTTGAAGGCCGGCTGATTGACCTGCGCCGTGCCGACCGAGCCGTCGGGCTTCGCCGACCACCAGGTCGCGCCGAACGTGTTCAGCACGGTCGTGAGCGACGCGCCGAGGTCACCCCAGCCCGGCTTGCCGCGCAGGCAGATGCCAGCCATCTGGGGCGTGTTGACCTTGCGGGCGATGGCCGCGACCTGGTCCCACGTGGGATGCGCGGGCATCGTGATGCCGGCCTTCTTCAGGACGTCCTTGCGGAACATCAGGAACGACGACTCTCCGTAGAACGGCGCGGCGTACAGCTTGCCGTCGGCCGACAGCGCACTGCGAACGGCCGGGATCAGGTCGCCGAGGTTGTACGCGGTGTCGGCGCTCGCCTGCGGGGTGAGGTCGACGAGGTTGCCGCTCTTGCCGAACTGCGGTGCCTCGTACGGGCCGATCATCGCCACGTCGAACTGGCGGCCACCGGCGGCGACGTCGCGCGTCGTGACCTCGCGCAGGGTGCCCTCGTCGAGCACGGTGTAGTTCACCTTGATGCCGGTCTTGGCGGTGAACAGGGACGGCGTCAGCGACGCGATGTCCTTCATCTGCGGGTTGTCGACGATCGCGACGTTGATCGAGCCGCCCTTCCCCGTGCCCGAGGCCGGGGTTCCGCTCGACGCCGAGCTCGAGCTGCTCGAACTCTTCGAACCGCCACCGCCGCAGCCGATCGCGATTGCGCCGACGACGGCGAGCAGCGCCGCAGCCGACCAAGGGCGCAGGGTACCTCTCATGGGTCCTCTCCTCCTGCTTCAACGCGGAGGGCGGGAGTCCTCCGCAACCAATCGCACTTATAGCGTTGGTTTATGTTGGATGTCAAGCCATTGGGAGCATCTTTCGCAGATGTATCAAGGCTTGTTGCATTCGACTACGTGTGTTTGAATTGCGGACATGCTTGGGTCAGGTCGCATCAGTCTCGGCCAGGCACACCTCGCCGAGGTCGCGCGACGCGGGGTCCCGGTCCCCACGTACGACCGGGGGCGGCTCGCTCCGCGCATCGCCCACGTCGGGGTCGGCGGCTTCCATCGGGCGCACCTCGCGGTGTACGCGCACGAGCTCGCATCCGACGGCGGCGACTGGGGCATCGTCGGCCTCGGGCTCCTGGAGCAGGACGCCAGGATGGCTGGCGCGCTGCGCGCGCAGGACTACCTGTACACCCTGATCGAGAAGGGGAACGGTGCGCCCTCCGCGGCGGTGATCGGCTCGATCATCGGCTACGTGCACGCCCCGCCCGGTGACGACGCGGCCGTCGCCGCGCTCGTCGGCGCGCCCTCGACGTCGATCCTCTCGCTGACCGTCACGGAGGCCGGATACAGCGAGCCGTCCGCCCAGCAGGTGGCATCCGGAGCCGGGGCGACCTTCGATCGCCTCGCCGCCGCCCTGGCGGTCCGCCGCGAGCGCGGCGCCGGACCGTTGACGATCCTGAGCTGCGACAACCTGCCGGGGAACGGCGACGCGGCGCGCCACGCCACGCTGTCTGCCGCGGCGCGCGCCGACGCCGCGCTGCCCGCGTGGGTGCAGGCGAACTGCACGTTCCCCAACTCGATGGTCGACCGCATCACGCCGGTGACCGCTGACGCCGACCGCGAGTGGCTGCGCGACTCCACCGCCATCGACGATCGCTGGCCTGTGGTCGCCGAGCCGTTCCGGCAGTGGGTGATGGAGGACGATTTCGCGGGAGGTCGGCCGCCGTGGGAGGAGGTCGGCGGGGTGTTCACCGACCGCATCCACGATTGGGAGCTCTACAAGCTGCGTCTCCTCAACGCCGCGCACTCGTGCATCGCGTACCTTTGCGCTCTGGCGGACGTCACCTACGTCCACGAGGCGATGGCGATCCCCGCCGCCCGGACGTTCCTCGAGGAACTCCTCCATCGCGAGGCCATGCCCACACTCGTCGAGATCCCCGGCCACCCCAGAGAGCAGTACGTCGCTTCGGTGCTGGAGCGGTTCGCCAACCCGGGCGTGCGCGACCAGATCGCTCGCCTGTGCGTCGACGGCAGCGCGAAGTTCCCCACCTTCCTGATCCCGACGATCGCCCGCCAGCTCGAGGCCGACGGGCCGACCGAGCGCGCTGCCACGGCCCTCGCAGGGTGGGCGCGCTACCTCGCCGTCGTCGACGCGTCCGCCCAGGCGTTCGACTCCAGCGCGGACGTCGCGCGCCACCACGCTGCCGCGGCCGTCGCCGATCCGGTCGCCTTCCTGGAGTTCGACGCCGTGTTCCCGTCCACGGTCAAGGCGTCCCGGCGCTTCCAGGCGGCGTTCTCGGATGCCTATCGTCGGATCGCCGAGCACGGCCCGATCGCGGCCATGGAGCACGCACCCGACCGGGAGCGCATCGGAGACGCCCCCTGATGGCCACCCGCCGCAACGGCGCGAGTCTGCAGCACGATCGCCAGCGGGCGATCTACATGCTCGCCCTGCGGCAGGGCTCGGTCGACGTCGCGGACCTGGCGCAGCGTCACGGCGTCACGACGGAGACCATCCGTCGCGACCTCTCCGACATGCAGAGCCGGCAACTGCTGCACCGCGTCCACGGTGGCGCGATCCCCGTCGAGCGGATGAACCACGAGCCGCTGGTCGAGGCCCGTGACATGGTCAACGCGGACGAGAAGCTGCGGATCGCGACGATGGCGGTCGCCGAGGTGCCCGAGCGCGGCTCGGTCATCATCGATTCCGGCTCGACCGGCCAGCGCCTCGCCGAGGTCTTCCCGGTCGACCGCGACGTCCACGTCGTCACGAACTCGCTCCTCACCGCGCTCACCCTCAGCCGGCGCGGGCTGCGACAGCTCACGGTCCTCGGCGGCGCAGTGCGCACCACACGGCACGCCATGGTCGATGACACCACCCGCGCCGAGCTCCAGCACATGGCCATCGACGTGGTGTTCATGAGCTGCGACGGCCTGTCCTTCCAGCATGGCCTCACGACCCCGTATCGCGAGGAGCACACGATCAAGCGCGCGATGATCGAGCACGCGCACCGGGTCGTGGCCATGGTCGACCACTCCAAGTTCCGCAACGTGCAGATGTTCGGCTTCGCGTCGTTCGACGAGATCGACGTGCTCGTGACCGATACGGGGGCCGACAGGGAGGCCATCGACTTCCTCACGGGTCAGGGCATCACCGTCCACTGTGCCTGATCGCGGCGAACCTCCCGGGTACGCCGAGCTCGAACGCATCGCCGCGACCACGGCACGCAGCGCTGCCGACGTGGTGACCGCCACGTACGGGCGGCCCGACCTGGTCGGTCACAAGTCCTCCCCGACCGACGTCGTGACGCAGACCGACCTGCGCACCGAGGAGCTGATCAGGAGGCGCCTGCGGGAGGCGACCCCGGAGGCCGGGATCCTCGGCGAGGAGGGCGAGACCACGCAGCCCGGCGCACGTCTGCAATGGGTCATCGACCCGCTCGACGGGACCGTGAACTTCCTCTACGGCGTCCCGCTCTTCGCCGTGAGCATCGCGGCGGCGCTCGACGGTGAGGTCGTGGCGGGCGCCGTGATCGATGTGCTGCGCGGCGAGCTGTTCTCGGCGCATCTCGGCGGTGGGGCGCGCCTGGACGGCGACCCGATCGAGGTGTCCTCCTGTGCGCTGCTTCCGAACGCGCTCGTGGCGACGGGCTTCTCCTACCAGGCGGAGCTGCGCGACGTCCAGGGCGAGGTGGCCCATCGGGTGCTGTCGCGCGCCCGGGACCTTCGCTGCTTCGGCTCGGCGGCCCTGGAGCTGTGCTGGGTCGCGTGCGCACGCGTCGACGCGTACTTCCAGCGCGACACCGAGATCTGGGACCGCGCCGCGGGGGCGCTCATCGCTGCGGAGGCCGGCGCGCGAACCGAGCTTCCGTGCCCGGAGAACGACGACCTCGTGATGGCCGCGACCCCCGAGGTCTTCGACGACCTGTGGACGGTCGTTCAGTTCGCCGCGGCGTGAACACCGCCGGCCGACTGGAAGCGCGCCCACACGTCGAGCAGCGGACCGCGCGCCACCCCCTCGGCGATGCGCCCCACCGCGCTCACCGCCTGCCAGCGAGCGAGGAGGTCGTCGTCGATCTCGATGTGCTCCCGCAGGCGCGCGAGATAGGCGTCGGTGAGCACGCCCAGCGTTGCGGGATCGGACCCTGGGAGGTGCTCGGGCGGGCTCGCGCCGTCGCCGAGCAACGTCATCGACGAGCGAGCGACGTCCGCGATCGGATCACCGCGCGAGGCGTCGAACCAGTCGACGATCACAGGCCCGTCGCGCCCCAGGATGATGTTGCTGGGATGCAGGTCGCCGTGGCACAGACGTGGCGTGCTCACCGCTGGCGGCAGAAACTCCAGCGCACGTCCGAGTGACGCGTCGACCGTCGCCGCCGCCCGGCGGATCTTGCTCACCAGCCGGTCGCGCTGGCGCGGCAGCGTCACGGGCGGCACGAGCATGAACAGGGCGTGCTGGACGTCGGCGAGCAGCTGGCCGAGCGCCGCACCCTGCTCGGGCCGATCGACCACGAGCTGCCACATCGAGGTGCCGTCCACACGCTCCCAGACGCTTGCCGCGCGGCCGGCGATCTGCTCGATGCCCAGGAGGCGTGGTGCCGGTGCGCCGGCACCCCGAGCGGCCTCGGCGTACCGCGCCTCGGCGTGGATCCAGCTTTCCGGCGTGGACGGAGCGGCCACCTTTATGACGGCGCCCCGGCCATACGCGTGCACCTCAGACCGCGTGCCGCGCGCGACGAGGTCACCTAGCGGTCTGGCCAAACGTGTACACCGTCACCGATCGTTGCCTTGGGACACGGGCCAACGTACCACCACGGAATCCGGCGCTGGATCCGCATCGGCGCGATCCAGGACCACCGAGCTCGAGGCGCTCGCAGCGCACACCGCGGCACCGTCCGAGCGTCGCGGCCGATCCTCAGACCGGCTCGCCGTCGAGCAGCAGGTCGACGTCGATGTTGCCGCGGGTGGCGTTGGAGTACGGGCACACCTGGTGCGCTCCGCGGATGAGGTCCGCGGCCACCTCCCGATCGTCGACCGAGGGGAGCGCCACGTCGAGCGTGACGGCGAGCTTGAAGCCGCCGTCGCCGTCGGGGAGCAGGCTCACTGCCGAGTCGATCGCGACGTCGCCGGCGTCCAGGCGGCGACGGCGGGCGATCGTGCCGAGGGCGCTCTCGAAGCAGGCCGCGTACCCGACCGCGAACAGCTCCTCCGGGTTCGTGCCACCGCCGGGCCCGCCCGTCTCCTTGGGTGCGCGGAGCTCCACGTCGAGCTCGCCGTCGGTGGAGCGGCCGTGACCGTCCTGGCGGCCGCCCGTGACATGCGCGTGCGCGGTGTAGAGAACCTTTGCCATCACTGCCTCCTCGATGTCATCGCGGGCCTCGTTGGATGCCGTCGACCAGCGTGCCCAGCGCCTCGGTCGCGGTTTGCAGCGCCGCGATCTGCTGGTCCGACATCGCGTCCATGTCGGCCCGCAGCGCACCGCTGACCTGTGCAATGAAGTCCTGGAGCGCGGCCCTTCCGGCACGGGTCAGGGACAGCAGGACGACCCGGCCGTCGCCGGCGGGGCGTTCGCGCTCGACCCAGCCCTGCTGCTCGAGCCTCTTGGCGAGCAGGGTCACCGTGGGCTGCGCCAGCCCTTCCAGCTCGGCCAGCTCGGTGATGCGCCGCGGGCCGCGGCTGAGCGTGAACAGGACGCCGGCTTCGGTGCGCGTGATCTCGCTCGCGGCCTCCTTGATGAGCAGCCGCGTGAGCGCTCCCGTGTGCAGAAGGAGATGGTCCGCGACGTAGTCGATGCGCCGGGAGCGATCGGCGTTCGATCGGGTGCCCACCGAATTCATATTGACAAACTATATTGCTTCCCAATATCCTTGTCAAAGCGCTCATCGAGGCTCGCCCGACGCAACGGAAGGAGCGCATCATGTTCCGCAACATCCTCGTCGCCGTCGACGGCTCCACGCACGCCGATCAGGCGCTCACGCAGGCCATCGACCTGGCCCAGACCCAGCACGCACGCCTGACGCTCATGACGGCGGTCGTGGGTCCGCCCGCCATCGCCTACCTCGGCGCGGTCGGCGAAGCGGTCGGCACGCTCAGCCAGGACGTCGAAGCCGCCGCCCAGGCCGTCCTGCAGCGCGCCCGCGACCGCGTTCCGAGCGACGTCTCCGTGACGACCGTCCTGACGCACGAGCCCATTGCCACCGCGCTCATCCGTCAGGCCATCGACGGCCACCACGACCTCGTGGTCATGGGCTCGCGCGGCCGCGGGCCCGTCCGCTCAGCCCTGCTCGGCAGCGCCAGCCACCACGTCCTGCACCACTGCCCCCTCCCCATCCTCATCGTCCACGCCGAGTCACCGTCGCAGCACGACTCGTCCGCGAGCGTCACGGCCGAGCTCGAACCGGTCGGGTAGCCGGCGGTCGGGCCAATGGGTCTCGCTCGACGCCGCGCTAATGGATCGCAGACGCCATCTCGGACGGCCGAGCCTGGATGTTCCAGACGGCGGGGATGAGCAGCATCGTCAGGTTGCTCACCAGGATCGCGGCGGCGGCGAGCCACAGCGCCGAGGAGGTTCCGAGGGCGGCGGCCAGGGGCCCCGCGATCGCGGCACCGAGCGGGCTGAGCACGAACGAGCCGAAGGCGTCGTAGGAGGCGACCCGCGATTGGGCGTGCTCCGGGACCTCGCGTTGGAAGACGGTGAACCAGAGCGCGACGTGGATCGCAACCCCGAACCCTCCGATGAAGGCGCCTGCGGCGATCACCCAGGTTGGCGCGCCGACGGCCAGGGCCGCGAACTCCGGCAGGATCGTCAGGGGCCACAGGATGCAGGCGACGAGCGGCTTGGTGGGGCGGTGGCGCAGCGCAGCCACGGCGCCGGCGATCGCACCGACGCCACCGGCGGTCAGGATCGCGGCCCAGGCGCCCGCCCCGCCGAGGCGCTCCTTCGCAACCGCGGGCCCGAGCACCTGCAGGAACATGAAGAACACGTTGCCCAAGCCGAACAGCAGCACCGTCGACCACAGCCACGTACGCGCCGTGAACTCGCGCCAGCCGGCGCGCAGCTCGTTCAAGAAGCGCTCGGGCTGGCCGGCGGCGCGCGGCGCGACGCGCATCCGCGCGAGGAGCGCGGCGCACAGGAAGAAGGACGCGCTGTCGACGGCAAGTGCCCAGCCGGGGTTCAGCGCGACCAGGAGGACGCCGCCCAGTGCGGGGCCGACGACCCGCACGCCGCTGCGCGACAGGCCCTGTAGGGCGTTGGCCTGTTGCAGCCGCGCCGGGCTCACGGTCTGCGGCACGAGCCCGGCCTCGGCCGGGACGACCAGCCCGTCGCCCAGTCCCCACAGAACGCCGAGCACGGCCAACAACGGCACGGTCGCGACGCCTGCCAGCACGATGACGGCGATCGCCGCCTGCGCCGCGCCCTGCACGAGCGAGGCGCCGGCCAGCACGAGGTTGCGCCGCGCGCGGTCGGACAGCACGCCACCGAAGAGCAGCACAGCAGCGCTCGCGAACTGGCGGACGGCCAGAACGATCCCCAGCGACGTCGCTCCGGCGATGTCGAGCACCGCGAATGCGAGCGCGATCGTTCCGACCGCGTCCCCGAGCGACGTCGTCAGCGTCGCGCCGAACAGCAGCCGGTACTGGCGCTCCTGCAACGCCCCCAGGCCCTCGCCGAGTCGTGCGCTGAGCACACGCACACAATGCACCATCGTCGCTTGGTCGGACCACTCGCGCCCTCGAGTCCCTCCTCCGGCATCGCGAAAGGGCGGCAAGTATTGCGAGGCCTTCGCCGGTCGTGGAGGATCGCGACGTGAGCGAGGTGCCGCCGCCTTGAACGAGATCTCACCCGAGCGACTGGCGTCCCTGCGCGAGCGGGAGCTCGAGCGCTTCGCCGAGCTGCGGCCGCGCGGCATCCGGCTGCTCGAGGACGCCGCGGCGAGCATGCCCAACGGCGTGCCGACGAGCTGGATGGCCACGCTCTACGAACACCCGCCGGTCGTCGTGAGGCGGGGAGGCGGCGCCGGCTTCACCGACGTCGACGGCAACGCCTACCTCGACTTCAACCTCGCGGACACGAGCATGTTCACCGGCCATGGCGTCGAGGCCGTCACCCGTGCTGTCGCCGAGCGAGTGGCGGCGGGAGTGCAGTTCCTCCTGCCCACCGAGGACGCCGTGGAGGTCGCGGGCGAGCTCGGGCGGCGCTTCGGGCTGCCGTCCTGGCAGTTCACGCTCTCGGCGACCCAGGCGAACACCGAGGCGATTCGCGTCGCCCGCGCCGTCACCGGCCGCAGCGCCGTGCTCATGTTCGACGGCAAGTACCACGGCCACGCCGACGAGCTGCTGGGCGAGCTGGACGGTGCCCGGGTGACGCCCGAGGGGCTCGGCGTCCCGCGCGACGCGACGCGACACGTGCGCCTCGTCCAATACAACGACCTCGATGCCGTCGAGCGCGAGCTCGCGCGCGGGGACGTCGCCTGCATCCTGGCCGAGGCGGCGATCACCAACACCGGCGTCATCCTGCCCGCCGAGGGCTTCCACCCCGCGCTGCAGCGGCTCGCGTCGCGGAACGGCACGCTGCTGATACGCGATGAGACCCACACGCTCGTGGCGGGTCCGGGGGGGCTCACGGGCCGCTGGGGCCTGGAGTCCGACATGGTCGTCGTCGGCAAGTCGGTCTCCGGCGGCGTTCCGCTCGGCGCCTACGGGATGACCGCGGCGGTCGCCGGCGTCCTGGAGCACGGACCGTCGGCGTCCTACGGCGAGGGCGTCGCGACCGGGGGCACGCTCTTCGGCAACGCCCTCTCCCTGGCGGCCGCCCGCGCCACGCTGACCGAGGTGCTCACCGACGACGCCTACGAGCACGCTGCGAGCCTCGGCGCGCGCCTGGCCGACGGCATCGAGGCCGTCGCCGCCGCCCACGAGCTGCCGTGGCGCGCCCACCGGCTCTACAACCGCTCGGGCTACACCCACGCGCCCGAGCTGCCGTCGAACGCCCTCGAGGCTCGCGCCACGTTCGATGCCGACCTCTTCAACGTGCAACGCCTGTACATGGCCAACCGAGGCGTCTGGGAGGCCATCTACTCGGCCGGCCCGGCCTGCGGGATCCAGACGACCGAGGACGACGTCGACCGCTACCTCGAGCTCCTCGACGGCTTCCTGCGCTCACTCCTCTGAGGCCACCGGGACCGTGTGCACCAACGCGACGAGCCAACGCCCGTCGCCGCGGCGCAGCACGATCGTGGTCGGCGCCCGGATCGCCTGGCGTTCGCCCCCCATCGTGTAGGTCTGGTCGAGCACGAGCGTCACGAGCGCCGTGTCGCCCCACTCCTTGGTGTGGACGTCGGAGGGGCTCGAGCGTATGTCGGAGAGTCCGGCGCTCGTCACCTCGGAGAGGTAGTCGTGCAGGGCCGCGCGCCCGCGGCGCCAGCCGCCGCTGAGCTCGTCGACGCCCTGCGGGTCGTCGTCGAACAGCGCCTCGATCGCGCCGACGTCGAGCGAGTCGAGCGCCGCGAAGAGATCGTTGACCGTCCGCTCGGGCGAGGCTGCGGTTGCGCTCGACATGACATGGCCTCCGATCGTGATGGCTCGGAGCCTCCCGTAGCGCGACGCTATCCGGACACCCTGTCCCTCCGCAACCCTGAGCACTCAGTTCTGCCACCGCGCTCGGCGGGCTTGCGCCGGGCCGCCGTGGTCGGGGAGGATCGGCAGGTCGATCCGAAAGGGACTGGACAAAGTGAGGAACGCTCACCGCACGCTCGTCGTCCTGGCGCTCGGGGCCGCCACGGCGGCGTGCGGCCACGAGGCGGCCGCGCCGGGATCGGCGGCGCGCAGCGCCCCCGCCGGGCGAAGCGAGGGCCAGGCGCCACAGCGGCTGGTGGGCCGGTACGGCATGACCCTCGACCGCAGCGATCTTCCGTCGAAGCCGGATCCGATCCTGAGGCATGGGCTGCACGGCTGGACGCTCAAGATCTCGAATGCCGGCGGGGTCGACCACGGCACGGCGTTCACGCTCGTCGACGATGGGCTGGACAAGCTCCATCCGGGTCAGGGCACCCTCGAAAGCTCGCGGTTCGAGGTCGTCGGCGACCGGATCCTCCTACATCAGGAGGAATGCGCGCCGGCGCCAGCGCCGATCGAGGCCGAGTACCGATGGAAGCTCACCGGCGACACGCTGCGGCTGACCGCGGTGCGCAGCGGGTGCGCCGACAAGGTGGCCCTGACCCTCCTCACCTCGCACGCGTGGACGCGCAGGCCATGAACGCGGGCGAGCCACGCCTCGATGTCCTCGGGGTGTGGGTTCAGATTGGCGAGGAGGGGCGGGCGAGCCCCTCCGCGAGGTCGCCGAACCCCGGCGCGATGATCGCGCCGGGCTGCGCGACGAGCTCCTCGGCCACGAGCGCCTCGGTCGTCAGCATCAGCGCGGCGACCGAAGCGGCGTGCTCGAGGCTCAGGCGCGTCACGCGCACCGGGTCGACCACGCCCTTCTCGAAGAGGTCGCCGAACTCGCCGGTGACCGCGTCGAGGCCGTGGCCGGGAGGCATCGCCCTGACCTGGTCGATGGCCGCCTGGCCGTCGTAGCCGGCGTTCGACGCGATCCAGTACAGCGGCTCGCTGAGGACCGTGCGCACGACGTCGACGCCGCGACCGTACTCGCCGTCCGCGGCGAGCGCGTCGAGCGCCGGCGCGCTGCGCAGCAGCGCGGTGCCGCCCCCGGCGACGATGCCCTCGGAGACCGCGGCCTGCGTCGCCGAGAGCGCGCCCTGGGTCCGGCGCATGCGCTCGTCGAGCACGACCGCGGTCGGCGCGCCGACGCGGATGACGGCGAGCGAGAGCGCCAGGCGCGCGAGGCGCTCCTGCAGGACGTCGACGTCGCGGTCCTGGGTCGCGCGCCCGAGCTCGGTCCGGATCTCGTGCAGGCGCGCCTCGACCGCCTCGCGCGTTCCCGCGCCCTCGATGAACGTCGTCGAGTCCGCGGTGACGATCACGCGTCGGGCCCGGCCGAACGACTCGGCCTGCACGTGGGCGAGGGTGAGCCCGGCCTCCTCGGCGATGACCTGGCCGCCGGTGAAGGCGGCGAGGTCGCCGAGGTGGTGGATGCGCCGGTGGCCGAAGCCGGGCGCCCGGACCGCGACGGCCTGGAGCGTCTTGTGCTGGCTGTTGGCGACGAGCATCCCGAGCGCCGAGCCGTCGACCTTCTCGGCCAGGATGACGAGCGGACGCGGGGACTTCATGACCTGGTCGAGCGCGGGCAGGAGGTCCTGCGCGTGCGAGATCGGCTTGTTCGTCATGAGGATGTAGGGGTCCTCGAAGACGGTCTCCATGTGCTCCCGGTCGCTGACCATGTACGGCGACTCCCAGCCGTTCTCGACGTGCATCCCCTCGACGAACCGGACGCCGACGCCGGGGATCTCCGACTCCTCGATCGTGACGACGCCGTCGCCGCCGACGCGATCCAGCGCCTCGGCCACCGCGTCGCCGATGACCTCGTCCTCCTTGGCGGCGATCGTCGCGATGTGGGCGAGCTGCTCGCGTCCCTGCACCGGGCGCGCGGTCCGCTGCAGCTCGGCGACGAGGCAGGCGGTCGCCTCCTCGATGCCGCGCCGCAGGAGCATCGGGTTGGCGCCCTCGTCGAGCGCGCGCATGCCCTCGCGCACGATGGCCTGGGCGAGCAGCGTGGCGGTGGTCGTGCCGTCGCCGGCGAGGTCGCTCGTCTTGCTGGCGACCTCGCGGACGAGCTGCGCGCCCATGTTCTTGAACGGGTCGGAAAGCTCGATCTCGCGGGCGATCGAGACGCCGTCGTTGGTGATCGTCGGCGCCCCGGTGAGGCGCTCGAGCACGACGTTGCGTCCCTTCGGCCCGAGCGTGACCTTCACCGTGTTGGCCAGCTCGTCCACGCCGGCCTGCAGCAGCCGACGGGCCTCGTGGTTGAAGTACAGGCGCTTGCCCATCCGGCCTCCTACGCCGCGGCGTGAGCCGGCACGTTGGCCGGAACGAGGATCCCGCGGCCCTGGAGCCGCCCGTTGTCGAGGTCGGCCATCGCGTCGTTGATGGCGTCCAGCGGATACGTGCTCGTGTGCAACGTGACCTGACCCTGCGCGGTGAGGGTCATGAGGTCCTCGAGGTCGACGTAGGTCCCGACCAGGTTCCCGATGAACGAGATCTCGCGCGAGATGACGTCGATCGTCGGGATGTCGATGTTCTGGCCGTAGCCGATGACGTAGTAGAAGCCGCCGTCCCGGATCATCGCGACGCCGTCCTCGACGGCGCCCTTCTCGCCGACGAAGTCGATGATCGCCTCGGCGCCGAGGCCGTCGGTCAGCTCCTTCACGGTGTCCACGTGCGAGCCGTCGACCTTGACGGTGTGGTCGGCGCCGAGCTCGCGGGCGAGCTCGAGGGCGCGCTCGGAGGGATCGATCACGATGATCTCGGTCGGGGTGTACGCCTTCAGGCACTGGATGCCGATGTGCCCGAGGCCGCCCGCGCCGATGACCACCACGCGCGTGCCCGCGCCGAGGACCGGGATCGCCTTCTTGACCGCGTGGATCGCCGTGAGGCCGGCGTCGGCGAGCGCGGCGATCTCCGCGGGCTGCACCGACGGGTCGAGCTTGACGACCGAGCGCGCGCTCGTGAGCAGGAACTCGGCGAAGCCGCCGTCGCGGTTGATGCCGGGGAACGAGCCGCTCTCGCAGTGCATGTCGTCGCCGGAGCGGCAGGCGCGGCACAGCCCGCACGTGATGAACGGATGGACGATGACGGTGTCGCCCACCTCGACGTTCGTGACCGCGGCGCCGACCTCGTGGACCCAGCCGGCGTTCTCGTGGCCCGGCGTGTAGGGGAGCTGGACCTGGGACTTCTCGGCCCACTGGCCCTCCTGGATGTGCAGGTCCGTACGGCACAGCCCCGCCGCGCCGATGCGCACGACCACGTCGAGCGGACCGGTCACCTTCGGCTCGTCGACCTCGTCGAGCTTCAGGGGCTGGTGATACGCGTGCAGGCGGGCCGCTCTCATGCCGCCACCTCCTCTTGGTCGGGCAGGTCATAGCGTGTCTTCAGCAGGCCGCGGCACAGGTGCGCGTTGCCCTCCAGCGAGCGCGCGACGAGGCGCGCGAACCGCAGGAAGCGCGGCATGTCGGCCGCCGCCGGCACCGTCCCGTCGCCGGTCACGAACGCCGGGCCGTCCGGGTCCGCGCCCAGCCCGAGCTCGGCGCGCAGCTCCGTGCACCGCTCGGCGTCCGGGCCCGGCGGCAGCTCGGAGAGGCGCATCGCGGCCAGATCGGCCTCGGTGCGCCCGGCCGCCAGCAGCGCCTCGCCCAACCGGCCCTGACGGGCGGTCAGCGCCTTGCGCTGGAACAGGGTCCGCAGGTCGTCGAGCTCCGCGATGGCCTCGCCCGGGAAGGCCTCGGTGAAGCCGGCCTCGCGGCCGACGGTCTCGTTGATCTCGTCGGCGGTGAAGTGATCCTCGAGCGCGATCCGCGCCACGTCCACGCCCGGGAGCGCCTCGACGACGCGCCGGGCGTCGGCGACCATCAGGAACGCGAAGTTCGGGGCGCAGTAGAACGTGGGCAGGCGCAGCCGCACCGCCACGGCGGCCTCGTCCACGGAGACGTCCGTCACGAACCCGAGCTCGACCAGGTCCTGGTCGAGCTCGGGGTCCCGGACGCCCGCCAGGGCCCCCAGGACATCCGCGACGGTCGTCATACCGGGCTCACGGGCTCCGAGCCGACGGCCACGGTGACCGGCTCGGCGACCTGCAGCTCGACGGGGACATCGAGGTCGTACAGCCGCGCCAGGTTGAGGCCCAGGATCTTCTTCTTCTGGTCGGTGCTGATCGTCCCCAGCTCGCTCTGGTAGTCCTCCGGGATCTGGAAGTCGACGAACTTCTCGATCAGCCACTTCGGCTGCCAGATCGCGTAGTCGCTCGCGAACGTGATCCGCTCCTCGCCGATCCAGTAGAGGAGCTCGCCCACGACCTGTCCGAAGTACTTCGGGCGCGAGTGGATGAACGGCATGACGACCGCCAGGCCGGCGTACACGTTGGGCTCCTGCGTGGCGATCCAGCAGAAGTCCTCCAGCCGCGGCAGGCCGCAGTGCTCGACGATGAAGTTGAGCTCAGGGAAATGCGACGCGGCGTGGTCGACGTCGTGGACGTCGAACGCGTCGCGGTTCAGCGGCCAGATCGTCGGGCCCTTGTGGACGTGGATGTTCTTGATCCCGAGCTCCTGGCATTCCTCGAGGTAGCGGTAGGACCAGTAGTCGTTGAGCTTCCAGCCCCTCGACGCGCCGTGCCATTCGGCGGTGTAGAGCTTCACGCCCGGGATGTCGTAGGTGTCCTTGAGGCGGCGCAGGTCGGCGAGGCCGTCCTCGCCGTCGCGCGGATCGAACGCCCCGTTGACGATGAACCGCCCCGGGTGCTTCGCCGCCATCCCGGCGTTCTGCTCGGTCGTGTTGAACCCGCCCGGGAAGAACTCCCTCAAGTACGTCGGCTGCATGATCGCCATGTCGTCGTAGCCGATCTCGAAGAGGTCATGGATCATGTCCTCCTCGGTGTACTTGTCGTACTTCTCCTTCGGCCAGACGTACTCCTGGGGGCTCAGGTTGCGGTGATAGTCGTAGAAGCAGGCGATGAAGCCCTCGCCCCACTTGTTCCGGTTCTCTGGCCGCGCATCCCAGAAGTGCGTGTGTCCGTCGACGATGTAGTACTGCTCGCCGTCCTTCTCGTACATGTGATCTCGCCTCTCGTGGTGGCTACTGGACGGGTTGCAGGTCGAACCCGATGTACTCGGCCGCGTCCTCTGGGTTGGCGAACAGGAGCACCCGGTCGTCGAGGACCACCATGCGCCCGTAGTGGGTGCTCATGATCTCCTCGAAGTCATCCCCGCCGAAGTCGGGCCAGCCCAGCGCCTCGGCGATCTCCTCGAAGTCGAAGTCGATCTTGTCGGTGCCGTCGACGCGGATCATCGACGGCAGCTCGGTGACGTCGACGCCGTGGTTCTCGGCCATCAGATGGGCGACGACCGAGCCGACCTGGTTGTTCATGAGCGTCACGCCCGCCCGGTTCGACGAGGTGGGGTCGGACTTGAAGCGGTCCTCGGTGGCGCTCATCGCGCGACCTCCTTGGGGGTCGAGAGTTGGAGCGTGGACGTGAGGTCGTCGAAGTGCCCGGTCGCGTGCTCGAGCGAGTCCTCGAAGCGCACGACCTTCTCCGAGATCTGCGACCAGATCGGCTGCATCTGGCGGGCTGCCGTGATGCTGCGGGGCGCCCACTCGTCGACCCAGCCCTGCATCGTCTCGCGGTTGGCCTCGCCGTGCTCCTCGTCGGAGGCGAGCATCCCGAACAGCGCCCGCGCCCCGCGCAGCTCGCGCGCGGTGTCCGACTCGCCGGCGCCCATGAGCGTGGGCGTGACGAAGTCGCCCTGCAGTGCGGCGACCTGCATCACGAACCCGCTTCGGAACAGCTCGCCGACGAGCGTCTCGAACACCACCGCGGTGGCGAAGAACGCCTCGGCCCAGTCGCGGGTGGCGGTGAGCTGCTCGACGTTCTCGCGGACGCCCTGCCAGACGGGATCGTCCTGCCAGACCTTCGTGTGGGCGGACCCGTCGAAGCCGTCGATCTGGTCGGTGAGGTCGAGGTTGTACAGGATGATGTCCTGGGCGAAGCGCAGCTTGTGCGCGGCGCCCACCGCGAGGGCGTTGTTGATCATGTTCGTCGGCGCGTCGCGCTGCGCGGGCGTGTAGACGTGCATCCCCAGCCCGTGCTCGACGTGCGCCCAGGCGGACACGTGGTTCTGCACGACCTTGATCCAGTTGCGGTTCCAGCCGTCGAAGGCGCGCGCGGCATCCGCGTTGGCCAGGTTCTGGCTGATCTGGCGGACGATGCTCGCGTTGTTGCGATAGATCGTCTGCTCCCATTCCTCGTTGGGATCGAGGAACTCGTGCCAGTTCGACGACTTCAGCGCGGTCCACTCCTCGGGGTAGCCGGCCTGGCCGTTGGCGAACGCGTAGACCCAACCCTGCGTGAGGTGCCGCGCGGGATCGGGCTGGACGTCGACGGTGACGTCCTCGTAGACCGACGCCCGGCGCTTGCGCGGGGTGAAGTAGTTGTAGCTGCGGCTGGTCGACGACGGGAACTCCTTCGCTCCCGCCTCGGCGTCGGTGAAGACCGGCTTGGGGACGCTGCGCTCCCTGACGGGGATGTCCGTGGCCATGAACGCTCCTCTCTCTCTCACTGGTGCTCGGTCGTGGTGAACTTGTCGAAGTAGATGTGAGCCTCGGGAACGCCCTTGGCTTCGAGCAGGGCGATGGCGGCGTCGACCATCGGCGGCGGGCCGCAGAGGTAGGCGTCGACCTCGGCGAGGTCGTCCTCGTGACGCTCGACGACCTCGGTGATGAGGCCCGTCGCTCCGGTCCAGCCGTCGCCGTTGCCGGCCTCCGACAGGGCCGGGACGAAGGTGAGCCCGGGCAGCCGGCGGCTCAGCTCCTCGAGCTCCTCCAGGTGGAAGAGGTCGGTGGGCGTACGCGCCCCGTAGTAGTACGTCGCCGGCCGCTCGACGCCGAGCTCGGCCATCGAACGCAGCAGGCACAGGATCGGCGCCATGCCCGCTCCGCCGCCGATGAACACCAGGCGCCGCGGTGAGCTCGATCGCAGGGTGAACACGCCGTAGGGCCCGGTGACGTCGAGCACGTCGCCGACCGACACCTTCTCCTCCTGCAGCAGCCCGGAGAAGCGCCCGCCCGGGTAGAGCTTGATCATGAACTCGAGCTCGTCCGGGACGGACGTCGTGTTCGCCATCGAGAACGACCGATGCTCGTCCTCGTGGTCGGGGATCCTGATGTCCACGTACTGGCCGGGCCGGAACGTGAACGGCTCGTCGTCCTCCACCTTCAGCCGCAACAGGCGGATGTCGTGGGTCAGCGGCGCGACTGCCGTGACGCGCGTCTGCACCGTCCGCGGCGGGGTGCCGCCGTGCAGCACCTCCTCGTCGTAGTTGATGAGCTCGACCTCGAGGTCGGAGTAGGCGTGCGCCCGACACAGCAGCGTCCAGCCCTCCGCCTCCTCGAAGTCCGGCAGCGCGAACGTCGAGTACTTGTCGAGGTCGACCTCGCCGTCGAGCAGGAACGACTTGCACGCCGAGCACTGCCCCTCCTTGCAGCCGTGCATCAGCATCACGCCCTGCCGGAAGGCGGCGTTGAGGACCGTCTCGTCCTCGTCGACCTCTATCTCGATGCCGACCGGCTCGAACCGAACCGTGTGGGTCTTGCCCATGGCGTGAAGCTCTGCTGCCGCCGCCGGCTGGCGCCGAAGCGGAGCCGGCCTCGCCTGCTTCGGCCAGGCCGGGCTCCGCCTTCAGCGTCAAACGGCGGGCCGCGTCAGGCCGTGGCGCCCTCCGGCGCCGGCCGGCCGGCGGGGCCACCCGCCTTGTAGTGGGCGACGTGCTTCTCGCGCTCCTCGGGCGACATCTCGTTGAGGAGGACGTTGGGGCTCTGGATGGTGATGCCCTTCAGCTCGTCCAGCGTCCACATCTTCTTCGGGTCGAGGTCGAGGTGCGGCTGCGGGACCAGCGTGTGGCCGTCGTCACGCACGAAGCCGGACTCCTGCATCATCTCCGCGACGTCCTTGCCGTGGTGCAGGGTCTCCCACTCGCGCGCCCCGGCCAGACGGCCCATGGACGGCGTCGGGCGCCCCTCGTACTCGGCTCGGAACGCGACCTTGTCCGTCCAGTGGCAGGTCTCCGAGCAGTACGTGCGCACCTGGCCGTCGACCTCGTCGACCACCGTGTCCTCACGGATCAGGCAGGGGACCATGCAGGTCCAGCAGCGGTGCGGGTACTCGTAGCCGGCATCGGCCTCGAAGGCGATCGGCTTGTGGCCGTTCTTCACGGCCATCTCCGAGTAGCGCTCCCACCACTTGCCGTACTTGTCGTACCAGCCCGGGTACTTGGCCTCGAACCACTCGAAGTCGGTGTCGTCCATGCCGTCGATCCGCCAGTAGTTGGCGAACCAGCCGGTGGCGAAGAACTGCGCCACCTCATGGATGTAGCCCTTGTTCACGATGCGGTTCCAGGCCTCCTCGACCAGATCGTGCGGGATCGTCAGGCCGTACTTCTCGAGCGGGACGAGGTAGGAGCGGTAGTAGTCGTCGTAGATCCACCGCCGCCACATCTCGGCGTAGCTCTCGCGGTCCATGCGCCGGTCCTTGGTGCCGTACTCGATGAACGTGCCGATGGCCGCGTCCACGACCGCGTGGTTGTTCCACCACGCGTACCGCAGGTCGCGCTCGAGCAACTGGCGGTTGCGCTCGTCGGCGAGCGCCATGAGGATGATCGAGTAGCCGTTGGAGATGTGGCGCGACTCGTCGGACTGCACCGAGTGGAACACCGTCGGCAGCAGGAAGTCGCCGTTGGCCGCCGCCTCTGCCGGCATCGCGACGAAGAGGACGTTCGTGAACGCCGTCTCGGCGACGATGGTCAGGTAGACGTTGGCCGCGGTGATCGCGTCACCGGTGATGAACCCCTCGCCGAACTGCCGGCCGATCGTCCCCGCGTAGCAGTTCGAGAACGCCTTCTCGGTGATGTCGAACCCGGCCGGGTCGATGTAGTGGTTCATGTACAGCCGCTTGAGGTTCATCTGGATCGTCGAATGACGAACCTCGTCGATCATCTGGATGGCCAGCCCGTTGTGGACCTCGGGGTTGGGCACCGCGTTGATCGCCAGCGGCATGGCGCGCGCGGCGGAGATCTCCGGGAACGGGATGATGCTCAGGAAGAGCTTCTGCCACTCCATCCACCGCTCCTGGACCTGGCGGAACATGTTGCCGCGGATAGCGCCGTCCATCGCGCCGAACACGCGGTTGTCCTTCTCCTCCTCCATGGGGAAGTAGGACCGCAGGACCTGCTTCAGCGGGTCCTTCTTCGGGGCCTTCTCGAACGTGTAGTCGGTCGGGTACTTGTCGACCGGCTCGACGAAGGTCGGGTCCCAGGACAGCTCCTGGATCTTCTGGTGGGCTTTCGTGATGCTGGCTCGACTCAAGGCCGACACCTCCTTTGGCTGTGCGCCGCGGCGGTCACAGCGAGGATCAAACGCGCGCACGCGGCGCTGACGGCACTGTGGTTCCGTTCGCCCAAGCTAGGGCCGCTTCGGCGGGAGAATCAAGAACGGTCGGGGTTTCGGCAGATACCTGGAATCGGGTGGTGTCGTAGGGGTCGGGGCGACGCGGGCGGACGTCCGCGCGCGCCCGAGCGCCGGCGGCCTGGGCGACCGCGACGACCGTCCGCGCGAGCGTCTCGTGCTCGTCGTCGAAGGCCCGCCGGGTCATGGAGATCCCGATCGCCGCGACGAACCGCCGCCGGCGGCCCAGGACGGGGGCCGCGATGCCGCAGAAGTCGTCGTCGAACTCCTCGCGCTCGACCGCGAAGCCGCGAGTGCGGACCTCGCGCAGCTCGTCGGCCAGGGCGTCAGGGTCGGTGATCGTGTGGGAGCTGAAGCGCCGCAGCCCCGCCCCGACGTAGCGATCGACGACCTCGGGCGGCGCCATCGCGAGCACCACCTTGCCGAGCGCCAGGGCGTGGGCGTTGGCGCCGATCCGCGCTCCCAGGCCCGGCAGCTTGGGCATCCCCTGCGATCCGCGCTCGAGGACCACGTGCAGCTCGCCGGCGCGCACGACGCCGAGGTAGGCGCGCTTGTGGGTGCGCGCGAGCAGGTCCGCGACCACGCCCGAGAGGTCCTGGAGCTCGGATGCCGGCGTGACGGTGCCGCTCGTGACCATCTCGCGGAATGCCGGCGCCAGTCGGTAGACGCCGCCGGAATGGTGCACGGCCACGCCCTCGTCGCACAGGCTGACCAGCAGGTTGTAGGCGGTCGACGCGCTCTTGCCGAGCTCGTGGGCCACCTCCTCTGCACGGACCCCCTCGGCCCGCGCGGCCAGGAGCCATGCGACCTGCAGGGCCGCGCGCGCGGTGCTCAGCCCACGCCGGCTGCTGCTCGACTTCATCGTGGCGTTCTCTCCTCGCCCGTTCGGAACCTCGCAACCAGTTCACCACCCGAGCGTTACAACGGCGCTGCACCGGCGCCGGCGATCGGATCAGGCCAGCGAGCGCCGCAGCTCGCCGACGCGCGACGCGCAGAGGCTGCGGCGCGGATCGCGGAACTCGATGCCGGAGAGCAGCCGCTTCCACGCGCCGAGGTCGTCGCTGCCGGTCGGCGAGTTGACCCACGCCCACAGGGCCTCCGGGTCGTTGGCGGTCATGACGGCCTGGCGCAGCCAGGCGTCGAGCTGCTCGCGCGCGTGAACGATCGCGGGGGCCTCGGAGTCGGGCAGCAGCGGGCCCGGGTACTCCTCCGCGGCCTCGCGGACCGCGCCGGCGCGAAGCAGGCCCTCGACCCGGCGGACGTCGGTCTCGACGTCGCAGGTGAGCCGGTAGCGCTCGGTGTCGATCAGCGGGCCGAGCAGCTTGCGCAGCCGCGACACCTCCACCCGCACGCTGCTCGGACTCCCCTCGTCGCCGTGCAGATCCGCGCACAGGGCGCCGGCGCTCATGCCCTCGGGGTGCTCGCACAGCAGCGCGAGGATCTCCCCCAGCCGCGGCCGCAGCTCGGTGGCGCGGCCGTCGACCTCGTGCAGCGCACGCTCGCGGCCGAGGAAGCGCAGGCGCACGAGCGGCCGCGGGGACGGCCGCTCCGCGCGCACGTCGACGCGCACGACGAACGCCTCCTCGGCCGATCCGACGGACTCCGCGATCGCGACCTGGCCCGAGGGCAGCGTGAGGCGGCCGCCTCCGGGCGGGATCGCCAGCCGGCCCTGCGCCTGCCAGCTCACGGGGACCTCGGTGATCGGGCGGCCGGTCGCGGTGACCAGCGCGCGCGAGTCGGGCGCGCCGGCGACGCGGCGGCCGTAGCGCGCGCGCAGGCGCAGGTCGCGCTCCTGCATGTCCAGCCGCAGCGACGCCTCGACCGCCTGGGCGGTGGCCGTCGCGACGGCGAGGCTGTGCGGGTGCACGGTCGAGAAGTCGCCGGTCAGGTCGATCACGCCGAGCAGCCGGCCGGTGTCGGGATCGTGGATCGGCGCCGCCGAGCAGGTCCAGCGCTGGACGACCTCGTTGAAGTGCTCGGGCCCGAAGACCTGGACGGCGTGGTCGACCGCCAGCGCGGTGCCGATGGCGTTCGTCCCCGCGCCGGGCTCGCTCCAGAGCGTGCCCTCGGTGAAGTTCATGTGGTCGGCGGCGCGCAGGCGCAGGCGCGGGCTGCCCTCGACCATCAGGAGGACGCCCTCGGCATCGGTGACCACGATCAGGTGGTCGGCCTCCTCGGTGATCGCCGCGAGGCACGCGTGGATGAGCGCCGAGGTTCGCGCCAGCGGGTGCTCCTGCCACCGCATCAGCGTCTCGTCCTCGTCGGCGACGATCGGCGCGAGCTGGTGGCCGGTCGGGTCGATGCCGGCGGCGAACGAGCGCCGCCACGACGCCACGATCTGCTCGCGGACGTCGTCCGGATCGCCGTTCTCGGCCTCGCCGGAGCGGCCGAGCCCGGAGACGAACTGCTCCCACGCGAAGCGCAGCTCCTGGGCTCGCAGGGTCGGCGCCGTTCCGACGTCGATGGCCAGCCACGACTTGGAGCCCATCTTCCTCCAGTTTCCGGGAAGCGTCGTCGCGACAGGACGCGACGGAGACCCGCGGCCCCGAGGAGACGAGGCTACCGCGCCGCCGCGCCGGCGACAATCGCCTGCCTACGTCCCTAGCGCCCCTCGAACCGCGGCGTGCGCTTCTCCTTGAACGCCGCCACGGCCTCGTCGTGGTCCTCGCTGAGCATCGTGACCATCTCGTAGCCGGTGCTCGCGTCGAACGCGGTGTTCAGCGCGTCCTTGATGAGCTTGTTGATCGCGAGCTTCGTGTAGCGCACCGCCATCGGCGCGCCGGCGGCCAGGCGCTGGGCGAAGGCGAAGGCGGCGTCCTCGAGCTCGGCGTCGGGGACGACGCGATTGGCGAGGCCGATGCGGTGAGCCTCCTCGGCCGTGAGCGGGTCGCCCGTCAGCAGGTACTCCTTGGCGCGGGCGGGACCGATGGCCATGGGCCAGATCACGACGCCGCCGTCGCCGGCGACGATGCCCGCGCGCACGTGGGGGTCGGCGATCTTCGCGGACTCGCCGAGGAAGATGACGTCGGACAGCAGCGCCAGGTTGGCGGCCAGGCCCATCGCGTAGCCGTGGACGGCGGTGACGATCGGCAGCTCGACCTCGAGCATGTCCCAGATCATCTGGCGGGCGTCGCGCTGGAGGTCGAACACGGCGCGCGGCGAGCTCAGCTCCTTGAACCAGTCGAAGCTGCCGCCGGCCGAGAACGCCTTGCCGCGGCCGCTCAGGAGGACCGCGCGGGCCGTGGTCTCGCGCTTCAGGGCGGCGAACAGCGCGGTCAGCTCGTGGTGGAGCTCGGCGTCGACGGCGTTGATCTCGCTGTCGGGGTGGTCGATGACCACGCGGAGCACGTCGCCGTCGCGGCGCACGTCCAGGCAGCGGTATCGGGCGTCATCCATCGAAGTCCTCCATGGGGTGGGGCCGGCCGTCAGCGCTGGCCGCGGGACGAGCCGGTGACCGGGGGCACGACCCGCACCGCGCGGCTCAGGACCGTCGGGTAGTAGCGCTGCAGGAACTTGCGCTGAGCGCGGAGGTGATCGCTCATGGCGTCGCGGGCGCCGTCGGCGTCGCGGGCGATGATGCTCTCGTGGATCCGCCGGTGGGCCTCGACGATGCCCTTGCGGGCCCGCGCGTCGTAGTGGATGCCGGTCTCGTGGCCGTCGGAGATCGCGCTGATCGCCGCCCAGAACGCCCGCAGGAGGCGGTTGCCGCTGCCCGTCGCGATGGCCGCGTGGAAGTCGCGGTTGGCGGCCAGGAACGCGTCCTCGTCGTCGAATGCGCGCACGAGGTCGTCCTGCGCCTCCTGGATGTGCGCCAGGTCCTCGTCGGTGCTGGACACCGCCGCCATCGCGGCCACCGAGGGCTCGTAGATCTCGCGCGCGTCGAGGATCTCCTCGAACGACACGCCCCACCCGCGGAGCATGATCGACAGCAGGTGCGCGACCTGGTCGACCTCGGGACGCTGGACGACGGGGCCGCCCGCCGGACCGGTCCGGACGTGGACGAGCCCCTGCGCCTCGAGCAGGCGCAGCGCCTCGCGGAGGGTGCCCCGGCCGACGCCGAAGTCCTCCATCATCTGGGCCTCGTTGGGGAGCATCTCCCCGGGCTCGAGGCCGCGCCGGAAGATCTCGTCTCCGATGGCCTCGGCGACGAGGACGGACATCTTGGGGCGGCGCAGCCGCGGGCCGTTTGGCGGGTTGGAGCTCATGGATCGTGGTCGGTCTATCAGAGCGGATCGCTCGCGTCGCGGTGACGGATCCTCGTCATCGGAGGACCCCGGAAGCCTCGAGCGCGCGGATCTCATCTTCGTCCAAGCGGAGGACGCGCGACAGGATGTCGTGCGTGTGCTCGCCGACGGCGGGAGCGTGGCGGCGCACCCGCGGCGGCGTGGCGCTCATCCGCCACGGCACGGCCGCGAGCTCGTCGGGCCCCGTGATCGGGTGATCGCAGGGGGTGAAGACCTCGCGCGCGCGCAGGTGCTCGTCGGCGTGGGCCTCCTCGAGCGTCAGCACCGGGGCGGCGCGGACGCCGGCGCGGCGCAGCGTCTCGAAGAGCTCGTCGCGCTCGCGCGCGGCGGTGGCGGCGGCGATGAGCTCGTCGAGCTCGGCGCGGCGCCGCAGCCGGTCGG
>JAXDHQ010000189.1:0-15900 GCA_034664395.1 Solirubrobacteraceae bacterium | reverse complement strand
GAGCTCGGTCAGCACCTGGCGCACGAGCGCGACGTGCTCGCGCGGCTCGCGCAGCACGATCGCGACGTCCTCCGGCGCGAAGCCGCCGCGAGCGATCAGCCGCGCGACGTGGGCGCCGACGAGCTCGAGCTCGGCGCGCTCGCCGCCGCCCTCGAGCAGCAGGAGCGCGTCGCCGGGGTCGGGACGCTCGCCCTCGCCGTCCTCGAACAGCGCGCGCTCGAGCGCGTGCAGCGCCGGGCGCGCGTAGTGCTCGGTGCGGGCGGGCAGCTCGACGTGCTCGGGGCCGAGCGCCATGAGCTCCTGGAACGTCGCGCCGCGGCCGGCGAACGCGGCCCGGCCCGGCTCGTAGGTGAGCGAGACCGTGACCCGCGCGCCGGCGTGGACGGCGAGCGTCTCGATCGCGTCGCGCTGCACCGGCGTGAGGTCGTCGAAGCCGTAGACGAAGACCGGCGTCCCGCGCCAGGCCGCCGGTCGCAGCCGCAGCGCGTCGAGCGCGGCGAGGTCGTGCTGGGCGCGGTCGCGCCGGCCGATGTCGCGCAGCGCGTCGCGGTAGGCGCCGTACACGCGCGCGAGCTCCTCGGCGTAGGCGGCGCGGCCGGGCTCGCGCTCGCCCCAGGCGCGCATCGCCGCCCACCAGCGGCCGGGGTCGATGCGGCGCTCGGAGAGCTCGTCGACCAGGCGCAGCAGCGCGTGCGCGAAGCCGGGCGTCGCCGCCGACCCCGCGAGCGCGGACAGGCGCGCGCGGCCGATCGCGGCGACCGCCAGCCGCTCGCGCGCGAGGGGCGCCAGCGGCCGGCCGCCGACCCCGGTGCGGCGCGCGACCTCCCCCATCAGCCCGCCGAAGCGCACGACGCCCACGCCGAAGACGGCCCCGGAGGCGGCCAGCTCGCGCCGGTAGTGCTCGACGTCGGCGAACGTCGGGACCACGAGCAGCGGCTCGTGGCTCAGGGCGGCGCGGTAGGCGGCGAGGACGTGGCCCGCCTTCTCGGCGTTGGCGGGGCCGGTGACGAGCGTCAGGGGCACGGGGACCCCACAGGGTCGCTCACGGCGCGGCGGACGGATCTATCGGTAGCCCTGCTGACGCAGGAACGCCAGCAGGCGGCGGTCGAAGCTCCGCGGCGCCGGGCCGTCGATCGTCAGCAGGTCGCCGCGGCGACGGGCGCGGGACAGGTAGGGACGGACCTCGCGACCGCGCCCCTGGAGGTACAGGTCGGCGACGTAGGCGGCGACGAGGCCCAGCGTCTCCAGGCGCTGGCGGCGGACCTTGCGCAGCAGGTGCAGGGCCTCGCGGGCGTTGGCGCGCGCGAGCGCCGGGAACCTGGTGGTGACCACGCGCTCCGCACCGGGCGCGGTGACGTCGAAGTCCACGACGCGCGGCGGGAAGAACGAGCCCGCGTACGAGGTGAAGGCGCCGGCGAACGCGTCGTCCAGGCCGACGAGCTCGGGGCGCCCGTCGCCGTCGAGGTCCTTCAGCTCGTAGCCGCCGTTGCCCCACGACAGCTCGATCGGCGCATAGGCGGTGCCGTCGAAGCGGAAGGCCTCGGTCTGCGAGCAGCAGTGCGCGCCGCCGGTGTAGACGTCGACCAGCACCTCGGGCTCGCCGTCGCCGTCCAGGTCGACGACCTGCAGCGGCGAGTCGCGCCGGCCCGACGCCACGTAGAGGCAGGTGTCGCGGCAGTCGGTGGTCGGCGCGCCGTCGAAGGCCGGCGCCCCGGCTCGGACGATCGTCAGGTGCGGGTCCTTGGCCCCGAACTGGCCGGCCTTCCAGCTCAGCGTGGCCTGCACCGCGCCGCCCGACGCGGCCACCGAGCCCGGGTCGACCGCGCGTGCCGTGGCCGGCAGCGCCGCCACGACGAGCAGGGCCGCCAGCGCCGGCGCGCTACGCCGCCGCCGCACCCTCGTCCGCCGCCGCGCCCTCGCTGGCCGCCGCCGCGGCGGCCCCCCCGTCCGTGGGCTCCTCGGCCTCGGGCGGCTTGGCGCCCTCCTTGGCCCACGGCTCGTTGAACTCCGTGCGCCAGCGGCCCTCGTCGGTCTGCTCGAGCGCCAGCCGCGCGCGGAACGACCGCCCGGAGCGACCCTTGAAGCCGGTGACCGGGCGCGCGGTGAAGCCGGTCTGGATGAGCTCGCGCGCCACGGCGCCGGGGAGCTGCTTGCCCGCCTTGGACTTCCAGATGACGAAGCCGCAGCCGGGGTCCTCGCGCGACCAGCACGAGTAGCCCTTGCGGTTCTCGACGATGTCGTGGCCGCAGACCGGGCACGGCCCGAGGTTGGCGCGCGGGATGCGCACGTCCTTGAGCGTGGTGTCGAGCATCCCGACCGTCTCGCCGGCGAACTTGGCGATGTCGTCCATGAAGCTCTGGCGACGCTCCTCGCCGTGCTCGATGCGCGCGAGGCGGTGCTCCCACTCGCCGGTCAGCGCGGGCGAGGTCAGGGCGTGCTCGCCGAGCAGGCGGATGACGTTGAGGCCCTTCTCGGTGGCCACCAGCGCGCGGGCGTCGCGCTCGACGTAGCCGACGTCGATGAGGCGCTCGATGATCGCGGCCCGCGTCGCGGGCGTGCCGATGCCGGAGTCCTTCATCGCCTCGCGCAGCTCGTCGTCGTCGACGAGCTTGCCGGCCGTCTCCATCGCGCCCAGCAGCGAGGCGTCGCTGTAGCGCCGCGGCGGCTTGGTCTCCTTCTCCAGCCACTGCACCTCGCGCGTCTGGACGGTCTCGTTGCGCTCCAGCCGCGGGAGCTGCTGGTCGCGGCCCTCGTCGTCGTCCGCGCCGTCGCCCTCCGGCAGCTCGCCGTAGACGCCGCGCCAGCCCGGCACGAGCAGGACCTTGCCGCGCGTGCGGAAGACGTGCGTCTGCACCGTCGTCTCCACCCGCGTGTTCTCGAACTCGGCGTCGGGATGGAAGACGGCGAGGAAGCGCCGGGCGACCATGTCGTAGATGCGCCGGTCGTCCTCGCTCATCTTCTCGAGGTTGTGCTCGGAGTTGGTGGGAATGATCGCGTGGTGGTCGCCCACCTTCGCGTCGTCGACGACGCGCCCGAGCGGCAGCAGGTCCAGCGACTGGACGTAGCGCGCGGCCTCGCGGTACTCGGGCCGGCGGCCGACGTGGCCCGCGATCGGCTTGATCTCCGGGACCATGTCGCCGGTCAGGTAGCGCGAGCTCGTGCGCGGATAGGTGAGCGCCTTGTGCTCCTCGTAGCAGCGCTGCGCCGCGGCGAGCGTGCGCCGCGCGCTGAAGCCGTAGCGGTTGTTGGCCTCGCGCTGCAGCGACGTCAGGTCGTACAGGAGCGGCGCGCGCTCCTTGCGCTTGGTCTTGTCGAGCTTGGTGATCTCGCCGGCCTGGCCGCGGACGGCGTCGACGACGGCCTGCGCCTCCGCCAGGCTCTTCATCCGCGGGTGGGCGCCGGCGTGGTAGCGCCCCTCGTAGCGGCGCGCGCCCTCGGCCTCGAAGGCGGCGTCGACGAGCCAGTACGTCTCCGGCACGAAGGCGCGGATCTCCTCCTCGCGGCGGGCGATCAGGGCCAGCGTCGGCGTCTGCACGCGCCCCAGCGACACCGCGCCGTCGAACGACGAGCGCAGGCGGATCGTCGCCGCGCGCGTGGCGTTCATGCCCACGATCCAGTCCGCCTCCGAGCGCGACTTGGCCGCGTCGCGCAGCGAGGCGAGATCGGCGCCGTCGCGCAGGTTGCCGAACGCCTCGCGCATGGCCTGGTTGGTCATCGAGGACAGCCACAGGCGCTGGACCGGCTTGTCGGACTTCGTGTACTCGTAGATGTAGGCGAAGATCAGCTCGCCCTCGCGTCCGGCGTCGCACGCGTTGATGACCCGCGCGACGTCGTTCTCCTTCAGCAGCCGGCGCACGACCGTCATCTGCTTCTGCGAGCGCTCGTCGCGCACGACGAGCTTGAAGTCGCGCGGCACGATGGGCAGGTCGGCCATCCGCCACTTCTTGAACTTGTCGTCGTACTCGTCGGGCTCGGCGAGCTGGACGAGGTGGCCGACCGCCCAGGTGATGACGTGCTCGGGCCCCTCCAGCCAGCGCGGCGTGCGCTCGCCGGCGCCCGTGTGCTTCTCGAACGGGCCCGGGAGGACGCGCGCCAGATCCTGGCCGACGGACGGCTTCTCGGCGATGACAAGGGTCTTGGACATGGCCTCGTGAGCCTAGATGATCGGTTCCGCGGCCCGCGCGACCGCGGGGGGCGTGGAATCGGTCATCGAGCTCAGCGTGCGCACGGGCCGGTGTCCACCGGGCCGCGGACCCGATCGAGGTCGCGGCGCACGATCGCGTTGGGCACGCCGTACCCGCCGCGCTGACGGCTGCCTCGCGTGGCGGCGAAGATCGTCGTCATCACGCGCCCGCGGCCGTCGACCATCGGGCCCCCGGAGTTGCCCGAGCGCACCGTTCCGCGCAGGGCGGCGATCTGCCTCTGGACCGGCCCGCGCCCGTAGGCGTCCTGGGTGATGACCGTACGCGTGTCGCCCAGGCGCCCGGCGCGCACGTCGTAGGGCCCGTTCTCGGGAAAGCCGAGGATGGCGCCGGACGTCCCCGCGCGCGGGTCCGAGGCGATCGGCAGCGGACGCGCCCCGAGGCCGCTGACGCGCAGGATCGCGACGTCGTCGCGCGGGTCGAAGATCACCGCCCGGGCGGCGAGCATGAGGCCGGCGCCGCCGGCCTGGACGGTCGTGTCGTCCTGGCCGGCGACCACGTGCGCGTTGGTGACCACGAGCCCCGGCGCCGCGACCCAGCCCGAGCCCTCGACGCCCAGGCCGCAGGCCGTGCCCTGGATCTTGACGACGCTCCCCGCGACCGCCCGCACCTGCGGGTCGCGGGCGATCGCCGCCCGCGGCGCGGGGACGTCGATCGGCGGCCCGTTGATGGTCGGGAACGGGTCGAAGCGCGCCAGCGCGTTGAGGACCGGCCCCGACGGCGGCAACAGGCCGTTGAGCGCCCGCAGGATCGCCGAGCGCTGGATCTGGTGGCGCAGGCCGCTCACCTGCGGGGTCTGCAGCAGGACCGCCCCGGCCAGCCACGCCAGGCCCAGGGCGACGGCGCCGCTGAGCGCCGCCCCGGCGAGGCCGTCGAGCACGCCCACCGGCGAGGACGACGCCAGCCTCCGGCGCACGCCGTGACCCAGCGCCTCCAGGATCGAGCCGAGCAGCATGCCGCCGAGCAGCGCGCCGATCAGGCCGAACAGCGGGGCATAGGGCGAGTGCGACCCGCTCGCCACCAGCGCCTGGCCCACGCGGGCGCCCACGAGCAGGCCTCCGGCGAAGCCGACCAGGGTCGCCGCGCCCACGACGAACCCCTGGAAGAACCCCGCTGCCGCCGTGGTGAGCGTCAACGCGACGATGATCCAATCGAGGACGGTCACAGCGGCGGCGCAGGCTACCCTCCCGGAGGCATTGACCGCGCGGGCGTCATCGAAAGGCAGACGACCATCACCGCGTTCCGCGCGTTCGCAGCCTCCCCCGCGCCGGTCGCGCGGGATGCGCCGATTCGCCCCGGTCTTCGTCCTGTGCGCCGTGGCGTTCGTCGTCGGCTCGGTCGTCGGCGCGCGCCACATGTCGCCCGGCCAACGCCACGTCGAGCGCTTCGCCGCCGCGTGGCAGCACGGCAACTACGCGGCGATGTACGCCGAGCTCACCGACGCCGATCGCGCCAAGCTCAGCCGCGTGCGCTTCGCCCGCGCCTACGAGGACGCCATGGACACGGCCACCGCGCAGCGCGTGCGGGCCGACCGCCCGCGCCGGGACGGCGACGTCTATCGCGTGCCGATGCGGATCGCCACCCGCATCTTCGGCACGGTCGACGGCGAGGTCGTCCTTCCCGCCTCCGACGCCGGGGTGCAGTGGTCGCCGGAGCTCGTCTTCCCCGGTCTGGCCCAGGGCGAGCGGCTGACGCGGGTCACGCGCATGCCGCCGCGGGCGACGCTGCTCGCGCGCGACCGCACCGTGCTCGCCCAGGGCGACGACCGCGGCTCGCCCTCGCCCGTCGCGGGCCAGGTCGTCGGCCAGCTCGGCCCGATCCCGCCCGAGCGCCGGGACGAGCTCGCGCGCATGGGCGTGCCTTCCGACGCGCTGGTCGGGGTCACGGGCCTGGAGCGGATCTTCGACACGCGCCTGGTCGGCGACCCGGGCGGCGAGCTGCTGGCCGGCGGCCGCGTGATCGGCCGCAGCGCGCCGCGCCAGGCGCCCGCCGTGCGCACGACGATCTCCCTGCCGGTCGAGGAGGCCGCCGCCACCGCCCTGACGGGACGCCTGGGCGGCGTGGTCGTCCTGCAGCCGCGCACCGGCGAGGTCCTCGCCTTCGCCGGCATCGCCTTCTCGGGCCTTCAGCCGCCCGGCTCGACGTTCAAGATCGTCACCGCGACCGCGGCGCTGGCGGCCGGCATCACCAGCCCGTCGAAGGCCTATCCGGTCCAGACCAAGACGACGATCGAGGGCGTCGACCTCGAGAACGCCAACGGCGAGTCCTGCGGCGGCACCCTGACCATGTCCTTCGCGCACTCCTGCAACTCGGTGTTCGCGCCGCTGGGCGCGCAGATCGGCGCGAAGCGGCTCGTGCGCACCGCCGAGGCCTTCGGCTTCAACCACCCGCCCGACATCGTCGGGGCGGCGCAGAGCACGATCCCGCCCGCCGACGAGATCGGCGACGCGCTCGCCGTGGGCTCGTCGGCGATCGGCCAGGGCCGCGTCCAGGCCACCGCGCTGCAGATGGCCACCGTGGCGGCGACGATCGGGCGCGGCGGGCGCCGGCCGCGCTTCACGCTGGACTACGCCACCGCCCACGGCCGGCCGCTGCGCACCACGCGGGCGACGAGCCCGCGCGTGGCGCGCACCGTGGAGCGGCTGATGCTCGCCGTCGTGCAGGTGGGCACCGGGGTCAGCGCCGCCATCGCCGGCGTGCCGGTCGCCGGCAAGACCGGCACCGCGGAGCTGCGCACGACCACGCGCTGCCAGCCCGACCCGCAGGACCCGTCGGCGTGCCCGCCCGAGCAGCAGCACAACGACCCGACGGACACCGACGCGTGGTTCGCCGCCTACGCCCCGGCCGGCCGCGGCACGCCGCGGGTGGCGGTCGGCGTGCTGCTCGTGGCCTCGGGCGCCGGCGGGGACACGGCGGCGCCGGCCGCCCGTCAGGTGCTGGTCGCGGCGCTCAAGGCGACCGCCGCCGCCGGCCGCTAGATGTCGAGGTCGACGGTGCCGTGGGGGCCCGAGCCGCTCGGCGGAGCGATCGACAGCTCCAGCGGGCGGTTCTCGAGGTTCGCGTTGGGGATCTTGAACAGCAGCAGCGCGCCCTGGATCGAGTTCTGCCCCGCGGGGCTGTCGGGCAGCGGCTCGGTGTCGCGCGGCGGGATGACGCCGGCGCGATAGGCGAAGACGTTGCTCGGGCCCATCTGGACGGGCCGGAACACCGTGCCCTCGCTGTCCTTGATCTGGTAGTCGCTGGCGTCGCGCTGCGGGCGGTCGGTGCCGTTCTCGACGCGCATGAAGACCGCGAACCACTGGTCGGTCGGGCCGAGCGACTGGCTCCCGGGCAGGTCGATCAGGTAGCCGCGGTCCTCGGGGTCGAACGGGTTGAGCAGCCGCGAGATCTGGACCTGGTACTTCAGCGGGCCCACGTCGAGGTACACGCCCTCGGTGGCGCCGTGCGTGATGGGCGAGTGCTTGTTGCCGCAGCCGGCCACGGCGAGGGCCGCGACGGCGGCCAGCAGCAGGGTGATCGCACGGCGGGGCATCGACGGGCGCGGATGCTAATAGATCCGCTCGGCGGGGCCCGTGCTCAGCCCACGAACGGCGATCCCGTCGCCGGCTTGCGCGCGCCGCCGGCGATCGACGGACGCGTGCCGCGTCCGTGGCCCTCCTCCAGGATCTCGCGCAGCCGGCGCATCGAGCGCCGGAGCTTGCGCTTCGTCCACCAGCGCACGCCGAGCGACTCCAGGAGGCGGTCGGTCGCCGTCTTGGGCTCGGTCTGGAAGGTGAAGCGCACGCGCGTGGTGCCGCCGGCGCCGGGCTCGAGCTCGTAGACGCCGAGCGTGCGGATGCGGTTGAACTTGCCCGTGCGCCCCGCCTCGACGATGCGTCGCGGGCGCTCGAGCTCGATGACGGTCGTCTCGCCCCACGGGAAGCGGTTCAGCGGCACCTTCAGGCGGAAGCGGGCGCCGGCGCCCAGGCCATAGCTGTCCTCGCGGGTCAGGCGCCAGTCGACCATGAAGTGGTCGGTGAACTCGGCGTGGTTGGCGACGTCGGCGAGGTACTCGAAGATCTCCTCGCGGGGCCGGGCGATGACGACGTCGACGATGACCGGGTCCATCGGGGCCGGGAGTCTAGATGCTCGCTCCCGGATGTCGCCCGGGACGGCCTACGCGGCCCGGCGGCGGACGGTCTGGCCGTGCTCGGAGTGGTGCACGACCTCCGAGCGCTCGGGCGCCTCGCTCCGGCCGGATCGGCACAGCTCGCACACCAGGTCGCCGCCGAAGACGTGGACGCGCTCGCCGACCAGGGGGCTGCGACCGCAGTCCCGGCACGTGGCGCGACCGGCGACCAGGGCGACGACCCCCTTGCGCAGGAGCGCGCGTTCGAGGTCGGGCTCGGAGATCCCCAGCAGCGGTCGGAGCATGGCGAGCAGGTTCGCCGCCGGCCGCCCGGCTCCTGCCGTCAGCCGCTTGTCGACGGCGATTGACGGTGGTTATCCCATTCGGCATGCTGGGTACTCCCGGGCAGCTCAATCAGGTCCAGCAGCCATCAAAGGCCCGATAGATAAGCCAAATTTCTGCTCTGACTCGATTGACAGCATCGTTATCATCGGCAGCAGCGGGCGGGTCGCACGCACGTCCCCCAACCGCCTGCCGGACGGAGGGAGCGGAGATGGAGTCACTGACGTCGGGCACCCTTGCCGGCACCGGGTCGTTCCGGTGCGAAGAATGCGGATACGTCGTCAACCTGGCGGCCGCGGACGAGTTGCCGCCCTGCCCGGGCTGCGGCGGCAGTCGCTTCGCCCGCGCCTCGCTGTTCGCGGCCGGGCGCTTCCAGCGCAAGCCCGGCGACGCGCCCACGGCCGACGAGCGTGATGCCCTGATCGCCGAGGCCCGCGACCGGATCGATGCCCGGTCGGGCCAGTTCCTCGCCTGGCAGGAGGGCGACGACGTGTGCGTCGTGGCCCTCGATCGCGAGTGGACTCGCGTCGGTCGCAGCCTGGCCGCCGACGTCCGCTTCGACGACCCCACGGTGTCGCGCCGCCACGCGCTGATCGTGCGCCAGGCCGACGGCGTGCGCGTGCTGGACGACCGCAGCCTCAACGGCGTCTTCGTCAACGGCGAGCGCGTCGAGTGGCGCGTGCTGGGCGATGGTGACGAGATCGTCGTCGGGCGATACCGTCTGCACTTCATCGAGGCCGCGCCGGCGGCGGCGCCGGTCGAGATGACGCCCCTGGAGTCCACGGGGTAGCCTCGAGCGTCGGGCCAAGGCCCGCGGAGGAGAGGGACGGATGGGGCCCGGCGCGCGGGATCCGGGCCCCCTCCGGTACCCGTCGCGGAGACGAAGACCCCGCCCCCCCCCGCCACCGGTCTCTGGGAGAATCGCGCGGTGGCCCACAAGATCGCGGTCCTCTCCCAGAAGGGCGGCACCGGCAAGACCACGGCGGTCCGCCACCTGGCCGACGTCTTCACGCGCGCCGGCCTGAGCGTCCTGGCCGTCGACCTCGACCCGCAGGGCAACCTGTCGGACTACTTCGACGTCGATCCCGAGGCCGCGCCGACGATCGGCGACGTGCTCAGCGGCCGCGCGACGGCGTCGGAGGCGGTCCACGACGGCGTCATCCCCGCCAACCTCGCGCTGGCCGAGGCGGAGCTCGCGATGGCCGGGCGCATGGGCCGCGAGCTCATCCTGCGCAAGGCGCTCAGGGAGCTCGACGGCGACTACGACGTCATCCTCGTCGACTGCCCGCCGTCGCTCGGGCTCCTGACCGTCAACGCGCTCGTGGCGGCCGACTGGGCGCTGCTGAGCGCCGAGGCGCAGTACTTCGCGCTGCAGGGCGTCGAGCAGGCGCTCGAGGTCATCGAGCTCGCCCGCGACGGCCTCAACCCCGACCTGCAGTGGCTCGGCGTGGTGTTCAACATCGCCGACATGCGCACGGTGCACTCGCGCGAGTCCTACGACGCGCTGCGCGAGCACGTCGGCGACAAGCTCCTGCAGACGGTCGTGCGCCAGTCGATCGCCTACGCGGAGTCGGCCGAGCGCGCGATCTCGATCCTCGACCACCGCCCGGACCTGGGCGCCGACTACGTCCGGCTGGCCGACGAGGTGCTCGGCCGGCTGAAGCTGCCCGCCGCGCGCCGGCGCGTGCAGGCGATGGCCAACGGCGCCTGAGCGTCAGGCGACCGGCCGGGGCGGGCGCTGGCTGAAGCGCCGCCCGGTCAGCCCCGCCGCGAGGATGTTGCGAAGCACCTCGGTGGTGCCGCCCGCCAGGGCCATGCCGCGCACGTCGCGGAAGTAGCGCTCGACCGGCCGGCTGCGCGTATAGCACGCGTGCCCGTGGAGCTGGATCGCCTCGTTGGTCACGCGCTGGGCCATCTCGTTGGCCGCGAGCTTGGCCGCCGCCGTCTCGTGCAGCGCCGGGAAGCCGCCGTCGTCGCTCAGCGCCGCCCTCCACGTCAGCAGGCGGCTCGCCTCGAGGTCGACGGCCATGTCGGCGAGCCTCCACTGGATGCCCTGGAACTCGACGATCGGCCGCCCGAACTGGTGGCGCTCGCAGACGTGGGCGAGCGCGTCCTCCAGCGCCGCGCGCGCGACACCGACGCACATGGCCGCGTTGCCGCAGCGCTCGGGGTTGAACTGGCGCAGCAGGACGTCGGCGCCGCGCTTGGAGTCCGGATCGGGGACGAGGACGACGTCGCGCGCCGCGACCGGCACGTCCTCGAAGCGCAGCGTCGCCTCCGCGACGCCGCGCCCGCCCATCTTCGGCTCGACCTCGGGCGCGGCGAAGCCGGAGGCGCCGCGCTGCACGAGCACGGCCCCGATGCCGCTCGCGCCGCGCGTGCCCTCGGCGCGGCAGAACACGAGGAACGCGTCGGCCCGCGCCCCGCCCGTGATCGAGCACTTCGTGCCGGTCAGGCGGAAGTCGCGGCCGTCGGCCCTCAGCGCCGTGGTCAGGTCGGTGCCGGCCGAGCCCGCCTGCGGCTCGGTCATCGCGATCGCGAAGTACCGGCTGCCGTCGGCCACGCCGGGCAGCAGGCGCGCGCGCTGCTCGTCGGTGCCCAGCAGCGCGATCGCGCGCGGCGGGCCGTTGAGGAACATCTGGGCGACCATGGCCGAGGCCATGCAGCCGCGCGCGAGCTCCTCGAGGACGAGGCACGCCTCGAACGTGCCGAGCCCATCGCCCCCGTAGCGCGTGGGGACGGTCAGCGCCAGCAGCCCCGATCGCCGCAGCGCCTCGAGCGACGGCTCGGGAAAGGCCTCCTCGGCGTCCCAGCGCGCGGCGTGCGGGCGCAGCTCGTCCTCGGCGAGCCGGCGGGCACGCTCGCGCAGCCGCGCCTGCTCCGGGCTCAGCGCGAAGCCGACCACCGTCACGTGGCCTGGTCGAGCCCCAGGAACGCCCTCACGAGCGCCCGCGACTCGGGGTCGGCGAGCAGCGCGCCCTGGGCCGTGCGCTCGAACTCCGCCACCGACTCCCAGGACGCGTCCGCCGCCAGGCGCAGCCCCGCCTTGGTGAGCGCCGCGGTGCGGCGCGGCACGCGCGCCAGCCGGGCGGCGACCTCGCCGGCCAGCGCGTCGAGCCCGTCGGCCTCGGCGACGCGGGAGGCCAGGCCCCACGAGAGCGCCTCGGCCGCGCCGATGGCGTGATCGAGCAGCAGCCACTCGCTCGCGCGCCCGAAGCCGATGAGGCGGGGCAGCAGGTGCAGCAGGCCGCCGTCGGGGATCAGCCCGACGCCGGGGAAGCCGGGCTGGAAGCGGGCATCGGCGGCGGCGAGGCGGACGTCGCAGGCCGCGAAGAGGCTGATCCCCAGGCCGGCGACCGCGCCGCGCGCCACGGCGATCGTCGGCTTCTCGGCCGCGCGCAGCGCCGTGACGACGGCGTGTGCGGTGGCGGTCCGCGCCCGCGCCTCCCAGACGTCGCGGACCTCGGGCATGCTCGCGACGTCACCCCCGCCGCAGAAGTGCTCGCCGGCGCCGGTCAGCGCGATGACCCCGACGTCGTCGTCGGACTCCGCCTCCGCCAGCAGCTCGATCGCCCGGTGGCGCATCGGCACGGTCAGCGCGTTGCGGGCCTCTGGGCGGTCGAGCACGAGCCACGCCACCGCGTCGCGCCGCTCCAGGCGCACCGAGCCCGCCGCGCTCATCGGTCCTCGCCCGTCCACTTGATGACCTCGAAGTCGGTCCGGCAGCGCCGGCATCGGCGCAGGCTGGTCATCAGCGACAGGCCGAAGCTCGCCACCGGCTCGGAGTCGCGGGCGCCGCAGTGCGGGCAGGCGTGCTGCTCCGGCGGCCGCCGGACCCCGGCGTCGCCGTCAGCCACCGCCGGGCCGTCCGATCGCCATCACGCGCGCCAGGCAGTCGTGGGCCAGGACGCCCGCGTCGAGCACGTCGCCCTCGGCCGCGAGCGCGTCCATGGACGCCACCCAGGCCGCGGTCTGGCCCTGCGATCGCGCCACCGCCTCGAAGAACGCGCCGCTGACCTCGGGCGCGTCGGCGCCGAGCAGATCGGACCAGCCCTCGACGAAGAGCTCGTGGAAGCGCTCCTCCTCGGCCATCTTGCGGGCCCGCGAGCGCAGGGCGTCGTGGCGGCAGCCAGCCAGGGCGCGCGTGAGCCGGCCCAGCGCGAGCTCGACCGGGCCGACGGTCCCGACGAGCGCCGGCCACGTCGACGCGCCGTCGCGCACGCACGCGATCCGCTCGCCCTCCAGGTCGCCGGCGACCAGGCCGCCGAGCACGCGGGCGTGCCCGACCTCCTCCTGCGCCATCGCCGTCACGGCGGTGCTGGACTCGAGCGTCGGCGCCCGCACCGACCAGTCGGTGTACAGCCAGCCGAGGTCGACCTTGACGGCCGCCACGGCGGCGACGAGCAGGTCGGCCGCGGGGGGCGCCATCAGCTCGTCCTCGGGTCGACGATCCGGATGACCGCGGCGCGCGGCACGGCCACCATCTCGGCCCAGCGCTCCTCGTCGTAGGTGCTGCGGGCGTAGGCGTGGACGAGCTCCTCGCGCGGCGCCCGCACGCTGCCGACGTGCGTGAGCGGGTCGGTCAGCCGGCCCCGCGCGAAGACCTCGTAGACCTGCCCGACCTCGGGGTGGGTCGTCACGCGCTGACCCCGAAGCCCTTGAGCGCCTCGCGACCGGTGGGCGTGATGCGCTCCCGCGTCCACGGCGGATCCCACACGACCTCGACCGCGACGTCATCGGCGCCGGGCAGGCGCCCGAGGCGCTCCTGCACGTCCTCGACGATCCAGTGCGCGCACGGGCAGCCCATCGAGGTGAGCGTCATGGTCACGTCGACGTGCCCGGCGCTCACCCGCACGCCGTACACGAGGCCGAGGTCGACGATGCTGATCGGGTACTCGGGGTCGTGCACGTCGGCCAGGGCCTCCCAGACGGCGGGCTCGGCGAGCCGGCTCACGCCGCCACCCGCATCGCGTCGAGGCTCTTGCGCCCGGACTGCAGGCACTCGACCAGGCGCTCGTTCCACGGACCGCGCCCCTTCCAGCGCCGGATCACGTCGTCCCACGAGACCGGCTCGTCGAGGTCCCAGCGCTTGGCCTCGGGGTCGAACGCGCACGGGAGGTGGAAGTCGAGGACGTAGCGCTCCTGCGCCGCGTCGTGGTGCGCCGGGATGTGGAGGTCCATGCTCTCGACGAGCGGCACGATCTGTCCGAGCCAGAGCGCGCGGAGCTCGTCGTTCGTCCTGCCCTTCAGGCGGTAGTCGAGCTGGAGGTTGCCGGTCTTGCGGTCGTCGGGCAGCCCGAACCACTCGACGGTCATCGGGAACATCCAGTCGATCGCCCGCTGCAGCACGGGCTTGGTCTCCGGGTCGGACGAGAGCGCGCGCAGCGTGCGCACCCCGAAGTTGATGTGGAAGTGCTCCTCCTTGTTGATCTTCACGAGCGCCCGCCGCCACGGCAGGTAGCTCGTCGTCTCGAAGATGTCGCTGAGCAGGATGTAGCCGGCGCGGTCCATGAACGCCCCCACGACGACGCTCTCGGCGAAGTTCTCGTAGGGCATGTCCATGGCGTAGGGGTGCTTGAACTGGTGCGGCTCGCGCCCGTACATCAGCGCGTCGATGTCCTCGCCCAGGTCCGCGAGCATGCGGTAGTCGATGTGGGCGTGGCCGAGCTCGTCCTGGATGATCGCCAGCAGGGCGCGGTCGAAGCGCTCGGGGACGCGGCGGTTCATGAGGTTGGGCCAGTGCATGACCGCCCCCAGGAACTCGGTGTCGGCGGAGATGAGCAGCGTCCGCTTGAGCTCGCGCAGGTAGCCCTCCGACATCTGCTCGGGCCACTCGATCGTGGCGCCCTGGGCCAGGCTCTGCAGCAGGTCGTCCTCGGCGATCATGCGTCACCTCCGGTCGGCGTGAGGTCGTCGGCGTAGGCGGCGGGCGCGATCTCCACGCCCAGCGGGTCCGCGTAGCCGTGCGCGACGAGCGCGGTCTCGGCCATGGTGCGCAGGCAGCTCGCGAGCGCCGGCGTCGGGGCGGCGGCGTACAGCGCGTCGATGCGCTCGCGCACCGCGGCCAGCTCGGACGCGTACTCCTCGAGGGTCATCGGGCGACCTCCTCGCGGTGGTCGAAGATGCGCTTGGACTTCAGCTCGTAGCGCGGCAGCGAGCCGGGCGGGCGCACGTCGACGGCCATCGAGACGCCCAGCCGGTAGCGCAGCTCCTCCGACAGCCTCCGGCGCAGGTCCTCGCCGTCGGCCACGTCGGGCGCGGCCTCGAGGCGGACCTCCATGGCGTCCTGGCCGCCGTCGCGCGTGATGTGCAGCTCGTAGTGGGGCGACGCGCCCGGGACCGCGCCGATGATGCCCTGGACCGCGGTCGTGTAGATGTTGACGCCGCGGATCGTGACCATGCCGTCCAGGCGCGCGAGGACCCCGCCGTCCAGGAAGGCGAAGCTCCACCCGCAGCCGTGGTCGGGCGCGCGCTGCAGGCGCACGAGGTCGTGGGTGCGGTACTTGATCAGCGGCTGGCCGAGCCGGAACGACGTGACGATGTGCTCGCCCACCTGCGACTCGTCCGCGACCGGCTCGAAGGTCGACGGGTCGATGACGAACGAGTGGATGTAGCGCTCGACGACGTGCAGGCCGTTGGCGTGCCCGTCGTCGACGGCGCCGCACTCGCAGGCGGCGAAGATCGGCTCGCTGATGCCGTAGATGTCGCAGATCCGCGGCTCGCCCCAGCTCTCGCGCAGCGCGCGCCGGAACGACGGCACGTTGGGGCCGATCTCCCCCGCCGTCGACAGCACGCGCACCCCGGCCGCGGCCAGATCGATGCCCAGCTCGCGGGCGGTCTCGCCCATGTGCAGGAGGTAGGTCGGCGTGCCGATCACGGCGTCGGGCGCCAACTCGACGATCTGGCGCAGCCGGCCCTTGGTGTCCAGGCCGCCGCCCGGGATCACGAGCAGCCCCAGGCGCTCGGCCGAGAACAGCGCGCTCCAGAAGCCGATGAACGTCCCGAAGTTGAACGCGAAGTACATGGAGTCGCCGGGACGCAGGCCCATGTCCCACCAGCCGTATGCCCAGGCCTCGTAGGCGGCGATCAGGCGGTCGTAGCTCGTGAACACCTCGTTGAGGGGGACGCCGGTCGTCCCCGAGGTCCGGTGGAACCAGGCGCGGCGCTCGGGCGCCACCGACTCCAGGCCGAAGGCCGACGCGCTCGCCTGCTGGTCGGCCATGACGTCGGGCTTGTCGACGAACGGGA
>JAXDHQ010000188.1:0-8593 GCA_034664395.1 Solirubrobacteraceae bacterium | reverse complement strand
CCTCGTCGGAGGCGACCGCGATCGCGATCCAGCGGTCCTCCCCGCGGCACGGGTAGTGACCGTGCGGCGCGAGGCTCGCATGGGCCAGCGCGCGGCCGTCGGGCTCGCTGTCGGTGAGCTGGACCGTCGCCAGGGGCTCGGCGAGGACGGTGACGACCGCCTCGATCTGGGACATGTCGATGAAGCGCCCGACGCCGGTGCGCTCGCGCTCGACGAGCGCGGCGAGCAGCGCCACGAGCGCGTGCGAGGCCGCGTTGGGGTCGCCGAACCCGATCGTCATCATCCCGACCACGGGGTCGTCGTCGTACCCGACGAGGCTCTCGAGCCCCGAGAACCCGGTCATGACCGGTGCGTAGGCCTTCATCGAGCGCAGCGGGCCCTCCTGGCCGGCCGCCGACATCGCCAGCATCGTCACACGCGGATTGCGCCGGGAGATCTCGTCCCATCCGAGTCCCATGCGCTCGAGGACGCCGACCGAGAGGTTGTCGATGACGACGTCGGCCTCGTCGATCAGCCGGGCGACGAGCTGCGCGCCCGCGGGCGCCTTGACGTCGACCGCGAAGCTGAGCTTGCCCCGGTTGTTCTGGTGGAAGTAGAGCGAGACCTCCTCCTCGGGACCCTCCAGCGGCTTGCCGTCGCGCTGCGGGCGACCGCGCAGGCGCGCGTTGTCCAGCCGCCCGGCGTGCTCGATCTTGATGACCTCGGCGCCGAGGTCGGCGAGCGTGTAGGTCACCATCGGTCCCGACCAGACCCAGGTGAAGTCGACGACGCGGATGCCCGCGAGCGGTCCGGCGCCGGCCTCGGCGACCGTCATCGCAGGACCTCCTGGCCGGCCCCGCACGCGCCGAGCACCTCGGCGGAGTGCTGGCCCAGCCGCGGCGCCGGCCGGACCGAGGTCCCGAGATCGCTGCCCGAGAACGCGTAGGACGCGCGCGGCGGCGTGAAGCTCGCCTCCCCCACCTCCAGCGGGTCGACGAACAGGCCGCGCTCGCGGAACTGCGGCTCCTGGAGGACCTCGGCGACGGAGCGGATCGGCGCCAGCGCGAGGCCGTGCTCGCGGGCGATCGCGAAGAGCTCGGCGCGCGAGCGCGTGGCGAACCAGGCGGTCAGCAGCGCGTCGGCCTCGTCGGCGCGCTCGCGGGCGATCCGCAGCGGGTCGGCGAACTCCTCCTCCTGCCCCCAGGGCGGGTCGCCGAGCGCGGCGAGGATGTTGCGCCAGTCGCGCCGCGAGCGTCCGATGAGCGCGACGTAGCCGTCGCGGCACGGCAGGATCGTGTACGGGTACGTGCCGCCCGAGCCCGACGCGCGGCGGCCGGCGCGCGCCCACGGCCGGCCGTACGGCACGTAGATCCGCGAGTTGACCGAGATGAACGCCGCGATGACGTCGGCCACCGCGACGTCGACCGACTGGCCGGGCCCCCCGCGGCGGACGGCGAGCACGGCCGCGAGCGCGGCGGCGGCCGCGTTGGCCCCCGCGACGTAGTCGGCGAGGTCGAACGGCAGCGTCAGCGGCGGCCGGCCGGGTCTGCCGATCGCCCAGCTCGCCCCCGAGATCGCGCACGCGGTCAGCGAGCACCCGCGGGCGTCGGCGTAGGGCCCGTCGTCGCCCCACGGCGTCACGGCCACGGCGACGAGGCCGGGGTGGCGCGCCAGCAGCGCCGGCGCATCCAGCCCGAGCGCCCGCCGCGCGGCCGGCTCGGCGTTGGTGAGGAACACGTCGGCGTCGGCGAGCAGCCGGTGGAGGTCCTCCCGGCCGGCCTGCGAGCCCACGTCGAGCACGACCCCGCGCTTGTTGAAGTTCAGCGCGTGGAAGAGGCCGCTGGCCTCGGGATCGGGCGCCCCCGGGAACGGGCCGTGGCGGCGCGAGCCGTCGCCGTCGGGCGACTCCACCTTGACCACGTCCGCGCCGAGGTCGCCGAGCAGGCGAGCGGCATAGGGCGCGCTGACGTGCTCGCCGCACTCCACGACCCGCACGCCGGCGAGCGGGCCCATAGCGTCCGCCACGCCGGGCTAGCCCTTCCAGATGAACGGGTCGGCCACGTTGCCGGTCATCTCGATCCACACGCTCTTGGGCCGGGTCACCTCGAGCAGCGCCTCGGGGCCGTTCTCGCGCCCGTAGCCGCTCTCCTTCATGCCGCCGAACGGCGTGGCGGACGAGAAGCTGCGCCACGTGTTCACCCACACCACGCCCGCCTGCAGCGACTTGGCCATCCGGTGCGCGCGGCGCACGTCGGTGGTCCAGACGCCGGCGGCCAGGCCGTATCGGGTGGAGTTGGCGATCCGCACCGCCTCCTCCTCGGTGTGGAAGCGCAGCACGGTGAGGATCGGCCCGAACGCCTCCTCCTGCGCGATGTACATCTGCGGGTCGGCGTCGGCGAAGATCGTCGGCTCGAAGAACCAGCCGTCGCCCAGCCCGTCGGCCTCGGGACGCCCGCCGCCCAGGACCACCCGCGCGCCCTCCTCGACGCCGCGCTGGCAGAAGCGCACGTTGCGGTCGAGCTGCGGCAGCGTCGCCACCGGGCCCATCTGCGTCGTGGGGTCCAGCGGGTCGCCCATGCGCACCGCGGCGGCGCGGGCGGCGAGCTGCTCGAGGAACTCGTCGTGGATTGAGTCCTCCAGCAGCAGCCGCGACGGCGCGACGCACGACTGGCCGGTGCCGGCGAAGATCGTCAGCGCCCCGTTGATCGCGCTGTCGCGGTCGGAGTCGGCGAAGACGACGTTCGCCGACTTGCCGCCGAGCTCGAACATCGCCGGCGTCAGGTTCTCGGCGGCGGCCCGGGCCACGGCGCGCGCCGTGACGGGGCTGCCGGTGAAGGAGATCTTGTCGACGTCGGGGTGGTCGCAGAGCGCCTGCGCGGGCGCCGCGGCGCCGGTCACGACGTTGACGACGCCGGGCGGGAAGCCGGCCTGCTCGCACAGCTCGGCGAGCACCATCGTGGAGCCCGAGCTGTGCTCGGAGGGCTTGAGGACGATCGTGTTGCCCATCGCCAGCGTCGGGCCCAGCTTGAAGCCGAGCATGACCAGCGGGTTGTTCCAGGGCACGATGCCGACGATCACGCCGAGCGGCTCGCGCAGCGTGTAGTTGAACATCCCGGCGTTGTCGACCGACACCACGCGGCCGTCGACCTTGTCGGCCCAGCCGGCGAAGTAGTCGAGCGTCGTCGCCACCGCGGGGGCGATCGGCCGGGTGTCGGAGATGATCCGCCCGGAGTCGATCGTGTCGAGATGGGCCAGGTCCTCGGCGCGCTCGCGCACGAGGTCGGCGAAGCGCCGCAGCAGGCGCCCGCGCTGCGTGCCGGTCATGTCCGCCCAGGCCGGGTCGTGGAACGCGCGGCGGGCGGCGGCGACGGCGCGATCGACGTCCTCGGCGGTGGCCTCCGGGAAGCTCGCCCATGCCCTGCCGGTGGCCGGGTTGAGGCTCTCGAACCGCTGGCCGGAGGAGCTGGTGACCCACTCACCTCCGATGTACATGTCGTACTCGCGGATCTGGCTGTCGATCGTTGCGACCATGGTCACTCCTGTCCGGGTCATGCGCGCCGCGCGGCGGCCGCGGCCGCGAGCTCGAGCGAGCGCCGCGCCCGCTCGACCAGCGGCGTGTCGATCATCTGTCCCTCGTACTCGAGCGTCGCCCGGCCCTCGGCGAGCGACGCCTCGTACGCCTCGAGCAGGCGCCGGCTGTGCTCGATCTCGTCCGGGCTGGGCGTGAAGACCTCGTTGGCGACCTCCGCCTGACGCGGGTGGACGCACAGCTTCCCGGCGTAGCCGAGGTCGCGCCCCTGCTCGGCGTCGGCGCGGAAGCGCGCCTCATCGCGGATCTCCAGGACGGCCTGGTCGATCGCCGGGACCCCGCCGAGGCGAGCCGCGATGACGACGCGCGAGCGGGCGTAGCGGACCTCGTCGCCCGCGACGCTGCGCCGCGCGCCGACGTCGCTGGCGAAGTCCTCCGCGCCGAAGTACACGGCGCACACGCGCGTGCTCGCGAGCAGGATCGAGTCGGCGCGATGGACGCCCGCCGCCGTCTCGAGCCCGACCACGATCGTGCGCGGCGGGATCTCCAGGCGGCGCTCCATCCACGCCAGCAGGCGCTCGAGGGCCTGGAGCTGCTCGGCCGAGCCGACCTTCGGGATGACGAGTCCCTCGGCCCCGCAGCTCAGCGCCGCCTCGAGGTCCTCGGCGAACAGCTCGGAGTCCAGCGGGCTGGTGCGGACGAAGACGCGGATCCCCGGGCTCTCCCGGCTCAGCCGCTCGACGGCGGAACGCAGCTCCAGCCGCCCGGCGGCCTGCTGCGCCGCGGGCGTCCCGTCCTCGAGGTCGAGCACGACGGCGTCGGCGGCGCTCGCGGCGAGCTTGTGGGTCATGTCGGGCCGGTTGGCCGGACAGAAGAGCAGGCTCCGCAGCAGCGTCGGCGGGGCGTCGCCGTTGCGGTCGGGCATCTCGACGTTCGACATCGCGGCTCAGCGCCCGGCGAACCGGGCGCGCCCGGGTCCGTGGGCGAGGAACGAGCCCAGTCCGACGGCGAGGTCGGCCGAGGCGAAGGACTCGGCCACCAGCGATCGCTCGAGGCGCAGGCCGTCGGCCAGCGGGAGGTCGGCGGCGCTGTTGAGGGCCTGCTTGGCGAGGCGCAGGGCGTAGGGCCCGGCGGCGAACCCGGCCGCCGCGTCGCGCGCCTCCTGCAGCACCTGCTCGGCGGGCAGCACGCGATCGACCATGCCGATCTCGAGCGCCTCGTCGGCGGTGACGTCGCGGCCGGTGAGGACGAGGTCCTTGGCCCGCGACAGCCCGACCAGGCGGCCGAGCCGCTGGGTGCCGCCCGCGCCGGGGAAGAGCCCGAGCCGGATCTCGGGCAGGCCGAGGATCGCGTCCTGCGCGGCGAAGCGGAAGTCGGCCGCCAGCGCGATCTCGCACCCGCCGCCGAGCGCGTACCCGTTGATCGCGGCGATCGTCACCTGCGGCAGCGCCTCCAGTCGCGAGACGCTCTCCTGCGCGATCGTCAGGAACTCGCGGATCCCGGCGACCGACAGCGCCTGGAGCTGGCGGATGTCGGCGCCGGCGGCGAAGACGTGCGGCCCGCCCCAGAGCACGACGGCGCCGACGTCGGCTCGCGCGATGACGTCGACGGCCTCGCCGAGCTCGCGCCAGGCGGTCTCGTCGAGCGCGTTGACCCGCGGGCGGTGCAGCCGGAGCGTGCCCACCCGCGTCTCGGGATCGACGTCGACGCGCACGTACCCGCCCGCGTACGCGGGCACCGGGTCCGCGACTGACGCCTCCTCAGGCTTGGTCATCTGCACTGTTCCTTTCCGGCCCCGTCGCCGGGACGCTCCCCGGGCCGGGACCCCTGCCCCGCTGCCCCCTGCTCTGCGTGCGGTCGTGCGCGGACAACGTGCCCACGTCGAGCTGCGTCGCCAGGACGTTCTTTGCGACCTTCTCGGTGGACGTCCGCGGAAGGCTCTCGACGTAGGCGAGATACCGCGGGACCTTGAAGTACGCCAGCCGCTCGGCGCACCACTCCCACAGCTCGTCCGCCGCCGCGGCCTCGTCGTGGCCCTCGCCCAGCACGATCACCGCGCCGACCTCCTGCTCGCGGATCGGGTCCTGGACCGGGACGACGGCGACGTCCGCGACGGCGGGGTGCAGGCGCAGGACCTCCTCGACCTCGGCCGCGGCGATGTTCTCGCCGCTGCGCCGGATGATCTCCTTGCGCCGCCCGACGAAGCGCGCACGGCCGTCGGCGTCGCGAGCGACGACGTCGCCGGTGTGGAACCACCCGCCGCGCCACGCCTCCTCGGTCGCCCGCTCGTCCTTGTGGTAGCCGCGCATGAAGCCGAAGCGGGGATTGGACGGGTCGCGCGCGCGGAGCAGGAGCTGCCCGAACTGGTCGGGCCCCAGGTCGACGTCGCCGTCGCCGACCACCCGCACCTCGACGTCGGCGAACGGCAGGCCGCACCCGTGGTCGCCGATCCGGCGGCGCTCGTCGAGGGGCTCGGCGAAGTTCATGCCGGTCTCGGTCATGCCGTAGGCCTCGACGAGCAGCGTCCCGAAGCGCTCCTCGAAGCTCGCGTGCAGTCCGCCGGGCACGCCGGCGCCCCATGCGCGTCGGGCGTCGTGGGCGGCGTCGTCGTCGCGGGGCGGCTGGCCGAGCAGCATCGCCGGCATCACGCCGAGGTAGTTGAAGAGCGTCGCGTCGCTGGCTCGGACCGAGTCCCACCAGGTCGTCGGGTGGAAGCGGTCGACGAGCGCCAGCACGGCGCCGCTCAGCAGCGACCCCAGCACCGACGTGATCTGGGGGTTCATGTGGAAGAGCGGCAGCGGCGTGATCAGCCGGTCCTCCGCCGTCACCTGCATGTGCCCGACGAAGCGCGCCGCGTTCGCCAGGTAGTACTCCTGGTCGACGATGCACCCCTTCGGGTGCCCGGTCGTGCCCGACGTGTAGAGGATCGCCGCGGTCGAGCCCGCGTGGAGGTCCCGCGCGGCCGGCTCGCCGGGGCGCGCCTGCAGCAGCTCCTCGTAGCGGTGGCAGCCGGGGTGGTCGGCGCCGACGGCGACGGCGATGACGTCGGGGCGGGCCTGGCGGATCGCGGGCAGGCGGTCGAGGTACGGGGCGCCGACGAAGACGATCGCCGCGTCGGAGTGGGCGACGATGTGCGCCGCCTCGCGGCCCACCGCCGCCGTGTTGACCGGGACGGTCGGCAGGCCGAGCTTCGCCGCCGCCAGCCACGTGACGAGGAAGTCGGGCCCGTTGCCGAGCATGATCGCCACCGGCTCGCCCGGCCGGGCGCCGATCCCGATGAGCCCGTTGGCCAGCCGGTTGGTCCGGTCGTCGATCTCGGCGAGCGACGTCGTCTCCCCTTCGAACCACAGCCACGGCCGCGTGGGGTTGCGCCGCACCGCGCGCCGGAGCACGTCGCGGACGCTCTGCAGCTCGACGGCGGGCGCCTGCGCCGCTCTAGATGATGTGGCCAAGCTTCTCGCGCTTGGTGCGCAGGTAGGCGATGTTGCTCTGCGTCGGGGCGCTCAGGAGCGGGACGCGGTCGACCACGGTCAGCCCGTATCCCTCCAGGCCCGCGCGCTTGGCGGGGTTGTTGGTCAGCAGCCGCACGCGGTTGATGCCCAGGTCGCGCAGCACCTGCATCCCGACGCCGTAGTCGCGGCGGTCGATCGGCAGGCCGAGCTCGAGGTTCGCCTCGACGGTGTCCAGGCCGCCGTCCTGCAGCTCGTAGGCGTGGATCTTGTCGACCAGGCCGATGCCACGGCCCTCGTGACCGCGCAGGTACACCACGACGCCGCGGCCCTCGGCGGCGATCAGCTCGAGCGCGAGCTGGAGCTGGCGGCCGCAGTCGCAGCGCTCGGACCCGAAGACGTCGCCCGTGAGGCACTCGGAGTGCATCCGGACCAGCACGTCGTCATTGCCCGCGACGTCGCCCAGCACGAGCGCGAGGTGATCGCGGCCGTCGATGGCGTCGCGGTAGGTGATCGCCCTGAACTCGCCCGTCGGCAGCGGCAGGCGCGCCTCGCTCATCCGCACGACGAGCCGCTCGCGCGTGCGTCGGTAGGCGATCAGGTCGGCGATCGAGACGACGTGCAGGCCGTGCTCGCGCGCGAGCTCGAGCAGCGCCGGAAGGCGCGCCATCTCGCCGTCCTCGCCGGCGACCTCGCAGATGATCGCGGCCGGCGCCCGGTCGGCGAGCACGGCGAGGTCGATCCCGGCCTCGGTGTGGCCGGCGCGGCGCAGCACGCCGCCCTCCTGGTAGCGCAGCGGGAACACGTGACCGGGCTGGGTGAAGTCGCCGGGCGACGCGTCCGCCGACGCCAGCGCGCGGATCGTGGTCGCGCGGTCGCTGGCGGAGATGCCGGTCGTCGTGCCGTGGCGGTGGTCGACGCCGACGTGGAAGGCGGTCTCGCGCGGATCGGTGCAGTCGACGACCATCTTCGGGATCCGCAGCGCCTCGAGCCGATCGCCGAGCATCGGCACGCAGATGAGGCCGCGTCCGTACGTGGCCATGAAGTTGACGGCGGCGGGCGTGGCGCAGTCGGCGGCCATCACGAGGTCGCCCTCGTTCTCGCGCGTCGCCGCGTCGACGACGACCACGATCTCGCCGCGGGCGATCGCCGCGACGGCGTCCTCGATGCTCGACAGCTCGAACTCCATCCCCGTCATGGCTTCGCCGCCAGCCGGTGGAACGCGCGCTGGAAGTAGACGAGCGGCTCGTGCCCGTGCGCCCGCGACGAGAGGACGTCGCCCACGAGGATGACGTGATCGCCGCTCTGCAGGCGCTCGCTGGCGCGGCATTCCAGCACCGCCGCGGCGCCGCCGAGCATCGGCACGCCGTGCGGGCCGTCGGCGACCTCGAGGTCGGCGAACTTGTCGACGCCCTTGGTCGCGAACCGCACCGCCACCTCGTGCTGGCCCGCGGCCAGCACGTTGACGACGAAGACGGGACCGGCCAGGAACGCCGCGTAGCAGTCGGCCGCGCACGCGAGGCACACGAGGACCTGCGGCGGCGAGCCCGAGACCGACGTGAACGCGGTCGCGGTGAACCCCATCGGGCGCCCGTCGCCGTCGCGCGTGGTGACGACCGTCACCCCGCGGGGGGAC
>JAXDHQ010000187.1:0-8575 GCA_034664395.1 Solirubrobacteraceae bacterium | reverse complement strand
GACGTGGTCGACCCGCTCGGGCGCCGCCAGCGCGGCCGGTGCGTGGCCGCCGCGGCGGACGATGAGCCGGTAGCGCGCCTTCGCCCTCACGCCGGTGCCAGCGCGCGCGCCGCGCGCTCGAGGTCGGCGTCGCCGTGGAAGACGGTCCCGTCGGGCAGCCACACCGCCGGCACGTCGCGCACGCCGCGCTGCGCCGCCAGCGCGGTGGCGTCGCGCAGGGCGCCGGCCACGCCGCGCAGCTCCACCGCCTTGAGCAGGGCGGTCGGGTGCATCTCGCACGCCGAGCCGGCGATGAGCACGGTGTCGGGATCGGCCAGCGGGCGCCCGCCGGCGAACGCCTGGCGGAACGCCGCCAGCGCGAAGGGGACGGCGCGGCCGATCTGCTTGGCGTAGGTCGCCGCGAGCATGGCCAGCAGGCTGTCGAACGGGAACGGGTCGGGCCAGTGCATCGGCTGCAGTCCGCGCGCGGCGGCGGTTCGCTCGACGTGCTCGAGCGCGATCATCCGCTCGTCGCAGCAGCGGAAGGCCTCCCACGACTCGGCCCCCGGCAGGTCGCGGCCCAGGATCGGCACCCACTCGGTCGCCACCGGCATGACGCCGAGCACGCGCTCGGCGGCGAGATAGGCCTCGGGCGAGGCCAGGTCGAAGTAGAACGTGGGGCCGCTAGCCGTGGATGAGCCAGCCATCGGCGGCGCGCGCGGCCTCCATGACGGCCTCCGAGAGCGTCGGGTGGCCGTGGATGATGCGCGCAAGCTCGGGGTAGCCGCCCTCGAGCAGCTTGACGTTGACGATCTCCTGGATCAGCTCGGTCGCCTTCGCGCCGACGATGTGGCCGCCGAGCAGCTCGCCGTAGCGCTTGTCGCCGACGATCTTGACCAGGCCCTGGCGGTCGCCGTAGACGGTGCCGGCGCCGACCGCGCCGTACTGAAGCTTGCCGACGGTGACGTCGTGGCCGGCCTCGCGCGCCTGCGCCTCGGTGAGGCCGAAGGAGGCGACGTTGGGGCTGCAGAACGTCGCGCGCGGGATGTCGACGTACTCGATCGGGTGGGTCTCCAGACCGGCCGCGTCCTCGACGGCGATGATGCCCTCGTCGGACGCCTTGTGCGCGAGCGCCGGACCGGCGACGAGGTCGCCGATCGCCCACACGCCGGGCACCGACGTGCGCAGCGCCCCGTCGACCGCGACGAGCCCGCGCTCGTCGAGCTTGACGCCCGCCTCGTCCAGGCCGAGGCCCTCGACGTCGGGCCCGCGGCCGGCGGCGATGACGAGCCAGTCGACCTCGGCGCTCTCGCCCCCGAACGTGAAGGTCACGCTCGAGTCGCCGGACTCGATGCCCTCCGCGAGCGTGCTCGTGTGGACCTGGATGCCCTGGCGCTTGAAGCCGCGCTCGGCGAGCTTGGAGATGTCGGCGTCCTCGGTCGGCAGCACGCGGTCGAGCGCCTCGAAGAGCAGCACCTCGGTGCCGAGCCGCGCGTAGGCCGAGGCGATCTCGGTGCCCGACGCGCCGGCGCCGACGACGGCCAGCCGCTTGGGCAGCTCGGTCAGCGCCCACGCCTCCTCGGTGCCGATCACCCGCTTGCCGAAGCTCGTGCCCGGGATCGGTCGCTTGATCGAGCCGGTGGCGAGCACGATCGCCTTCGTGACGTCGAGCTCCTCGCCGTCCTTGCTGGAGCCGACGCGCACGGTGCGCGCGCCGGTCAGCGCGCCATGGCCGTCGATGACGTCGATCTCGTTCTTCTTCAGCAGCCCGGCGACGCCGCCGGTGAGCGTGGAGATCACCTTCTTGCGCCGCTCGCCGACCGCGCCGAAGTCGACCTCGGGCTCGCCGACCTTGATGCCGAACTCGTCGGCGTCGCGGACCTCGTCGAGGACGTCGGCGACGCGCAGGACGGCCTTGGCCGGGATGCACGCGTAGTTCAGGCAGCGGCCGCCGACCTGGTCCTTCTCGATCACGGCGGTCTTCATGCCGAGCTGGGCGGCGCGGATGGCCGCGACGTAGCCGCCGGGCCCTGAGCCGATGACGACGCAGTCGTACTGGGAGGAAGCCATGGGCGGCGCAATCTAACGAACGCGCTGGGGCGTCTGGATCCTGCCCATGACGCGCACCAGCTTGCAGAACAGCCAGCCGCCGGCGCCGATGATCGCCAGGCACAGGGCGACGGCGGCGAGGTTGGACGCCAGCAGGAGGCCCAGCGCGGAGATCGCGATGGAGATGCCGAGCATCGCCTGGAAGCCGAGCACCGCCCAGTAGCGGCGCTGCCACATGCCCACGGCGGCGGCGAGCATGAGGGCGGCGAAGAGGATCACGCCGAACGCGCCGGGCTGCTGCCCGCGGATCTCCACGCCGGCCACCCAGAAGCCGAGGTTGCTGACCGCCAGCAGGGCCGCGACCGCGGAGGCGACGACGAGCGGCCGGGGGCGCTCGCCCGGTCCCAGCGGCGTGAGCTGCGCGCGCGCCCGCTCGTTGCGCTCCTCGGCGCGGGCGTAGCCGCGCTGCATCCGCTCGCGCGGCGTCGGCGCGCTCGCGGACGGCGCGGGGCGCTGCTTGCGGCTACGCCGTCCCAACGCGTCCTCCGGGCAGCGCCGCCGACAGCGCGCGGGCCGCCGCCTCGGGGTCCTCGGCGTCGGCGAGCGCGCGCACGACGACCGCGCGCCGCGCGCCCGCGGCGACGACGGCGCCGATCGTGTCCGCGTCGAGGCCGCCGATGGCGAACCACGGCAGCTCGACGTTCGCGGCGGCCCAGCGCACGGGCTCCAGGCCGATCGCCGGACGCCCCTGCTTGGTCGGCGTCGCGTGCACGGGACCGACGGCGACGTAGTCGGCGCCGCTGCCCGCGCCGCGCCGCGCCAGGTCGACCGAGTGCGTCGACAGGCCGACGATCGCGTCGGCCCCGACGTGCTCGCGGGCGCGCGCCACCGGCATGTCGTCCTGGCCGACGTGCACGCCGTCGGCGCCGCTGGCCGCCGCGAGGTCGGGGCGGTCGTTGAGCAGGAACAGCGCGCCGGCCGCGTGGCAGAGCTCGCGCGCCGTCCGCGCGGCGGCCAGCAGCTCGTCGTCGGAGGCGTCCTTGTCGCGGAGCTGGAACAGGTCGACGCCGCCGCGCAGCGCGCCCTCGAGCGCGTGCTCCATCCCCGCGCGGTCGGCGACGAAGTACAGACGGGCGGCGTGCAGGCGGGCGCGGCGGTCCACGCCCACAGTCTGGCAAGCGCGTAGCGCTACCATCGGACCACGCAACGGGAGCCCGTCTCGAGGGGCTGAGAGGGCGGCACCACGGCCGCCGACCGTCAGGAGCTGATCCGGGTCATGCCGGCGAAGCGAGAGGACACGTCATCCCACACCAGTCCGAGAGCTACGACGTAGCCGTCGTCGGCGGAGGCATCGTCGGCCTCGCCGTCGCGTGGCGCGCCCGCGCCCGCGGCCTGTCGGTGTGCGTGCTCGACCGCGGCGAGCTGGGCGGCGGCACGTCGAACGTCGGCGCCGGCATGCTGGCGCCGATCGCCGAGGCCGACCCCGGCGAGCGCGCGCTGCTCGCGCTGGGCATGGAGAGCGCGCGCCGCTGGCCCGCGTTCGCCGACGAGCTGCGCGACGTCTCCGGGATCGACGTCAACTACCGCCGCTGCGGCACGCTCGTCGTCGCGCGCGACCGCGACGAGGCCGAGTCGCTCGAGCGCGAGCGCGAGCTGCGCGAGCGTCTCGGGCTGCGCGTGGAGCGGCTGCTGCCGTCGGCCGCGCGCCGCCTCGAGCCCGCGCTTGCGCCCACCCTGCGCGCCGCGCTCGACGTGCCCGATGACCACGCCGTCGACCCGCGCCTGGTCTGCGCCGCGCTGGCCGTCGCCGCCGAGCGCGCCGGCGTCGCGCTGCGTCCGGGCGTCGAAGTGCGCGACCTCGACGACCTCGACGCCGAGCAGGTCGTGGTCGCCGCCGGCCCGTGGTCGGGCGCGTTCGGCGACGAGGCGCGCGTGCGCCCGGTCAAGGGCCAGACGCTGCGCCTGCGCGACCCCGCGCACCGCCCGCGCGGGCTGCTCGATCGCGTCGTGCGATGGGGCCCGCCCACCCCGGGATACCTCGTCCCGCGCGGCGACGGTCGCTACGTGCTCGGCGCCACGGTCGAGGAGCGCGGCTTCGACACGGCGATGACCGCGGGCGGCGTCCACGAGCTGCTGCGCGACGCCTCCGAGCTCGTCCCGGGCGTGCTCGAGCTCGAGATCGAGGAGGCGCTCGCCGGCCTGCGCCCGGGCACGCCCGACAACGCCCCGGTGCTCGGGCGCTCGCCGACGGACCCGCGCGTGGTGTGGGCGACCGGCCACTACCGCAACGGCATCCTGCTCGCGCCCGTGACCGCCGACCTCGTCGCGGCCGAGCTGGCGAACGAGGGCGCCGACCACGGCTTCGGCCCGCAGCGCTTCGCGACGGCCGCCGAGGTGGGGTCGTGATCGTCGTCAACGGCGTCGCCCGCGAGCGCGACGGCGCGTCGATCGCCGAGCTGCTCGCCGACCTCGGCGTCGAGGACCGCGCGCGCGGCGTTGCCGTGGCGGTCAACGGCGAGATCGTTCCCCGACCCGAGTGGCCCCGCCACCGCGTCGCCGACGGCGACCGCGTCGAGGCCCTGTCCGCGATGCAGGGAGGCTGAGCCTGCGAGATGTCCACCGAAGCCCAGATCCCCATCACCGACACGCCCTTCGAGATCGCCGGGCGCACGCTGCGCTCCCGGCTCATCCTCGGGACCGGCGGCTTCCCGCGCCTGGAGACGCTGGCCGACGCGATCCGCGCGACGCGCGCCGAGCTGGTGACCATCGCGCTGCGCCGGATCGACCCGAGCGCGCGCGGCTCGCTCGTCGACGTGCTCGAGGACTGCAACGTCGAGCTGCTGCCCAACACCGCCGGCTGCTTCACCGCGCGCGACGCGGTCGTCACGGCGCGGCTGGCGCGCGAGGCGTTCGGCACCCACTGGGTCAAGCTCGAGGTCATCGGCGACGACCGCACGCTGCTGCCCGACGCGCCCGAGCTGCTGCTCGCCGCCGAGGAGCTCGTGGCCGACGGCTTCGTCGTGCTGCCCTACACCAACGACGACCCGATCCTCGCCCGCCGCCTCGAGGACGTCGGCTGCGCCGCGGTCATGCCGCTCGGCTCGCCGATCGGCTCGGGCATGGGCATCCGCAACCCGTACAACATCTCCCTGATCGTCGAGCGCGCCGGCGTGCCGGTGATCCTCGACGCCGGTGTCGGCACGGCCAGCGACGCGGCGCTGGCCATGGAGCTGGGCTGCGACGGCGTGCTGTGCGCCAGCGCGATCGCGCGCGCCCAGGAGCCGGTGGCGATGGCGCACGCCATCCGCGCCGCGGTCGAGGCCGGGCGGCTGGCGCGCGGCGCCGGGCGCATCCCGCGGCGCCTGCACGCGCAGGCCTCCTCGCCCGACGAGGGCATGGCCGACCTCACGCCGCCGACCCGGTGATCGACGACCTCGTCGACCGCTGGCAGGCGGCCTGGGTCGGGCGCGACCCGTCGGCGTTCGCCGCCGTGTGCGCGCCGGACCTGCACTACGAGGATCCGCTGTGCGGCGAGCCCCTCGAGGGCCCGGCCGCCGTCGCCGCGCACGCTCAGCGGCTGTGGGCGGCGTTCCCCGACGCGCGCATCGAGCGCACGGGCGAGCGCCTGACCGACGGGCGCTTCGCCTGCGCGCCGTGCAAGCTGGTGGGCACGCACCGCGGCGAGATCGAGGGACTGGCGCCGACGGGGCGCTTCGTCGTGGTCCACCTCGTCGTCTACCTCGAGCTCGACCCCGATCGCGAGCGGCTGTGGCGGGCGCGCGCGTTCTTCGACGCGTACGCCGCCGCGGTCCAGCTCGGGGTCCTGCCCGCGCGCGGAACGCTCGGCGAGCGCGCGCTGTTCATGCTGCGCGGGTTCGGGCTGCGCTCGCGGACCTAGCGTTGTTCGTCGCTCACCTCGATCGCCGGCGGCGCTGCGAACGCGAGCGGGAGGCCGAGCCACGAGGCGGCCGCCGGCCCGGCGGCCGCCTCGGATGCGGGCGCCTACTTCGTGACGGTGAGCGTCCCGTCCATCCCGGGGTGCAGCGTGCACGTGTACTTGATCGATCCCGCCGCCGTCGGGGTGAACGAGAACGTCGAGCCCTGGCCGAAGTTGTTGGACTTGAAGGTCCCGCCGGACTTCGCGGTGACGTTGTGGTCGACCGAGTCCTCGTTGGTCCAGGTGACCTTCTGGCCGACCTTGACCGTCTGCGCCTTCGGGCTGAACTGGATGCCCTGCATCTTGATCGTGACCCCGCCGGCAGCGCTTGAGCTGGACGACGAGGTCGATGGCGTGGAGGTCGTGGCCGGCGTCGAGGACTGCGTGCTCGAGCCGCTGCCGGAGTTCGAGTTGCTGCTGCCGCAACCGGCCGCCGCCAGGGCCGCCACCGAGCAGAGCAGGAGGAGGATTCGTCTCATACCGGTGACGACGCCTGGTCCGGGCGATCCTTCCCGGCGCGCAGCTCGACGAGCAGCGGCACGTGATCGGACAGCCGGCCGCGCTCGAGCGTGCGCGCCGGACCGGCCGCCTCCAGGCCGCGCACGAGGACGTGGTCGACGCTGTGGCCGGCGACGGGCGCGAAGCCGGCGACGATCGGCGCGCGCAGGTTGAGGTCGCCGCCGAGCACGATCGGCGCGCCGGCCGACCAGGTGCCGACGGTCGCCGCCGCGACGGCCACGTCGTCCTCGGCGCGGCGCTCGACGTGGGCCTGGGCGTGGAGGTTGGCCACCCAGCACCCGCCGGACAGGCGCACGGCGTGGACCACGCGGCGCTCGGGCCACCGGCGGAGCGTGCGCACGCGGTGCTCGAGGATCGCCTCGCCGCGCACGAGGATCGCGTTGGCGCCGCCGCCGGAGGACTTCACGACGTCGGGCCGGCGGTCGGCCAGCGCGCGGCGGGCGGGCAGCAGCCAGTTGCGCGCCGTCGGCGCCGAGCGGGCGCTCGCGGCGCTGGCGCGCGCGAGCGGGACCGGCCACCACGGCGGCACCTCCTGCAGCAGCGCGACGTCCCACTCCCACGCCGCGAGCCGGTCGGCGAAGGCGCCGAGCAGCCCGTGGCGCGCATCGGGCACCGAGCGGCCGTGGAAGAGGTTCCAGGTCAGCACGCGCATGTCGCCCGTAATCTTCCCGGGCCGTGACCCGCCACTTCCTCACCGGGGCCGAGCTCAGCGCCGACGACCTCGACGGGCTGCTGCGGCGCGCGTCGGAGCTCAAGGCCGCTCCGCGCTCGTCGCGGGCGCTGCAGGGGCGCATCGTCGCGCTCGTCTTCCAGCGCGCGTCGACGCGCACGCGCGTCTCGTTCGAGGCGGGCATCGTCGAGCTCGGCGGCCATCCGATGATCCTGCGCCCGGACGAGATGCAGCTCGCGCGCGGCGAGTCGGTCACCGACACGGCGCTCGTCCTCTCGCGCCACGTCGACGCGGTCGGCGTGCGCACCGGGCCCGACGAGCTGCTCGAGGAGCTCGCCGCCGCCGGCTCGATCCCGGTGTTCAACATGCTCACCGCCGGCCATCACCCGTGCCAGGCGCTGGCCGACCTGCTCACGATGCGCGAGGCGTTCGGGCGCCTGGAGGGGCTGAAGCTGACCTACGTCGGCGACGGCAACAACGTCGCCCGCTCGCTGGTGACGCTCGGGGCCACGGCCGGCGTCGAGGTCGTGGTCTCCTCGCCGGACGGGTATCGCCTCGACGGCGTGCAGACGGTCGAGGACCCCGCCGAGGCGGTGGCCGGCGCCCACGCGGTCTACGCCGACGTCTGGGTCTCGATGGGCGACGAGGAGACGGCCGACGCGCGCCGCGCCGCGCTCGCTCCCTACCGCATCGACGACCGCCTGATGGACCTGGCCGCGCCGGACGCGATCGCGCTGCACTGCCTGCCCGCCCACCCGGGCGAGGAGATCACCGCCGACGTCCTCTACGGAGACCGCCAGCGGATCTGGGACCAGGCCGAGAACCGCCGCCACGCCCAGAAGGCGTTGCTGGAATGGCTGATGGCGTAGGTCCGCTGGCTCCCCGGGACCCCGTCTACGACCGCATCGGCCGCACCTACACCGCCACGCGCGCGACCGACCCGCGCATCGCCGCGCGCATCTGGGCCGCCCTCGGCGACGCGCACACGGTCGTCAACGTCGGCGCCGGCACCGGCTCCTACGAGCCGCTCGATCGCGACGTCACGGCGGTCGAGCCGTCGGCGGTGATGCGCGCGCAGCGCCCGCCGGGCGCCGCGCCGGTCGTCGCGGCCGCCGCCGAGGACCTGCCGTTCGACGACGGGGCGTTCGACGCGGCGATGGCGGTGCTGACGCTGCACCACTGGGGCGACTGGCGGGCGGGGTGCGCCGAGCTGACGCGCGTGGCCCGCGACCGCGTCGTCGTCCTCTCCTGGGACCCCACGTACGTCGGGCGCATGTGGCTCGGGCCCGAGTACTTCCCCGAGCTGTCGGCGGAGGACGTCGCCGACTTCCCGACGCTGGCGACGCAGGCCGAGGCGCTCGGCGCCGAGGTCGAGGACGTGCCGGTGCCCTGGGACTGCCGCGACGGCTTCTTCAGCTCGT
>JAXDHQ010000186.1:0-9860 GCA_034664395.1 Solirubrobacteraceae bacterium | reverse complement strand
GCCTAGGGCCGCGCCGTCTCCGCGAGGCGCCCCGGGCGCCCCGGGCGCCTCGCGGCAGCCGCGCCGCCTCAGTCGTCGTCGTGCGCGGAGTGCTCGTCGTGCTCGCGCATCGCGTCCTCGACGGGATCGAGGCCGGGCTCGCGGGCCGACTCGTCGGCGTCGGGCCTGTGGTCCTCGTGGCGCTTTGCCCGCTCGCGGCTGACGGCTTCGCGGGCGCGGCGCAGGGCCTCCTGCGGGTCGACCTGGCCGCCGTGCTCGGATCGTTGGAAACGTCCCATCCGTCGAGGGTAGCTGCCGCTAGGTGCCTTGCGCGGTCGGGCGTATGAGGATCTCGTTGACATCCACGTGGGGCGGCTGGGAGACGGCGAACATGACCGTCCGAGCGATGTCGTCGGGCTCCAGGCGCCCCTCGCCGGGGTTGTCGAAGAACGGCGTGTCGACCATGCCGGGCTCGACCAGCGTGACGCGCACGCCGGTGTCGTTGAGCTCCTGGCGGGCCGCCTCGCCCATCGCCGTGACCGCCCACTTGGTGGCCGAGTAGACGCTGCCGGCGATCGCGCGGCGGCCGGCGACGGAGCTGGTGATCACCAGGTGGCCGCGGTGCTCGACGAGCTGGTCCATCGTGGCGCGGACCGTGTAGACGACGCCGAGGACGTTGGTCAGGACCATGTCGCGCTGGCGCTCGGGCGGGTCGCCCTTGAAGCTGCGCGGACCGCCGAAGCCGGCGTTGGCGAACGCGACGTCGATGCGCCCGAAGCGCTCCAGCGCCGTCTGGACCATGGCCTCCTGGTCCTTCCACTCGCTCACGTCGCAGCGCACGGCGAGCGCGTGCTCGTCGCCGCCGAGCTCCCTGGCGAGGGCCTCGAGCTTGTCCAGCGAGCGTGCGGCGAGCACCACCCGGTGGCCCGCCTGCACGGCGTGGCGGGCGGTGGCGGCACCGATGCCCGTGCTGGCGCCGGTGATGAGGAAGACCTTGCTCTCGTCGGTCATCGACTCGAGTCCTTTCTACGATGGGTGGCGCATGCTCTACGACAAGGCGCGGATATTCGTTCAGGGCGGTGGGGGAGGAGACGGCTGTCTGTCCTTCCGCCGCGAGGCCCATGTGCCGCGCGGCGGCCCCGACGGCGGCGACGGCGGCCACGGCGGGGCGGTCGTGCTGCTGTGCGACGACTCGCTGCGCGACCTGCAGTCATTCAAGCGCAAGGCGCACCACAAGGCCCGGCGGGGCGGTCACGGCGAGGGCGCGCTGCGCCACGGCGCCGATGGCGGCGACCTCGTCGTGCGCGTCCCGCCGGGGACGCAGGCCGTCGACTGGAACGGCACCGCCTACGACCTCGTCGTCCCCGGCGCGCGCGTCGTCCTGGCCGGCGGCGGCTCCGGCGGCCGCGGCAACAAGCGCTTCGCCACGCCCACGCGCCAGGCGCCCCGCCTGGCCGAGCGCGGCCTGCCGGGCGACGAGGGCTGGGTCGACCTGCGCCTGAAGCTGCTGGCCGACGTCGGCTTCGTCGGCCTGCCCAACGCCGGCAAGTCGTCGCTGCTGTCGCGCCTGACCCGCGCCGCGCCGAAGGTCGCCGACTACCCGTTCACCACGCTCGAGCCCGTCCTGGGGACGCTGGACGGCGACGATCGCCAGCTCGTGCTCGCCGACATCCCGGGCCTGATCGAGGGGGCCAGCGACGGCGCCGGCCTGGGTCACGACTTCCTCGCCCACGTCGAGCGCACGCGCCTGCTCGTCCACGTCCTCGACCTCGCGCCGCTGGACGGCTCGGACCCGCTCGCCAACTGGACCACGATCGAGCGCGAGCTGTCGCTGCACGACCCGCGGCTGGCCCGCCTGCCGCGCCTGCTGGCGCTCTCGAAGGCCGACCTCGTCACGCCCGAGGCGGCCGCCGCGGCGGCGGAGGACTGGCGCGCGCGGCTGGGCGAGGAGACGCCGGTGCTCGTGACCTCCAGCGCGACGCGCGTCGGGCTCGACGAGCTCGCCCGCGAGCTGCTGCGCCGCGTGCCCGTGGTCGAGCCGGGCGCGGTGGCCGAGCTGGCGGCCGAGGAGGAGCTCGCCGAGCACCGCGTCTTCCGCCCGGCCGACGAGCGCTCGTGGCGCGTGGAGCGCACGGGGGAGGGCGCGTTCCGGGTCACCGGCGACCCGGTCGAGCGCCTCGTGGCGCGCTTCGACGTCGACAACGAGGAGGCGCTCGCGCACATCGAGGGCCGCCTGGCCCGCATGGGCGTCATGCGGGCGCTGGAGACGGCTGGCTTCGAGTCGGGCGACGACGTCGAGATCGCCGGCGTGGTCTTCGAGCTGAACCCGGGGTGATCTCGCCCGGGTCGCCCGGCGGGCGTCGCCGCCCGCCCCGGGCCGCGGGTGCACGCATCCGCCAGCCACGCGACCCTCCGAGCGCCTAACCTCGTCCACCCGAATGGCCCGCTTCGTCGTCAAGCTCGGATCGAGCATCGTCGCGGAGGACTCCGGCGCGCTGCGCGCCGACGTCCTGGCGCGCGTCTGCGACCAGGTGGTCGCCCGCCACGCCGCCGGCGACGACGTCGTGATCGTCACCTCCGGCGCGATCGCCCGCGGCATCCAGGTCATGGGGCTCGTGGTGCGTCCCACGGCGATCGAGGACCTGCAGGCCGCCAGCGCCGTGGGGCAGGGCAAGCTCTATCGCGTCTACGACGAGCTGCTGCGCGAGCGCGGCGTGACGAGCGCCCAGGTGCTGCTGACGTTCTTCGACCTCAGCGCGCGCACCCACTACCTCAACGCCCGCCAGACGATGCGCCGGCTGCTGGACTGGCGGGTCGTACCGGTCATCAACGAGAACGACACCACGACCACCGACGACATCTCCTTCGGCGACAACGACTTCCTGGCCGCCCAGGTCGCGATCCTGATCCGCGCCGACCTGCTCGTCATGCTGACCGACACCGACGGGCTGTTCACCGCCGATCCGCGCCTCGACCCCGCGGCGCGGCTCGTCGACGTGATCGACGACCTGCGCAGCCTCGAGGAGCTCCAGATCGGCCACACGACGTCGCCGCTGGGGTCGGGCGGCATGCGCTCGAAGGTCGTGGCGGCCGAGATGGCCACCGCCGCGGGGATCCCCGCGGTCATCTGCAACGGCCTCGACGAGGCGGCGCTGGGCACCGTCCTCGACGGCGGCGCGTCCGGCACGCGCTTCCAGGCCCAGGCGGCTCGCTACTCGTCGTTCAAGCTGTGGCTGCGTTACGCCAAGCCGCCGCTCGGCACGGTCGTCGTCGACAGCGGCGCGGCACGGGCGCTGCGCGACGGCGGAACGTCGCTGCTGCCGGTCGGCGTGGTGGACGTTCGCGGCGGCTTCGACGCCGGCGACGCGATCCACGTGGCGGAGGGCGAGGCGGTCATCGGCAAGGGGATCTGCAACTACTCGGCCGTCGAGCTGCGCCGGGTCATGGGCATGAAGAGCGCCCAGGTGCGCGAGGTGCTGCCGCGGGCCACCGACGAGGCGGTGCACCGCGACTACTTCGTGCTGGTGTAATAGGTCGATGGCCACCACCGCGCAGTCGGTCGCCGAGCTGTGCCTGAGCGCCCGTGAGGCGTCGCGGCCGCTGGCCGCGCTGAGCACCTCGACCAAGGACGCCGCCCTGCGGGCGATCGCCGACGCGCTGGAGGCGCGCACGGGCGAGATCCTCGAGGCCAACGCGCAGGACATGGAGGCGGGGCGCGACGCCGGCCTCGACGGCGCGCTGCTCGACCGCCTCGCGCTGGACGAGGGCCGGGTGCGTTCGATGGCCGACGGCGTCCGCGCGATCGCGGCCCTGCCCGACCCGGTCGGCGAGGTCATCGACGGTCATCGCCTGCCCAACGGGCTCGACGTGCGCAAGGTCCGCGTCCCGCTCGGCGTCGTGGCCGTCGTCTACGAGGCGCGCCCGAACGTGACGATCGACGCCGCCGCGCTGTGCCTGAAGTCGGGCAACGCGATCGTGCTGCGCGGCTCGTCGTCGGCGGCGCACTCCAACGCGATCCTGGCCGGGATCGCGGCCGAGGCGGCCACCGAGGCAGGCGTGCCGGAGGGCGCGATCGTGCTCGTGGCCGGCGGCGGGCGCGCGGAGCTGGCCGAGCTGGCCACGCAGGAGGGGGTCGTCGACCTGATCGTCCCCCGCGGCGGCGAGGGGCTCAAGGCGGCCCTCAAGGGCGTGGCGACCGTGCCGGTCATCTACGCCGCGTCGGGCAACTGCCACGTCTTCGTGGACGACAGCGCCGACCTCGAGGTGGCTCAGCGCATCGTCCTCAACGCCAAGACCCAGCGCCCGGGCGTCTGCAACGCGGCGGAGACCCTGCTCGTGCACGCCCGCGTGGCGCCGCGGTTCCTGCCGCGCGTGCTGCCGGCGCTGCGCGACGCCGGCGTCGAGCTGCGCGTCGACGGGCGCGTCCACGCGCTGTCGGGCGACGGCCTGGCCGGGACCGTGACCGACGCGACCGACGAGGACTGGGACACCGAGTTCCTGTCCCTCATCCTCGCCGTCGGCGTCGTCGACTCGGTCCAGGAGGCGATCGAGCACGTCAACGCGCACGGCTCCGGGCACTCGGAGGCGATCGTGACCTCGAGCGCCGCCTCGGCGCGGGCGTTCGAGCTCGGCGTCGACGCCGCCTGCGTCTACGTCAACGCGTCGACGCGCTTCACCGACGGCGGCGAGTTCGGCATGGGAGCCGAGATCGGCAACTCGACGCAGAAGCTGCACGCCCGCGGGCCCATCGGCCTGCGCGAGCTGTGCACGTTCAAGTACCTCGTGCAGGGCGACGGCCACGTGCGGCGCTGAGCTGCGGCGCGCGGGCTTCACGCATGGGTCACATCGGCATCCTGGGGGGGACGTTCAATCCTCCCCACATGGGTCACCTCATCATGGCGCAGGAGGCGCTCGACCAGCTCGAGCTCGACCGCGTCGACTTCATGCCGGTCGCCGTGCCGCCCCACAAGGAGGCCGACGAGGACCCCGGCGCCGCCGCCCGCCTGGAGCTGTGTCGCCTGGCGGTGGCCGGCGACGAGCGCCTCGGCGTGTGCACCCTGGAGGTCGACCGCGGAGGCGCGTCGTACACGGTCGATACCCTGAGGGAGCTGCATGCACTTGAACCGGAGCAGGAGCTGACCTTCATCGTCGGCGGGGACATGGCCCACAGCCTGCCCGCGTGGCGGGAGCCCGAGGCGATCCTGTCGCTCGCCCGCCTTGCTGTAGCCGAGCGCGAGGGCGTCGGGCGCGAGGACATCGCCGCCCGCCTGGAGCCCCTGCACGGCGGCGACCGGGTCGTGTTCTTCGACATGCCGCGCATCGACATCTCATCCTCGAACGTCCGCCGCCGCGTCGCCGACGGTCGACCCATCCGTTATCTCGTGCCCGATGCCGTCGCTGCGGCGATCGCGGAGCACGACCTCTATCGACAAGCCGCTGGGAGGCCTGCCGCATGACCATGAGCCCTGAGCGGCTCGCCACCACCATCGCCGCCCACGCGGCCGACAAGAAGGCGAGGGACATCGTCGCCCTCGACCTGCGCGCCGTCGCGGGCTACACCGACTTCTTCGTGATCGTCACCGGCAACACCGACCGCCAGACCAAGGCGATCCACGATGGCGTCCACCTCGGCCTCAAGAAGGAGCACGGCCTGCTCCCGCGCCGCGTGGAGGGCGTTGCCGAGGCGCGCTGGATCCTCATGGACTACCTCGACGTGGTCGTGCAGATCTTCACCCCGGAGACGCGCGACTTCTATCGCCTCGAGTCCCTGTGGGGCGAGGTCCCGCGCCGCGACTTCGATCCGGAGGCGCTGCTCGCGGAGTTGCCGGCGAGCTCGGCGGCGAGCTGAGCTCGGCCGGGGGCCGCAGGCGCGCGCGCCACGCGGCCCCCGAAACGACGAAACCCTCGCGGCAACGAGGGCTTCGGTGAGGTGGAGCTAGTCGGGCTCGAACCGACGACCTCTTGCATGCCATGCAAGCGCTCTCCCAGCTGAGCTATAGCCCCACGGCGCTCTGGGACCCCGATGTTACAGGCTCTCCGCGCCAGGCCCACCGCTGCGCGCCTGGTCCTGCGAGCGCGCGCGGGATGCGATGACGCGGACTCTATGCTTGGCGGCTGGACATGGCAGAGCATCGCTACGACCCCAAGGAGATCGAGCCCTACTGGCAGCGCGTGTGGGCCGACGAGCGCACGTGGGAGGTCTCCAACGAGCCCGACGGCCGCGACAAGGCCTACGTGCTCGAGATGCTGCCGTACCCCAGCGGCGAGCCCCACATCGGGCACCTGAAGGTCTACTCGGTGGGCGACGCGGTGGCGCACTTCCACCGGCGCCAGGGCTTCCGGGTCCTGCACCCGATGGGCTACGACGCGTTCGGCCTGCCCGCCGAGAACCACGCGATCAACACCGGCCAGCACCCGCGCGAGTCCACCGACGCGGCGATCGAGGCGTTCCAGCGCCAGTTCCGCGAGTGGGGCATCTCGATCGACTGGTCGCGCGAGTTCGCGACCCACGAGCCCAGCTACTACCGCTGGACGCAGTGGATCTTCCTGCAGCTCTACGAGCGCGGCCTGGCCTATCGCAAGGAGGCCGCGGTCAAGTGGTGCCCCAACGACCAGACGGTGCTCGCCAACGAGCAGGTCATCGACGGGCGCTGCGAGCGCTGCGGCGCGGAGGTCGAGCTGCGCCAGCTCGAGCAGTGGTTCTTCCGCATCACCGACTACGCCGACCGCCTGCTCGACGACCTCGACACGATCGACTGGCCCGAGCACGTCAAGCGCATGCAGCGCAACTGGATCGGGCGCTCGGAGGGTGCCGAGGTCACGTTCCACTGCGAGGAGCTCGACGTCGACTACCCGGTGTTCACGACGCGGCCGGACACGTTGTTCGGAGCGACGTTCTTCGTGCTGGCGCCCGAGCATCCGGACGTCTTCCGGCTGGCCGAGGGCACGGGCCAGGAGGACGCGGTGCGCGACTACGTCAACCACGCCCTCACCGAGTCCCCTGAGGAGCGCGGCGACGCGGACAAGGAGAAGACCGGCGTCTTCCTGGGCCGCCACGTCATCAACCCGGTCAACGGCGAGCGCCTGCCCATGTACGTGGCCGACTACGTGCTGATGGAGTTCGGGACCGTCGCGATCATGGCGGTCCCGGGCCACGACCAGCGCGACCACGACTTCGCGACGAAGTTCGGCCTGCCGATCCGCGAGGTGATCGGCGGCGGCGAGGACGTCCAGGCCGAGGCCTACACCGGCGACGGCCCGCTGATGAACTCGCACCCGGACTTCGACGGGCTGCCCAACCGCGAGGCGCTGGAGCGGATCGTCGCCTGGCTGGATCGCGAGGGCAAGGGCCACGCGTCCGTCAACTACCGGTTGCGAGACTGGCTGCTGTCGCGCCAGCGCTACTGGGGCTGCCCGATCCCGATCGTGCACTGCGAGCGCTGCGGGATCGTGCCCGTCCCCGAGGACCAGCTCCCGGTCGTGCTGCCCGAGGTCACCGACTACAAGCCCAAGGGCCGCTCGCCGCTCGCCGCCGCCGAGGACTGGGTCAACACCATCTGTCCGTCCTGCGGCGGTCCCGCCCTTCGCGAGACCGACACCATGGACACCTTCGTCGACTCGTCGTGGTACTTCCTGCGCTACGCCGACGCGGCCAACGACGAGGCCGCCTTCGACCCGGCCGTCCTGCGCGAGTGGATGCCGGTCGACCAGTACATCGGCGGCGTCGAGCACGCGATCCTGCACCTCATGTACGCGCGCTTCTTCACGAAGGCGCTGGCCGACCTCGGGCATCTGAGCTTCCAGGAGCCGTTCGCCAAGCTCTTCACGCAGGGGATGATCACCCGCGACGGCGCGAAGATGTCGAAGTCGCGCGGCAACGTCATCTCGCCGCAGTCCTACGTCGAGCGCTACGGCGCCGACACGGCGCGCTGCTACATCCTGTTCATCGGCCCTCCCGACCAGGACGCCGACTGGGCGGACACGGGCGTCGAGGGGGTCCACCGCTTCCTCGGCCGCCTCTGGCGCCTGAGCGCCCACGCCGCCGACGAGCTCCCCGATGAGCCGCTCCCGGACGAGCCCTCGCCCGACGACCTCGAGCTGCTGCGCAAGGCGCACTGGGCCATCGAGAAGGTCACCAACGACATGGGCGGGCGGTTCGCGTTCAACACGGCGATCGCCGCGATCATGGAGCTGACGAACACCGCCTCCAAGCAACGCGAGGAGGGCAGCCCCTCGCCGGGTGCGCTGCGCTTCGCTCTCGCCACCGCGGCGTCGCTGCTGTTCCCGTTCGCGCCCCATACGGCCGCCGACGCCTACCACCGCCTCACCGGCCGCCGAGTGTGGGAGGAGCCGTGGCCGGCGGCGGATCCCCACTACCTCGAGCGCGAGACCTACGAGCTCGTCTGCCAGGTCAACGGCAAGGTCCGCGACCGCGTGCAGGCGCCATCGGGCGCCCCGCGCGACGAGCTCGAGGCCCTCTGCCTGGACGCCGACAACGTCCGCGTGCACATCGACGGACGCGACGTCGTCAAGGTCGTCGTCGTCCCCGAGAAGCTCGTCAACGTCGTCGTGCGGTAGGGGCATGCCGTCGGTTTAGCGCGGCGCCGCGCCGGCGACGCGCGACCGGTGGCCGCGTGCGGGTCCTCCTGCGCACAATTGGCACAGAGCGTGTGTCCCATGTAACGGCGCGGCGCCTAGCCTCGGCGCATGCCCGAGATCACCCGCCCGCAGCTCGTCGCCTACGTCCTCGCGGCGCTGATCGTCATCGTCCTCGGGCTGCGCTTCCTGCACGGCCAGGGGCAGCCCGCAGCGGGCGCCGCCGGCGCGGGGGCGGGCCCGGCGTTTGGCGGGTCGGCCGCCCTTCGCATTGAGCGTCCGCCGTCCGGGAGCGCGCTCGTGCACGTCGCGGGCGCGGTGCGCCATCCGGGCGTGTATCGACTGCGCGACGGCGCGCGGGTCGAGGACGCCGTGTCCCGGGCGGGCGGCGCGCGCGCGAGCGCCGACGTCAACGCGATCAACCTCGCGGCCAAGGTCGCGGACGGCCAGCAGGTCGTCGTGCCCCGCCGGGGCTCCGCGGCGCAGCCCGTGGCCGGCGGCGCAGCCGACGCCTCCACCGGCGGTCCCTCCGCGGCGCCGATCAGCCTGAGCAGCGCGACCGCCGAGCAGCTCGACACGCTCGACGGCGTCGGGCCGGCCACCGCCCGGAAGATCCTCGACTGGCGGCGCCTGCACGGCGGCTTCCGCTCGGTCGACGACCTCGGGCAGGTCCCGGGCATCGGGCCCAAGCGACTCGCCGCCCTGCGGACGAAGGTCCAGCCGTGAACGGCCTGTCCCGTGTCGTCGCGGCGGCCCGGGCGCGGCCATGGCACGTGGCGCTGGGCGGGCTCGTCCTCGGACTGCTCGCGGGCGCGCACGCGCCGCCGGCGGTGCTCGTCGCCATCGTGGCGCTACCGATCCTCGCGGCGCGCGCGGCCGTCCGACTCCTCGTGATCGGCGTCGTGCTGCTGGGCGCGATCGTGGGCCAGGCTCGCCTCGCGGCCGTGGACGCGAGCCGCGTCACGCACGACCTCGGTCACGCCGTCGCGACGCGCGTCGTCCTGCTCGAGACGCCACGTGCGCGCGCGTTCGGTGCTCGCGAGGCGACGGTCGGGCTCCGTGGGGAGCGCGTGCTCCTGCGGGCGGGGCGCGGCGTGCGATGGCCGACCGACCGGATCGGGGCGGTGCTCGCCGTGCGGGGTGGCCTCGAGCCGCTCCCGCCGACCCAGCGATGGCTGCGCGCGCGAGCCGTCCATGCTCGGCTGCGGGCGGACAGCATCGCGGACACGGGGCTGCGTCGCGGCGGCCTGGCGGGCGTCGTCGACGGGGCACGCGAGCGAGCCGGT
>JAXDHQ010000185.1:0-3702 GCA_034664395.1 Solirubrobacteraceae bacterium | reverse complement strand
CGACCAGAACGTCGTCCCGGCGGCGGTCGCGCCCTGCAGGACGATGCCGGCCAGGCCCGAGAGCACGCCGAGCGCGACCGCGAGCCACAGCAGCCGCCGCGCCCGCGCCGCGAACGCGGCCGACGCCTGCGCCCAGCTCTCGCCGGCGCCGGCTGCGGCCGCCAGCGCCGGGCGCCACGCGACCAGCAGGAACGCCAGGCCGCCGAGCGCCAGCGCGATCGCCAGGTCGTCCAGGCCGCGCGCGACGCCGAACACCGTGTCCGTGATCGGCCCCGCGCTCGTGCCGGCCAGGAGCTGGGCGACGGTCTTGCCCGCTCCGGCGCCCGCGTCGCCGACGCTGAACACCAGTCCGCCCGACACCGGGTGGCTGTCGGCGGAGATCACCCGGTAGGTCGCGGTGTACGTGCCCTTCGGAAGCCCCGCCTTCAACCCCACCGCGATCTGCGACCCCCGCCCACCCGGATGAAAGACCCTGTCGTCATCGACGCGTGCGCCCCTGGCGTCGAAGACGCGCACGGCCCCGAAGTTGCCCTCGACCGACTCGCCGAAGCGGAACATCACCTGCTTGGGCTGCACCTGCAGCACGGCCCCGCGCGCCGGCGACGTCCCCTCCAACTGCGCGTGCGCCAGCGCCGACCCTGGCAGCGCCAACACCGCAAGCGAAGCGAGAGCCGCGATGACCAGCCGACGGCTCACCACGCCTCCGAGCCCGCCCCGACCACGTCGCCGCCGCTGCTGCGCCGCCGGCGGACGACCACGACGGTGACCACGCCGAGGACGATCAGGGCGATGAGCGCCCCGATCGCGCCGACGGGCGCGCCGCCGCCCGGACGCGGCTGGTAGAAGAGCGTCCCGGCGATCGCGCCCTTGGAGGAGCCGACCTGCAGCGGGACGCTCCACGCGAACACGCGGGTGCGCTTGCTCTTGTCCTTGACCTGCGGCGGCAGTGCCTGTCCCATCCAGTGGATGCGGTGGTCGTGCCACTGCAGACGGCCGGTGCGATCGACGACCTGCCACTGCGGGGACGCGTCCGGGTTGGCGAACGCGGGGACCTTGATGTCGGCGAGGCGATCGACGTTCAGGTAGAAGGCGGGCGAGCGCCGGTTGACCTCGACCGTCCCGTTTCCCAGGACCCGCGCGTAGGGCTCGCCGTTGTAGCCCTGCACCACCACCGTCTGGCCGCTGGTGTTCTGCAGCTCCAGGCGGTCGTCGAAGTTCAGCACCTGCAGCGTCACGCCCGTGACCGACGGCGTCACGCCGTCGATGATCGAGCGGAAGTTCGGGTTGCCCTGATGGGCGCTGGCGGTGGGAGCCACGAGCGCCACGAGCGCTGCGACCGCGACCACCCCTGCAAGACGGGACATGCGGGTTCCTTTGCGTGATCGAACGACGATGCGGGACGCCGACGCGCGCCCAGGCCGTCGTGCGGCCTAGCGCGGGGCGAGCAGCGCGGGGGGGCCGCGCTGGGCGAGCGCGGCGGCGATCAGCCGGCCGCCGCGCGGAGGCACGCAGGGGGTGCGACGGGCGCTTCCGAAGGTCCCCGCCGGCCGCGGGCGACGCACCCGCCAGCGCGCGACGAGGCGCGCAAGGCGCTCCTCGCCGACGTAGCGTCCGGCCAGGAGCGGCAGGAAGAGCAGCAGCGCCGGCACCGCCAGCAGCACGTCGGGGGTGATCCCCAGGCGCGACTGCAAGATCGCCACCACCATCGAGAGGACGGCGAGCGTCATCAGCATGCGCTGGTCACGACGCGGCATCGCGCCGCAGATCGTAGGCCATGGTTGGCGCGTCCGCGCCTGTCCTTTCACCGGCGAAGCTCGACCGCCCGGCGGAATGGGGGCTTGACTCGGGGCAGCGATGGGCACTGCCTGTCGAATGCCGGACTTCCGTCAGAGCTTCCCGGTCGCGCCCGCTTCGGCCCGGATGGCGCGCCACGCGGTCACCGACTTCGCCCGCACGCGGGGCGCGATCAACGGGACCGTCGCCGCGATCGCCCTCGCCGTCTCCGAGGCGGTGACCAACGTGATCCTCCACGCCTACCGCCACCGCGACGATCCCGGCGACATCGTCGTCGAGGCCGAGGACACCGCTGACGGCATCCGCATCCTCGTGGTCGACGACGGCATCGGGATGGCGCCCCGGACCGACAGCCCCGGGCTCGGGCTCGGGCTGGCGATGATCGGCCGCGTGGCCGACGGCATGGAGGTGCGCGTGCGCCCCGAGGGCGGCACGGAGATCTGCATGCGCTTCGCGAACCAGCCGGCCTGAGCCGGCGCGCTCAGCTCCCGGCGCGGACCCGGTCCAGGCTCTCCTTCAGCGCGACCATCAGGTCGGGCGGCGCCTCGGGCGATGCGGGCGCCGGCGGCGACTTGATCGTCTCGCCCGCCTCCTTGTCCTTGACCAGCTTGCGCAGCCGCTCGCGGTAGCGGTCGCGGTAGCGGCGGTGGTCGAAGTCCTCGCCGAGCGCCTCGACGAGCGCGACCGCCTGGTCGACCTTGGCCTTGCCCGGGCGCTTGCGCGTCGGCAGGTCGAGCTCGTCCGTGGGGCGGATCTCGTCGTGGAAGAGCATCGTCGTCAGGCCGAGCAGGCCGTCCTTGGGCCGGACGGCGACGAGGTACTCGCGCGTGCGCAGCACGAACTGCCCGATCGCGACCTTGTCGGCGTCGGCCATGACCTCGACCAGGAGGCGGTAGGCGCGCAGCGGGCCCTCGCCCTCGCCGGCCGGGAGCAGGTAGTACGGGTGGTCGTAGTAGATCGGGTCGATCTCGGAGCGCTCGACGAACTCGGCGATCTCGATGGTGCGCGTCTTCTCGGGCTCGGCGGCGGCGAGCTCGTCATCGGTGAGCATCACGTAGCCGTCGCCGGTGTCGTAGCCGTGCGCGATCTCGGAGTAGTCGACCGGGCGCTGCTCCTTGGTGCACACGTAGGCGACGTGCAGGCGCTCGTGGGTCTTGCGGTGGATCTGGTGGAAGTGCAGGTCCTGGTCGCGGACGCCGGAGACTAGCGCGACCGGGACGTTGACCAGGCCGAAGCTCAGCGAGCCGCTCCAGAGCGAGCGCGAGCGGGCCATCAGCGCTTCCTGGCCGCCTTCAGGCTGGCCTCGAGCGCCGCCATGAGGTCGTCGGAGGGCTCGGGCGGCGGGGCGGCCTCGACGTCGATCTCCTCGCCGCGCGCCTTGCGCGCCACCAGCTCCATGACCCGCTCGCGGTAGGTGTCGTGATATCGCTGGGGGCGGAACTTCGCGGTGAGGCCCTCCACGAGCGTCCGCGCCATCTTCACCATCCTGGCGTCGGGCTTGCGGCGCAGCGGGGGGTGGTCGAGCTCGTCGGCCGACACGAGCTCGTCGGCGTAGCGCAGCGTGTGCATGCGCAGCGCGCGATCGGCCTCGACCACCGCGACGAGCTGCTCGCGCGAGCGCAGCACGACGCGCCCGACGCCGACCCGCCCGGTCCGGCGCAGCGCGGCGGCCAGGACGGCGTAGCCCTCCTCGGCGCCGTCCTGCGGGGCGAGGTAGTAGGGGCGCTCGTAGACGTCGGGGTCGATCTGCTCGCGCGGAACGAAGTGCTCGATGTCGACGGTCTTGCGCTTGGCGGCGGCCGCCGCCTTGAGCTCGTCGTCGTCGAGCACCACGTACTCGCCGGGGCGGACCTCGAACCCCTTGACCACGTCGCTCGGGTCCACGGGCCTGCCGTCGGCGTCGACGAG
>JAXDHQ010000184.1:0-9908 GCA_034664395.1 Solirubrobacteraceae bacterium | reverse complement strand
GCGACGTCGTCGCCGCCGTGCAGGCCCAGGCGCGCGGCGCTGGCCTGAACCCGCCGCCGCGCTTCGGCGGCGAGGTCGTCGCCCGCCTGCTCGGCCTGCGCTTCGATCACCCCGCCGCCGACGAGCGCGAGGAGCTCTACCCCTGGCAGCCGATCACCCGCGCCGAGGCCGCCCACTCGCTGGCGCGCGTGCTCGCGTTCGCAGGCTGGGAGGTCCAGGGCGCCCGCGACGCGCTGAGTCGCTTCGTCCTGCCCCGCTACAGCGCCCGCCAGCGCGCCGCGCTGCGGATCGCGGTGGCCCGCATCGGCATGCCCTACGTCTGGGGCGGCACGCTCGACCGGCCCGGCGGCTGGCAGGCGCGCGGCGGCTACGACTGCTCGGGCCTGGCCTGGCGCGTGTTCAAGGAGACCGGGCTCGCCCGCATCGGCGGGCGCACCGCGGCCCAGCAGGCGGGCGAGATCCGTCGCGGGCAGCGGCTGCGCCTGTCGCAGGTGCGCCCCGCCGACCTGCTCTTCTTCGGCCGCGGGCGCTTCTGGCAGAAGGCGACCGAGCGCCGGATCGTCCACGAGGGGATCGCGCTCAGCCCCGATTGGATGATCCACGCCAGCGACCAGGGGGTGTACGTGTCGCCGCTGTTCGACGGCTGGCGCCGGCACGAGTTCTCCTGGGCGCGCCGCGTCGTCTGAGCGCTAGTTCAGGCGCGCGCGAACGCGCCCGAGGTCGGCCCGCAGGCGCTCGCGCGTGGCGGCGTCGAACGGCAGCGCCAGGCGCAGCTCGGCCGCGCGCAGCGCCCACGGCACGTGTCCGACGCGCTCGGCGCGCTCGCCGATCCGGTTGAGGATCCGCGCCGCGACCTGGTGCGAGCACTGCCATGCCACGGTGCCGGACAGCGTCCGCGCGTCGCGGACCGCTCCGAGCGCGGGATCGACGATCAGGGGCGCGGCCAGCTCGCGGTGGGCGACGAAGGCGCCGTCGGCGCCGGCCACGATGCCGACCGGCAGCCCGGCGCGGCCGGCGGCCTCGGCGCAGACGACGGCGAGCAGCAGCGGGTGGCCCGCGCCGTCGATCGCCACGCGGTCGAGCAGCAGGTCCTCGATGGCCGAGCGCAGGACGACCGCCTCCAGGTGCGTGGCCGCCAGCCCGGCGACAGCCTCGATCTGCTCGACCGGGTCGTCGCAGCGCGCGGCGCCGAGCCAGGCGGCGAGCTCGTCGAGCGCCGCCTCGGCCCGCTCCCCGCGCACCCGGGCGAACTCGGCGGCCAGCGAGAGGGCGATGCACCCGGTCGTCGGGCAGCCGCGGCGGGCCAGAAGCGCGAAGGGCAGCATGTGTTAGGGCACCCTGCCGCGGTCGGGAATGGTCCTTGGCGTCCGCGCCTATCCGGCGAGCGGGTCGGCGACGCGGGCGAGGTGGCGCTGCAGGAACGAGGCCTGGTCGGAGACCGCGCGCTCGAACGCGTCGCCGAAGTAGACGTCGAAGTGGCCGATCGGGTAGCGCACGACCTCGCCGTGCGGCGCGCGCTCGGCCAGCTCGAGGGCGGGTCCGGGGGGCGTCGTCTCGTCGCCGTCGCAGACGGAGACCAGCAGCGGGCAGGCGACGCGGGCTGCCGCACGTACGGGCCGGTAGGTGCCGACGCGCAGCATGATCCGGGCGGCGACTTCGTTGCGCCAGCGCGAGTCGACGGCGACCATGCGATCGAAGCCCGGCTGCGCCTCGGGCGCGGTCATGACCGCGAAGGAGCCCGGCGGCCCGACCGCGGGGATCGTCCGCGGCGGACGGCCGAGCAGCGCGCCGAGCTGGTCGGCCACGCCCTCGACCGCCCCGCGCACGACGTTGCCCAGCGGCGCGGCGCGCACGGTCGGGATCCCGTCGGCGAACGGGGCCTGGGCGACGACGGCGGCGATCGACGGATCGCCGGCCGCGACGACCACGACGTGGCCGCCCGAGAACGACGAACCGAAGAGGGCGATGCGCTCCGGGTCGACGCCCGGCAGGGTGCGGGCGAAGGCGATCGCCGCGCGATAGTCGGCCTGCTGACGCCCGATGTCCAGGAGCTGGCGCGGCGCGCCGGTCGAGTCGCCGAAGTGTCGGTAGTCGAACAGCAGCACGGCGAACCCCGCGTCCGCGAAGCGCTCGGCGTACGCCGGCAGGCGATCGGCCCGCGTGGCGCTGAAGCCATGGGCCATGACCACGCACGGCACCGCCTCGGCGGCGTCGGACGGGCGGTAGAGCCATGCGGCGCAGGTGTCGGCGCCGCTGGCGAAGGACAGATCCTCGCGCGCGCTCATGGCGCGACCCTACCGCCGCAGCGCGAGCGCGACCCACTCTCCACCGTGGCGCCGCGCGGCCTCGCGCAGGCCGTGGCGCGCGAACGCATCCGCGATCTCGTCGCCCTCGTGCGCGAGCAGGCCGCTGGCGATCAGCGTCCGCGGCGCCTCGCCGGCGAAGCCGTCCGCGGCGACCCGCAGCAGCAGCGGGCGCAGCAGGTTGGCGAGTACGGTCGGCGCCCCCGGCGCGGGACCGTCGCGCAGCAGGTCGTGACGCAGCGCGCGCACGGTCACGCCGTTGGCCGCCGCGTTCTCGGTCGTGGCCCGGACGGCCTCCGGGTCGTGATCGAGCGCGACCACCGGGTCGAAGCCCAGCCGCGCGGCCGCGATCGCGAGCACGCCCGAGCCGCAGCCGACGTCGGCCAGCGCGCCGCCCGGCGGGTCGAGCTCGAGCAGCAGCTCGAGGCACAGGCGCGTGGTCGGGTGGGCGCCGGTGCCGAACGCCTGGGCCGGGTCGACGACGACGTCGAGCACCCCCGCGCGCGGCGCCGGCGACCACGGCGGGCGGACGAGCACGCGGCCGCCGATCTCGACCGGTTGGTGGAACTCCCGCCAGCGCTCGTGCCAGTCGTCGGCCACCTCGCTGGTGGAGACCTCGACGAGCGCGCCGCCGGCCGCCGCGTACAGGTCGGGCAGGGCCGGAAGCTCGCCCGGCGCGCCGTAGATCGCGTACTCGACGACCTCGCCGTCCTCGCGCTCCTCGACGCCCGAGGGCGCCAGCTCGAGCAGCTCGGCGAGCACGAGCTCGGCCTGCTCGCGGCGCACGCGCACGGCCAGGCGGATCATCGCGGCGCTACCCGATCAGGCGCTTGAGCTTGCCCAGCAGCGACTCGTCGCCGGCGAGGTTGTCGTCGGTCATCGACTCGGCGAGCTGCTTGGCCAGGCGGCGCTGCTCCTTGGTCAGCCGCCGCGGGACGACGACGTTCACCACCACGCGCAGGTCGCCGCGGCGTCCGGGACGGCGCAGGCGCGGCATGCCGTGACCGTGCACGGTGAGGATCGCGCCGGGCTGCGTGCCGGCCTCGACCTCGACCTCGACGTCGCCGTCGAGCGACGGCGCGGCGAGCTTGGCGCCCAGGGCCGCGACCGGCGCGGCGACGTCGATGGCCGTGATGAGGTCGTCGCCGTCGCGGACGAAGCGCTCGTCGGCGGCGATGTGGACGAGCACGTAGAGGTCGCCCGGCGGGCCGCCGTGCTCGCCGGCGTGGCCGCGGCCGGCCAGCCGGATGCGCTGGCCGTCGGCGATGCCGGCGGGGACGTCGACGCGCAGCGTGCGCCGGCGCACCTCGCGCCCGCGGCCGTCGCAGCGCTGGCACGGCTGCTGGGCCCGGCGGCCGTCGCCGCCGCAGACGTCGCACGCGACCTGGCGCACGACCTGCCCGAAGGGCGAGCGCGACACCGCCTGCAGGATCCCGTGGCCGCCGCAGCGATCGCAGGTGACGATCGGCGTGCCCGGCTCGGCGCCGTTGCCGTGGCAGCGCTCGCACGCGTCGACGGCCTCGAAGCTCAGCTCGACCTGATCGCCGGTGGCCGCCTGGGCCAGCGTGACCTGCGCGCTGACGGCGATGTCGCCGCCCTGCATCGGGCCCCCGCGGGCCGAGGCGCCGAACGCGCTGCCGAAGAACGCGTCGAAGAGGTCCGAGATCGACCCGAAGCCCTCGAAGTTGGGCGAGAACCCGCCGGAGCGCAGGCCGTCGTGGCCGTAGCGGTCGTAGGTGGCGCGGCGCTCGGAGTCGGAGAGGATCTCGTAGGCCTCGGCGGCCTCCTTGAACTTCTCCTCGGCGTCGGGGTCGTGGCGGTTGACGTCGGGGTGCAGCTCGCGCGCCATCCGGCGGAACGCCTTCTTGATCTGCGTCTCGTCGGCGTCGCGCGGGACGCCGAGGATCTCGTACGGGTCGCGCGGTCGGGTGCCGGCCATCACTCGTACACGTCCTCGATGAAGCGCGAGAGCTGGCGGGCGGCCTCGCGCACGGTGCGGATCGCCGCGCCGTAGTCCATGCGCACGGGCCCGATCAGCGAGACGGTGCCCAGGTGACGGGACGGCAGCCCGTAGCCGGAGGCGACGAGCGCGAGCGAGTGCAGGGCCGGCGCCTCGTTCTCGTGGCCGATCCGGACCAGGACGTCGCGGCGTCCGAGCGCCTCGCTCAGGACGTGCAGCAGCGCGACGCGGCGCTCCAGGAAGCCCATGAGCACGTTGATCTCGGTCAGGTCCTGGATGCGATGCTCGGACAGCAGGCGCGCGGCGCCGTCGACGTAGAGGGTGTCCTCGGCGGTCGCGGCGAGCTCCGTGAACGCCGGCGTCAGGCGCTCGAGGAACGAGCGCTCGGTCAGGCCCAGCGACGGGTCGGCCAGGCGCGAGTGCAGCGTGCGCGCCCCGAGGCTGACGCCCTCCAGGCGCTCGTTGAGGTACTCGCCGGCCCACGCGGACAGGCCCTGGTCGACCGGCCGTTCGAACGTGAAGACCTTCTTGGTCACGCCGCCGGTCGAGGTGATGACGACGACCATCAGCACCTGCGGCTGCAGCGACAGGACCTCGACGTGGCGGACGGTCGCCGTGTCGATCGGCGGCGCCGAGACGATCGCCAGCAGGTTGGTGACCTGCGACAGCGTCTCGGTCGTCACGCGCATCGCCTCGTCGACCTCGCGGCGCACGAGCTGGAGCTCCAGGGCGCGCCCGGCGGGGACGAGGTCGCGCCCCACGAGCAGGCGATCGACGTAGAAGCGGTGGCCGGCGTCGGTGGGCACGCGCCCCGCGGAGGTGTGCGGATGCGCGAGCAGGCCCTGCTCCTCGAGCATCGACAGCTCGTTGCGGATCGTCGACGGCCCGCAGTCGATCTCGGGGTCGCCGGCCAGGGTCTTCGAGGCCACGGGCAGCCCCGTCGCCGTGTGCACCTCGACGACCTTGCGCAGGATCAGCTCTTGGCGGGGTGTGAGCACCACCCCCGATTGTAGGAAGCGGCCGGGCCGGGACGCCCGGCGCGCCCGCCCGCGGGCGGGCCGGCGTCAGTCCTGGGCGATCTCGGCCTCGGCGTTGCGGATGATCGCGCGGCCGTCCTGCTCGGCCACCGCGTGCACGACCGCGACGCCGTCGCGCAGCTCGGTGACCGTGCCGGTGACCGTCACCTCGCGCTCGGGTAGCCCCATGCCGCGGAACTGCACCTGCAGGCGGCGCAGGCTGTACGGGCCACCGCCGGCGTCGGTCTGCGCGCGCGCGACCTGGGCCATCGTCCACAGCCCGTGCAGGATCCTCCCGGGCAGGCCGACCTGGCGGGCGAAGTCCTCGTCGATGTGGATCGGGTTGAAGTCGCCCGAGGCGCCCGCGTAGCGGACGGTCAGGTACTTGTCCGGGGTCACCTTCAGCTCGGGGATCGCGTCGCCGGTCTGCACGTCAGCCCCCTCGCACGATGTTGGTCCAGGTCCCGACGCACACGGTGTCGCCGTCCTGGTTGGTGGACACGGACTGAAAGACGTAGAAGCTCAGGCTCTCGCGGCGGTCGATCGACCCGACCGTCACCGTGGTCGAGATCTCGTCGCCGGCAACGACGAGCGGGCCCCAGCGGAACTCCTGGCCGCCGTGGACCATGAGCGCGAAGTCGATCCCGACCTCGGGGTCGAAAAGGGCCGGGCCCATGGCCGGCGCGCTGTAGACGACCGCGAACATGGGCGGCGCCACGACGTCGCGGTAGCCGGCCGCGCGCGCGGCGTCGACGTCGAGGTGCAGCGGGTTGCTCTCGCCGACGGCCAGCGCGTACTCGCGGATCTTCTCGCGGCCGACCGCGTAGGTCAGCGCCGGGTAGCTCTTGCCGACGGCGGCGGTGGAGGCGGGCATCGGGCCGAAGGCTACCTTCGGGGTCGCGTCAGACGATGGTGGCCACGGTGCCGCCGTCGACCGACCACGCGGCGCCCGCGACGTTGCTCGCCCGCTCGCTGCAGAGGAAGACGATCACGTCGGCGATCTCCCCCGGCTCGCCCAGGCGCCCGATCGGCGCCTTGCCCGCCTGGGCCTCCAGGGCCTCTTCGCGCGACACGCCCCGGACGGCCGCCGTCTGCTCGGCGAGGCCGCCCTCGGCCACCCACAGCGGCGTGGCGACCGCTCCCGGAGCGACGGCGTTGACGAGCACGCCGTGCGGCGCCCACGCGTCGGCGAACACGCGCGAGAGCGACAGCTCGGCCGCCTTGGTCACCGAGTAGGCGGCGTTGGTCAGCGACGGGCGCTTGCCGGCGCTCGAGCAGACGTTGACGATGCGCCCGCCGCCGCGCTGCGCCATTCGCGGCGCCGCCGCTCGCATCAGCCGCATCGGCGCCATGACGTTCAGCTCCCACTGGCCCTGCCAGTCCGCGTCGGTGAGCTCGTCGAGGGCCTTGGCGTAGCTCGTGCCCGCGTTGTTGACCAGCACGTCGATGCCGCCCATCTGCTCGGCGCAGGTCGCGACCACGCGCTCGTCGGCGTCGGGGTCGGTGACGTCGACGGCCAGGTACTCGCCGCCGCAGTCCGCGGCCGCCCGCGCCAGCCGCTCGGGGTCGCGCCCGACGAAGAGCACGCGAGCGCCCTCGGCGCACAGCCGCCGTCCGACCTCGAGGCCGATGCCGCTGCTCGCCCCCGTCACCGCGCACACCTTGCCGTCCAGTCCCAGGTCCATGACGCGCATTTTGACGACGCCTTGACGGCGCCTCCACGGGCGCCGCCGACGATCGGCGCATGAGCACCACCACTCCCACCATCGACCAGGGCCGCCTCGACGCCGTCCTGGGCCAGTTCGTCGCCGACTTCGGGGCGGCGCTGAACTTCCCGCTCGTCATCCTCGGCGAGCGCCTGGGCCTCTTCCGGGCCATGGCCGGCGGCGAGCCGTTCACGCCGGCCGAGCTCGCCGAGCGGACCGCCACCGCCGAGCGCTACGTGCGCGAGTGGCTGTCGGCCATGGCGGCCAGCGGCTACGTCACCTACGACGTCGGGTCCGAGACCTTCCACCTGACGCCCGAGCAGGCGCTGACCATGGCCCAGGAGGACGGGCCCGCGTACCTGCCGGGCGCCTTCCAGCTCGCCTCGGCGGTGGTCAAGGACGAGCCGCACATCGAGCGCGTCTTCCGCACCGGCGAGGGCTTCGGCTGGCACGAGCACGACCACGACCTCTTCCACGGCACCGAGCGCTTCTTCCGCCCCGGCTACGTGGCGAACCTCGTGTCGAGCTGGATCCCGGCCCTGGAGGGCGTGCAGGCCAAGCTCACGGCCGGCGCGCGCGTGGCCGACGTGGGCTGCGGCCACGGCGCCTCGACGATCATCATGGCCCAGGCGTTCCCCGAGTCGACGTTCGTCGGCTCGGACTACCACGAGGGCTCGATCGAGGCCGCCCGCCGGGCGGCCGAGCGCGCCGGCGTGGCCGACCGGGTCAGCTTCGAGGTCGCCGACGCCCGCGGCTTCGGCGGCGCCGACTACGACCTCGTCTGCATCTTCGACGCGCTGCACGACATGGGCGACCCCGTGGGCGCCGCGCGCCACATCCGCGAGGCGCTCGTGCCCGACGGCACCTGGCTGCTGGTCGAGCCGTACGCCAACGACCGCCTGGAGGACAACCTCAACCCGGTCGGGCGGATCTACTACTCGGCCTCCACCAGCCTGTGCACCCCGAGCGCGCTGGCCCAGGAGGGCGGCTACAGCCTCGGCGCCCAGGCCGGCGAGGCGCGCCTGCGGGCCGTGCTGGAGCAGGCCGGCTTCTCCCGGGTCCGCCGTGCGGCCGAGACGCCGTTCAACCTCGTCCTGGAGGCGCGCCCGTAGCGGCCGCCCGCTCGGCCAGCCGGCGCACCGAGACGCCGAGGCTGTCGCGCAACGTCTCCAGGCGCGCCGCCTCCTCCTCGGGCAGGCTGGCCTCCACGTCGATCCGCGTGCCCCCGCCCGGCGCCTCCTCCAGGCGCCAGGCGAGGGCCACGTTGGAGACCAGGCAGGAGATCGTGATGCGCCGGCCGTCCTGCTCGGTCCGCAGGACCTGCGGCATCGGGAAGTCGGGATAGCCCTCGTACCAGTAGGTGAAGGAGCGCTCGCCGTCGGCGCTCGCCTCGCCGACCTCGGCGCGCTCCATCCCCGCCCACCATTGCGGGAAGCGCGCCGGGTCGTAGAGCAGCTTCCACACCTCCTCCGGCGGGGCGGCACTCGTGGCGCTGTCGATGACGGTCGGCATCTTGCTCCTCTGCGTCAGGCGATCGGGACGGCATCCAGCGCCGCCAGGTCGGCGCGAACGCGATCGAGCTCGCGGTCGGGCTCGACCAGTCCGGCGACGGGCACGCGCCCGAAGTCGACCAGCGTGGCCTGCCAGCCCTCGATCGCGCCGTCGAGGCCGGCTCCGAGCGCGCGCCACCCGGCGGCCGCCTCCTCCAGGCGCCGGCGGGCGAGCACGGGGTCGCCGGCGGCGGCGGCGATCAGCCCCTGGACCCGGGTGAGGCGCGGGACGAGCGCGGCCGGGAAGTCGGCGGGCGTCAGCGGCTCGAGCGCCGTCGCGCGCACGTCGCGCCGGGCGTGGTCGAGCCGCCCCAGGCGCGTGAGCGCCTCGGCCCGCGTGAGCAGCGCGACCGGCCGGCTCACCGGGGCCCGCGCGTCGAGCGCGGCGTCCAGGCGCCGCACCGCCTCGTCCCAGTCGCCGGCCGCGAACGCCACGAGCCCGCCGTCGTGCTCGGCCACCGCCTGCAGGGAGGGGTCGCCGACGGCGGCTGCGATGTCGCGCTGCAGGGCGGCGGCCGTCCGCGCGTCGCCGGGGCGGCCGAGGCGGACGAGCAGCAGGGCGCGCGCGGCGAGCGCCTGGACCTCGAGCGGGCCGATGCCGCGCACGTCGAGCAGGCAGCGGTCGGCGAGCACGAGGGCGCGGCGCAGGTCGCCGGTCGCCGCCGCCGCGCACGCCGCGTTGATCCAGGCGGCATAGGCGAGGTCGGCACGGCGCGCGCGGCGGGCCTCCGCGGCTGCCTCGAGGAAGACCTCGAGCGCCTGGCCGAGGTCGCCGCCGCACAGCAGCACGTGGGCGTGCGCGAGCGCGACGTCGTGGCGGAGGAGGTCGTCGGCGGCGAGCGGCTCGAGCTCCTCGATGCGCTCCATCAGCCGTCGCGCCTCGGCCAGCTCGCCGCCCACCGCCTCCGGCCACGCCAGCAGCGCCAGCGCCTCGGCCAGCCGCTCGGGCTCGACGTCGTCGCGGCCGCCGAGCAGCTCGAGCGCGTGGCGGGCCGCCTCGCCGCTGGCGCGCGGGTCGCACAGCGAGCCACGGCACCACCGCGCGCGGCGGATCCACGCCCGCGCCAGTGCGTCGTGGTCGCGGCGGTCGCAGCGGACGATCGCGTCGGCGAACGACTCGTCGGCGGCCTCGCGGCGCCCGCGCCACGCCTCGGTCTCGGCCAGCCGCAGGTGCACGGCGGCGTCGTCGGGCGCGAGCTCGGCGGCCTCGCGCAGGAACCCCGCGGCCTCGGTCAGCGCGGTGACCGCCCACGCGTCGTTCGCGGCGCGCACGAGCTGCTCGAGGGCGAGGTCGTCGCGGCCGGCCAGGCGCAGGTGCCCGGCCCGCGCGGCGGCCGGGCGGGCCGTGGCCGCGGCGGCGAGCTCGGCGTGCC
>JAXDHQ010000183.1:0-8676 GCA_034664395.1 Solirubrobacteraceae bacterium | reverse complement strand
GCTGCCGCGGCCTGTGGCACGAGCTGGCGGGCGGGCGGGCGATCCTGCGCGACGTCGACCTGCACCTGGCGCCCGGCGAGCGCGTCGCGCTGATGGGCCGCAACGGCGCCGGCAAGTCCACGCTGCTGCGCCACCTCGGCGGCCTCCAGCGCCCGACGCGGGGCCGCGTGGACGCGGCCGGACGCGTGGCGCTGCTGCTGCAGAACCCCAACGACTACCTCCTGCACGAGCACGTCCGCGAGGAAGCCGGAGCGCGCGCGCTGGAGGCCGCGGGCCTCGCCGTGAATCCCGAGCGCCACCCGCGCGACCTCTCCGGCGGCGAGCGCCAGCGCCTGGCCCTCGCCGTCGTGCTCGACGGCGGCGAGCCCCCGGCGGCCGTCCTGCTCGACGAGCCCACGCGCGGCATGGACCGCGCCGCCAAGGCCGACCTGGCGGCTCGCCTGCGCGGGCTCGACGCCGCCGTGCTGGTCGCCACCCACGACGCCGAGTTCGCCGCGGCGGTCGCGCAGCGCGTCGTGCTGCTGGCCGACGGGCGGCCGATCGCCGACGGTCCCGTGAAGGAGATCCTCACCGGCGGCTGGTACTTCGCGACCGAGACCGCGCGGATCGTCGGCGCCCTGACCCCCGAGGCGGGCGCCGAGGCCCTGCGCCGGCGCATGACCATGGAGGTGGCCTCGTGACCTGGCAGCTCGGCTCCTTCGCCGTCCTCGGGCTCGCCCTCGCCGCCGGCTTCGCATGGTACGAGCGCAGCCACCCGTCGTCGAAGGTGCTGGCGCTCGTGGCCACGCTCGCCGCGCTCGCCGCGCTCGGCCGGGTGGCCTTCGCGCCGTTGCCCAACGTCAAGCCGATCACCGACATCGTCCTGCTCAGCGGCTTCGCCCTCGGCGGCGCGCCCGGCTTCGCGGTCGGCGCGGTGGCGGCGCTGGCCTCCAACGTGGTGTTCGGACAGGGCCCGTGGACGCCGTGGCAGATGGGCGCCTGGGGCCTGTGCGGCGTGCTCGGCGCGGCGCTGGGCGCGGTCAGCGGCCGGCGCCTCGGACGCGTGCCGCTCGCGGTCGCGTGCGGCGTCGCCGGCCTGCTGTTCGGGGCGATCCTCGACTTCTCGACCTGGGTGACGTTCTCGGGCGCGCACACGCTGGACGGCTACCTGGCCTTCAGCGCCACGTCGCTGACGTTCAACGTCGTCCACGCGGTCGGCAACGTCGCCTTCTGCCTCGCCTTCGGGCCCGCGTTCGTGCGCGCGCTGATGCGCTTCCGCGAGCGCTTCGAGATCCGCTGGGAGCCCGCGGGCGCCGTGGCCGTGGCGATCGTCGTCGTCGTGGCGGCGCTCGCCGCCGCGCCGGCGCCGGCCCGGGCGGCGAGCCCGAGCGCCTTCCTGCTCTCCGCCCAGAACGGCGACGGCGGGTTCGGGGGCGACCGCGGGCAGCCCTCCACGCCGCTCTACACCGCGTGGGCGGCGATGGGGCTCGCCGCCGCGGGCCACCGCGACGCCGGCGCCGCGCGCTACCTGGCCGTGATCGCCCCGCGCATGCGCGACGTCGGCGACGTCGAGCGCACGATCCTCGGCCTCGTCGCCCAGGGCGTCTCGCCGCGGCGCGCCGGCGGGACCGACCTCGTCGCGCGGCTGCTGCGCGCACGCGGCGCCGACGGCTCGTGGCAGCGCCAGGTGAACCTGACCGCGTTCGCCGTCCTCGCCCTGCGCGCCGCCGGCGCCGGCGACCGCCAGGTGCGCTCGGGCGTGCGCTGGATCGAGGGCGAGGCCAACCGCGACGGCGGCTTCAACTTCGCCGGGCGCGGCGGCCCGAGCGGCATCGACGACACCGCGGGCGCGGTCCAGGCGCTGGTGGCCGGCGGCGACCGCCGCGGGCGCGTCGTGACGCGGGCCGTGCGCTACCTGCTCGCCCGCCAGAACCCCGACGGCGGCTTCCCGCTGCTGCCCGGCGCCGGCTCCAACGCGCAGTCGACCGCATGGGCGGTGCAGGCGCTGCTGGCCGCCGGTCGCGACCCCGGACGCGTGCGCCGGAACGGCTCGCGCACCCCCCTGGCCTACCTGCGGACGCTGACCGCCGGCGACGGCTCGGTGCGCTACTCGCGCACGAGCCGCCAGACGCCGGTCTGGGTCACCGGTCAGGCGCTGACCGCGCTCGCGCGACGGCCGCTGCCCATCCGCCCACGGCCGTGAGAGCGCCGCGTCGGCCAGCGTGCCGGCGTCGGCTGCGCCCTTTCGGATAGGTTGCCGGCCCTCATGAGGGTCGGAGTTCCTAGAGAGAGGGCCGCGGGAGAACGCCGCGTCGCCATGGTTCCGGAGGTCATCAAGCGCCTGCAGGCCAAGGGCGTCGAGGTGGTGGTCGAGTCCGGAGCGGGCGTGGGTGCGTTGATTCCCGACGAGCTGTTCATCGACGCGGGGGCCACCATCGGCGACCCGTGGGATGCCGACGTGGTGGTCAAGGTCGCCCCGCCGGTCGAGGAGGACATCGGGCGGCTGCGCCGCGGCGGGATCCTCGTCGGCTTCCTGGCGCCGCGCACCCAGCCCGAGACGCTGCGCGCGCTCGCCGGCGCGGGCGTGACCGCGTTCGCGATGGAGGCCATCCCGCGGATCTCGCGCGCGCAGTCGATGGACGCGCTGTCCTCGCAGTCCAACGTCGCCGGCTACAAGGCCGCGCTGCTGGGCGCCGAGCACTCCACGCGCTTCTACCCGATGCTCATGACCGCCGCGGGCACGATCCCGCCGGCCAAGGTGCTCGTCCGGGGCGCCGGCGTCGCCGGCCTGCAGGCGCTGGCGACCGCGCGCCGGCTCGGCGCGCAGACGACCGGCTACGACGTGCGTCCCGAGGTCGCCGAGCAGGTGCAGTCGCTCGGCGCGCAGTGGCTCGACCTCGGCCTCGAGGCCGCGGGCGAGGGCGGCTACGCCCGCGAGCTGACCGAGGAGGAGCGCGCTCAGCAGCAGCAGGCGCTGACCGACGCGATCAAGCGCTTCGACGTGGTCATCACGACCGCGCTGGTCCCGGGCCGCCCGGCGCCGAAGCTCGTCACCGCCGAGGCGGTGGAGGGCATGAAGCCGGGCTCGGTGATCGTCGACCTCGCCGGCGAGGCGGGCGGCAACTGCGAGCTGACGACGCCCGGCGAGGTCACGGTCGAGCACGACGTCACGATCGTGTCGCCGCTGAACCTGCCGGCGACGATGCCCGAGCACGCCAGCCAGCTCTACGCCCGCAACGTCCAGTCGCTGCTCGAGCTGTTCCTCGACGACGAGGGCAACGTCGCGCTGAACTTCGACGACGAGGTCATCGCCGGCGCCTGCGTCGTGCGCGAGGGCCAGGAGGTCACCGCCTGATGCTGCTCACCAACCTCGCGATCCTCGTGCTGGCCGGCTTCACCGGCTACCTGACGATCTCCAAGGTGCCGAACACGCTGCACACGCCGCTGATGTCGGGCACCAACGCCATCCACGGCATCGTCGTGCTCGGCGGCATCATCGTCCTCGGGCTCGGCGTCGACGGCACGCTCAACAAGCTGCTGCTGGTCCTCGCGATCATCTTCGGCACGATCAACGTCGTCGGCGGCTTCCTGGTCACCGACCGCATGCTCGAGATGTTCAAGAGCAAGCCCACGTCGCGCGCGGAGGAGGAGAAGTGAGCCGCACCGACCTCGTCGCGCTGCTGTACATCGTCGCGTTCGCGCTGTTCATCTACGGGCTCATGGGGCTGACCGGCCCGCGCACGGCGGTGCGCGGCAACCGGATCGCCGCGGTGGGCATGGCGATCGCCGTCGTGGCGACGCTGCTCATCCCGGGGATGGGCAACTGGGTCCTGATCATCGTCGGCGTGGTGATCGGCACCATCGTCGGCGTCCCCGCGGCCCGCAACGTGAAGATGACCGCGATGCCGCAGATGGTGGCGCTGTTCAACGGCGTCGGCGGCGGCGCGGTGGCGCTCATCGCGTGGGTCGAGTTCCGCCACTCCCACGGCTTCGTCGACGCGCCGACGTACGTGGCGATCTTCACCCTGTTCGCGGCGATCATCGGCTCGATCTCGTTCTGGGGCTCGAACATCGCCTTCGCCAAGCTGCAGGAGCTCCTGCCCGGGCGGCCGATCACGCTCGGGCGCGCCCAGCAGCTCGTCAACCTGGTGCTGCTGCTGATCGCGGTGGCGTGCGCGGTGGCGATCGTCGCCGGCTCGCACTCGGGCCTGCTGATGATCGTGCTGTTGCTGGCGGCGGCCGCGCTGGGCAACTTCGTGGTGCTGCCGATCGGCGGCGCCGACATGCCCGTGGTGATCTCGCTGCTGAACGCGTTCACCGGTCTGAGCGCGGCGGCGACCGGCGTCGCGCTGAACAACACGGCGCTGATCGTGGCCGGCATGATCGTCGGCGCGTCGGGCTCGATCCTGACCAACCTCATGGCGAACGCCATGAACCGCTCGATCCCGTCGATCGTCGCCGGCGGCTTCGGCGGCGTCGTCACGACGGGCGGCGTGGGCGACGACGGCGTCGAGCGCACGGTGCGGTCCACGAGCGCGGCCGACGCCGCGATCCAGATGGCCTACGCCAGCCGCGTGGTCATCGTCCCGGGCTACGGCATGGCCGTCGCCCAGGCCCAGCACGCCGTGCGCGAGATGACCAAGCTCCTGGAGCAGAAGGGCATCGAGGTGTCGTTCGCCATCCACCCGGTCGCGGGGCGCATGCCCGGGCACATGAACGTGCTGCTCGCCGAGGCGGACGTCCCCTACGAGCAGCTCAAGGAGATGGACGACGCGAACTCGCAGTTCCCGCGCACGGACGTCTCGCTCGTGATCGGCGCCAACGACGTCACCAACCCGGACGCGCGCACGAAGCCCGACAGCCCGATCTACGGGATGCCGATCCTCAACGTCGACGAGTCCGGGAGCGTGATCGTCCTCAAGCGATCGATGAACTCCGGCTTCGCCGGCATCGACAACCCGCTCTTCTACAACGACAAGACGGCGATGCTGTTCGGCGACGCCAAGACGTCGGTGGGGGAGATCACCGAGGAGCTCAAGGCGCTGTAGGTCGGGTCGCGGGGCGTTGCCGCCGGGCGGCGGCGTCCTACAGACCGGTGCATGGCGCGCCGACGAGGATCTCCTCCCGCCGGGCCGTACGTCCACGCCGGGGCCGTCCACGTGCGTGGCATACGGCACGGCGAACGCTGGGTCGTGACGGTCGACGACGACCCGACGCCGATCTCCGAGCACCGCACCCGCGCGGAGGCGGAGACCGCAGCGCGAGCACACGCGCTCACGTTCGGGTACAAGCGGATCATGGTGCACGAGCTCGACGGCGATGAGGTGCTCCTGCAGCTCCCCGACCCCGATCCCCAGCCGCCGTATCCGGGCGCCGCCCGGGGCGCGCCGGCGGGGTGAGCGACGCTCCGGGCGGCGGTGCACGGCCTCGCACTCGCCATCGCCGGCAACGTCGGCTGCCAGTTCCCGATCGGACGGGGACAGTGCTGGCACCCGGGCCAGATCGGGGGTAGGCTCGACACGACCGTGTCCGCGCTGCCGGTTCTGGCGAAGGCGGGCCTTGCCGCCATCGTGTGCGCCTCCATGTGGCGCGCGTTCCTCGGCGCCCCCGCGCCGGCGGTGCACCGGTGCGCCGCGCGCGTGCTGCTCGCCCTCACGAGCGGCTGCTACGCCGCCGGCGCGCTCGCGGTCGTGGTCGGCGGCGGCGAGCTCCTCGGGGCGGTGCTGATCGTCGTGGGCATCGAGACGTCCTGCGTCGCCGCGTGGCTGGTGCGCGGCACCCGCCGCGGCGACGACGGCGGCGACGACGGGGGCGGAGGCGGGGGCGGCGGTGGCCGCGGCCCCAAGGCGCCACCGCCCATCGACTGGGACGCCTTCGACCGCGCCCGCCGCGCCTGGGACCGCACGCCGGTGGTGCGCTAGCCGCTCCAGGCGCGCTCGAGCACCCGCCGCCAGTTGCCCCACGCGATCGCGTCGACCTCGCCGGCGGCGAAGCCGTCCTCGCGCAGCGCGTCGAGCAGCCGCGGCAGGCCGGCGACGTCGCCGAGCGCGCGCGGGATCGTGGCGCCGTCGAAGTCGGAGCCCAGGCCGACGTGGTCGATCCCGGCCACCTCGACCGCGTGGCGGACGTGCGCGACCAGCGCCGACAGCGGCGTGTCGGCGTCGTTGCGCCCGTCGGCGCGGACGAACGGCACCGCGTAGACGATCCCGACGATCCCGCCGGCGGCCGCGATCGCGCCGAGCTGCTCGTCGGTCAGGTTGCGGCTCGACGGGCACAGGGCGTGGCAGGCGCAGTGCGACGCGATGAGCGGCGCGGCCTCCAGGCGGGCGACGTCGAAGAACCCGGCCGCGTTGAGGTGGCTGACGTCCAGCGCGACGCCGAGCTGGGCGCAGCGGCGCACGAGCGCCCGGCCGGCGTCGGTCAGGCCCGGTCCGGTGTCCGGCGATGACGGGAAGCGGAACGGGACGCCGTGCCCGAACGCGTTGGGTCGGCTCCACACGAGGCCGATGGAGCGCACGCCGGCCGCGTGCCAGGCGTCGAGCGCCGCCAGATCGGGATCGACCGCCTCGGCGCCCTCGAGGTGCAGGACCATCGCCAGCGTCCCGTCGTCGCGGCAGCGCTCGAGCTCCGCGGCGGTCGTCGCCACGACGACCGCGCCGTCGCTCGCCGCGGCAAGCGCGTGGGCGCGGCCGACCGCGCCGAGGCTGAAGGCGCTCGCCTGCGCGTGGTCGACCGGATCGCCGTAGCTCATCTGCCAGGTCGACGGGCCGGCGGTCACCTCCCCCGGCGGCGACGGCGCGTTGATGGCGAACAGGCCGCCGGCCAGCCTGCCGATCTTCGCGCGCGGGAGGTCGACATGGCGGTCGGGGAGGCCGGTCAGGAAGCGCTCGGGCGGGTCGCCGGCCCTCTGCAGCCCGCCGAGCGCATCGTTGTGGCCGTCGAAGACCGCCGTCATGCCTCGTCGAGGTCGATCCACTTGGGCCGGGGGGCGGGCCGCGCGTCGCGCAGCGCCTCGAGCAGCTCGTCGAACGCGTCCGACACGCTGAGGATCGCCCGCGTCTCCGGGCGCAGGAAGCCCTGATCGACGCTGTGGTCCAGGAAGGCGGCCAGCGGCTCGTAGTAGCCGGCGACGTCGAGCAGTCCCAGCGGCTTGGCGTGCAGGCCGAGCTGGGCCCACGTGAACACCTCGAAGAGCTCCTCGAGCGTGCCGATCCCGCCCGGCAGGGCGATGAACGCATCGGCGAGCTCGGCCATGAGCGCCTTGCGCTCGTGCATCGAGCCCACGACGCGCAGGTCGTCGAGGCCGGTGTGGCCGATCTCCAGGTCGAAGATCTGCTGGGGGATGACCCCGATGACCTCGCCGCCGGCTGCCCGCGCGGCGTCGGCGACCGCGCCCATCAGCCCCACGCGTCCGCCGCCGTAGACCACGCGGATCCCACGCTCGGCCAGACCGGCGCCGACCTCCTCGGCCGCGGCCAGGTACGCGGGGTCGTTGCCGGCGTTGGAGCCGCAGAAGACGCAGATCGAGGACAGGTCGGGCACGGCTCCAGGATCGCAGGAGCCGCGCTCGGGGCGTCGTCAGGCCGCGCTGGGTGTCGGCGCCGCGTCGCCGCGCCGGGCGGCCTGCGCGTGCTCGCGCGCGTCGCGCGACGAGATCAGCGTCGCCGCCAGCACCGCGCCGACGAAGGCGAAGCCGGCGCCCACCAGGAACGCGTGCTGGAAGCCGCGCGTGAGCGCCTCCGCGCGGTCGTGGACGCCTCCGGCGATGGCGTTGCTCGTCGCTCCGTTGGCCACGGCCACCAGGATCGCCAGCCCCAGGGCGCCGCCCACCTGCTGTGAGGTGTTGACCAGCCCCGAGGCCAGGCCGGCCTGGTCGGGGCGGATGCCGGTCACGGCCGCGATGGTCACCGGCACGAAGGCGAAGCCGAGGCCGACGGCGACCACCAGCGACGGGAAGAGCACGTCGCCGAGGTAGGTCCCGCGGGGGGAGATCTGCGCGAACCACAGCAGCCCGACCGTGACGAGCAGCATCCCGACGACGAGCGTCGTCTTGAACCCGATGCGCGTGACCAGCGCCGAGGCGGCCCCTGCGCTGACGATGATGCTCAGCGCCAGCGGCAGGTAGGAGACGCCGGTCTTCAGCGCGTCGTAGCCCAGCACCTGCTGCAGGTACAGCGAGATGAAGAAGAACATGCTGAACAGCGACATGGCCACGAGCAGCGCGACGGCGTTGGCGCCGCGCAGCGTGCGCAGGCGGAAGACGTCGAACGGCACGAGCGGATGGCGCTGGCGGCGCTCGATGACCACGAACGCGATCAGGATCACGATCGCCAGCGCGCCGAGCACGAGCGTCCGCGCCGAGCCCCAGCCCGCGCGGTTGGCGTCGACCAGCGTGTAGACCAGCAGGGCCAGGCCGACGGTCACCGAGACCGCGCCGCCGATGTCGAACGCGCGGGCGCGGCCCTCGTCGCGGCTCTCCGCGAGCAGGCGCGGGGCGAGCGCGGCGGCGGCGAGGCCGATCGGCACGTTGACGAAGAGCACCCACTCCCAGCCGGCGTACTGCGTGAGCAGCCCGCCCAGGAGCACGCCGGCGGCGCCGCCGGAGCCGGCGACCGCGCCCCAGACGCCCAGCGCGCGGTTGCGCTCGGCGCCCTCGGAGAACGTGTTGGTGAGGATGGCGAGCGCCGCCGGCGAGAG
>JAXDHQ010000182.1:0-14133 GCA_034664395.1 Solirubrobacteraceae bacterium | reverse complement strand
CGCACCCACGCGCGCCTGCGGGACACCGGCTGGCTTGCCGAGCTCGAGGCGGCCCAGCACGTGCGCCTCCAGCCGCCGCTGGGGTACGTCGCGTTCACGGCGCTCCTGTGCCGGGCGCGCGCCGTCCTGACCGACTCGGGCGGCGTGCAGAAGGAGGCCTACCTCGCCGGCGTGCCGTGCGTGACCATGCGCGACAGCACCGAGTGGGTGGAGACCGTCGACGTCGGCTGGAACGTGCTCGTCGACCTCGACCGCGAGGCGGCCCTGGCGGCGCTGGATCGCACGCCGCCCACCGAGCGTCCGGAGCTCTACGGCGACGGCGCCGCCGGCGCGCGCGTCGTGGCCGCCCTGGCCGCGATCGACTAGCGTCGGCGCCCATGGCGGCGTCGCCTGCAGCCCAGGTGGACATCCGGGTCGCGCGGCCCGAGGACGTCCAGGGGGTCCTCGAGCTGTGGGCGCGGGCGCGGAGCGCCGCGGCCACCACACCCGACGACGCGGCCGGCGTCGGCGCGCTCATCGCGCACGGCACCGACGCCCTGCTCGTGGCCGAGGACGGCGGGCGAATCGTGGGCGCCCTCGTGGCGGCCTGGGACGGCTGGCGCGGCAACATGTACCGGCTCGCGGTTGTCCCCGAGCGTCGCCGGCTGGGCATCGGGCGACGGCTCGTGGAGGCCGGTCACGAGCGACTGCGGGGTCACGGCGCACGGCGCGTGACCGCACTCGTGGACCACGACGAGGTCGAGGCAACGGCCCTCTGGCGCGCGGTCGGCTACGAGCTCGATCCCGAGCTCGCGCGCTTCGTGCGCAACCTCTGAGGGCGCGCTACGCCGCTGCCTGGCCGGCGAGGTCGGCCGCCGGCGTGGGGACGATCTGCTCGCGGCCGGGGCCGACGCCGACGAGGACGACCGGCACGCCGATGAAGTCGGCGATGAAGTCGAGGTAGTCGCGCGCGGTCTGCGGCAGGTCCGAGAGCGAGCGGGCCTCGGAGATGTCCTCCTGCCACCCGGGCAGCTCCTCGTACTCGCCCGTGGCGTGGTGGAGCACCGACTGGTGGTACGGGAAGGCGTCGAAGGTCGCGCCCTCGCTGCCGCGGTAGCGCGTGCAGACCTGGAGGCGCTCGAAGCCGCTGAACACGTCGAGCTTCGTGATGACCAGGCCGGTGAGCGTGTTCAGCCGCGACGCGTAGCGCAGCGCCACGAGGTCGAGCCACCCGGTGCGGCGCGGGCGGCCGGTCGTCGTGCCGAACTCGCCGCCGCGCTGGCGGATGTCCTCGCCCACGGCGTCGTCGAGCTCGGTCGGGAACGGGCCCGCGCCCACGCGCGTGGTGTAGGCCTTGGCCACGCCCCAGATCACGTCGATGTCGCGCGGACCGACGCCGGCGCCGGTGCACGCCGCGCCGGCCACGGGGTTGGAGGACGTCACGAACGGATAGGTGCCGTGGTCGAGGTCGAGCATCGTCGCCTGGGCGCCCTCGAAGACCACGTGGCCGCCGTCGTCGAGGCAGCGCTGGGTCAGCGACGACGTGTCGGCGATGAACTGCTCCAGGCGATGCCCGAAGGTCAGGTAGTCCTCGGTCATCGCCTGCAGGTCCAGGCGCGGGTCGCGGGCGAACGGCCGCAGCGTCAGCCGCTTGGGGTCCAGCGCGGCGGTGATCTTCTTCTTGAGGATCTTCTCGTCGAGCATGTCCTGCACGCGGATGCCCAGCCGCGCCGCCTTGTCGGCGTAGCACGGGCCGATGCCGCGCTTGGTCGTGCCGATCGAGAGCTTGCCGAGCTTGGCCTCGCCCGCGCTGTCGAGCATCAGGTGGTAGGGCATGATCAGGTGCGCGTTGGCGGAGAGCTTCAGGCCCGAGACGTCGACGCCCTTGGCCCGCAGGCCGTCGAGCTCCTCGGTCAGCACGCGCGGGTCGACGACGACGCCATTGCCGATCACGCACGGCTTGCCCGGGTAGAGGATCCCGCTCGGGACCAGGTGGAAGGCCCACTTGCGCCCGTCGCGCACGATCGTGTGGCCGGCGTTGTTGCCGCCCTGGAAGCGCACGACCATGTCCGCTCGCTCGGCGAGCAGATCGACGATCTTCCCTTTGCCCTCATCGCCCCATTGGACGCCGACGATCACCGTTCCCGGCATACGAGCAGGCAGTCTGTCAGGCGACGAAGCGCCGCGCGTCCTCGCCGAAGAGCGGCACGAGCGTGCACGTCTCCTCCAGGCGCGACACCGTGCGCTCCGTGATCTGGGCCGCGAGCGCGTCGCGCTCGAGGTTGGTGGTGATGACCATCGAGCGCTGCTCCTCGTAGCGCGCGTTGACGATCGCGTAGAGCTGCTCGAGCACCCACTCCGACGTCTTCTCGGCCCCGACGTCGTCGACGTGCAGCAGGTCGACCGCGGCGAGGCGGTCGACGAACGAGACGTAGGAGCCCTCGCCGTCGTCCTCGAAGGTGGCGCGGATCTCGGCCAGCAGGCGGGGCAGCGAGTAGATCGCCACCGAACGGCCGGCGTCGAGCGCCGCGCGCGAGACGAGCATCGCGAGCGTCGTCTTGCCCGTGCCGACCGTCCCGTGCAGCCACAGGCCGCGGCCGGCGTCGAGGTTCTCGTCCAGCGTGGCCACGAAGCGCCGCACCACCCGCACCTGGGGCTCGGGCATGTCGGTCACCGGCGGGCGGTCGAACGAGACGCCGCGGTACTTGCGCGGGATGACCGCGCTCAGGCGCCGCGCGCGCCGGCGCTCGACCTGGGCCGGCCGGCACCGGCACGGCGTCGCCATGCGGGTGGCCTCGTCGATGACGAAGCCGCTGCCGTCGCAGACGGCGAAGGGACAGGGCATCTCGTCGGTCATGCGGCGCGCTGCATCCCGAGGAACCGGGGGTACTCGTTCTGGAAGGTCAGGGGGATGTCGCCCAGTCCGCCGTTGCGGTGCTTGGCGATGATCAGCTCGGCCTCGCCGGGCTTGTCGGTCGTCTCGGGGAAGTAGTACTCGTCGCGGTAGATGAACATGACGAGGTCGGCGTCCTGCTCGATCGATCCACTCTCGCGCAGGTCGGAGAGCTGGGGCTTCTTGTCGGTCGTCGAGCGCTGCTCGACGGCGCGGCTGAGCTGCGACAGCGCGATCACCGGGACGTTGAGCTCGCGCGCGAGGATCTTCAGGCCACGGCTCATCTCGCCCACCTGGAGCACGCGGCTGTCCAGGCGCGAGTCCGCGCGCATGAGCTGCAGGTAGTCGACGATGATCAACCCGAGGCCGCCGAAGTCGGCCTGGGCCTGCTGGTGCAGGCGCCGCGCCTTGGCCCGGACGTCGAGGATGCCGACGTCGGAGGAGTCGTCGATGTAGAGCGGCGCGGCGTCGTACTCGGCCGCCGTGCGCAGGACGCGCTTCCACTTCGTCTCGTCGCGCAGGCGCCCCTTGCGCAGGTCGTCGCCCTTGATCGAGGCCTGCGAGGCGACGAAGCGCTGGGCCAGCTCGGCCTCGGACATCTCCAGGCTGAAGAGCGCGACGGGCCGCGGGCGCTCCTTGTTCAGCGCGACGTTCTCGGCCATGTTGGTGACCAGGGCGCTCTTCCCCATCGCGGGGCGGGCGGCGATGATGATGAGGTTGCCGGGCTGGAAGCCGCCCGTGATCGCGTCGAGGTCGGCGAAGCCCGACGGCGTGCCGGTCAGCGAGCGGCCCTCGGCGGAGAGCTCCTGCCACTTGCGGATCTCGGCGCCCAGGACCTCGCCGACCTTGCGGAAGTCGCCCTGGCGGTCGTCGTGGGCGACCTCGAGCACGGCCCGCTCGGCCCGCTCGACGATCTCGCGCGGCGGCGCGTCGTGACCGTGGACGCTGGCCTGGATCTCGTAGGAGGCAGCCAGCAGTCGCCGCAGCAGGGCGCGCTCGCGGACGATCTGGGCGTACTGGCGCAGGTTGCCGACGGAGGGGACCGAGGCGGTCAGCGCGTCGATCTCGGCCTGGCCGCCCGCCGTCTCCAGGCGCCCGCGCGCCCGCAGGTGCTCGGTGACCGTGAGGACGTCGATCGGCTCGCCACCGCTGAACAGCGCGAGGATCGTCTCGAAGATCTCGCGATGGCGCTCGCGGTAGAAGTCCTCGGGCTTGAGGCCCTCCTCGATGACGAACGCGTAGTGCGTGCGCTCGGAGAGCAGCATCGCGCCCAGCACCGACTGCTCGGCCTCGATCGAATGCGGCGGGGCCGCGCCGGCGGGAGGCGGCTGGGGCGAATCGGGGGGGCGTCCGTTGGCGGTCGTGGGGCTGCTCATCGAGGGGTCCCCGAAGCTAGCGGAGGCCGAGGCGGATTACGGCCGTCGCGACGAAAGGCTTTTCGTGGACGGTGCGGCTTCGTTGGAGATCGCGCGTCGGACATGAGGAAGGCCTCCCGGAGGAGGCCCTCGGCACGGCGCATGGAGGGCGCTGGGTGGCCTACTGCTCGGTGACCATGGTCTTGACGTTGGCGGTCACGCCGTCGGCGACCTCCACGACGACCATGTAGGTGCCGACGTGCTTGATCGGCTCCTCGAGGTGGACGCGGCGCCGGTCCACGGTCATGCCGCGCGCCTCCTGGATGGCGTCGGCGATGTCCTGCGTGGTGACCGAGCCGAACAGGCGGCCGTCCTCGCCGGCCTGCTGGCTGATCGTGATCACCGTCTTGCTCAGGACCTCGGCGTCGTCCTGGGCGCGGGTCTGCGCCTGGACAGCGGCGCGCTCGTGCGCCTCGGCGCTGCGGCGGGCCGCCTCGAGGGCGCCGCGCGTGGCCGGCTGGGCGAGCTTGCGCGGGATGAGGAAGTTGCGCAGGTAGCCCTTGGAGACGTCGACGACGGCGCCCTTCTCTCCCAGGGACTCGACGTCCTCGAGGAGGATGACCTCGGGCACGACCTAGCGGTCCCGGTCGCGATCGCGGTCGTCGCGCCGGCCGCCGCGCTCGCTGCGCTCCTCGCGCGCGTCGCTGACGTAGGGCAGCAGCGCGAGCTCCCGGGCGCGCTTGACCGCGCGGGCGATCTGGGCCTGGTGGCGACGGCAGGCGCCGCTGATGCGCCGCGAGCGGATCTTGCCGCGCTCGGAGATGAGCCGCCGTAGCGTCGCGATGTCCTTGTAGTCGACCTGGGCGATCTTGTCCTTGCAGTACGGGCACGACTTGCGCCGCCCGCTGCCGGGACCGCCCTTCTTGTCGCGCCGCCGTGCCGGCTTGCGAGTGCGCTGCTTGGCCACGTCTCGATGATCCTCGGAAAGCTTCGTGAACAGTGCGACGCGCCCCCGCAGGGACGCGCGAATCCCCATTGTGACACGTTTGCCGCGGCGCCCGACGGCCGCGGGGCGGGGCCAGCGCCCGGGCGCCCGCCGTCGGGACCGGGCTCAGTTGCAGAGCTGGCAGCGCCCCTGGCCGCAGGAGCACTGCACGATCGCCGGCAGCCGGCGGCCGGGACGCCAGCGGCGCAGCCACTCACGGCCGCCGGGCTCGGTGCGGTCGGCGGGACCGCCGGGCCAGCAGCGGTTGCCCAGGCTCCAGGTCAAGCGGTCGATCTCGGAGCTCGTGCGCTCCGCCGCCGCCACGATCAGCGCCTCGATCAGGGCGCGATGCGGCTGTTCGTCCACGGTCGTCTCTCGTCTGCCACCAGGGGACGGCGAGCAACCCCATGCCCGCCGCTGCGGTGACGCTGCTACCCGGCGTGCGGGCGCCCCAACCGCAACCGCGGCCTTGACGCTTCCCGGCCCACCGCAAGCCCCCGGCGTGCGCCGAGGGCTCGTGGCGGGGGGGTGCTAGAAGGGGATGTCGTCGTCCGCCGGGGCCGGGGCCGGGGCGCTGCCGCCACCGCCACCGCCGGGCGGCGCCGCGGCGAAGTCGCCGGTGTCGACCGGGATGTCGGAGCGGGGCGTGAAGCCGCCGCCGTTGCCGCCGGCGTCGTCGCGCGGGCTGGAGAGGAACTGGACGGTGTCGGCGATGATGTCGATCGACTGGCGCTTCTGGCCCTCCTGGCCCTCCCACTCGCGCCACTCCAGACGGCCGTCGACGGCCACCGGCCGGCCCTTGGAGAGGTAGCGGGCGCAGTTCTCGCCCTGGGCGCCCCACACGGTGACGTCGAAGTAGTTGGGCTTGTCGACCCACTCGCCCGTCGAGTTGTCCTTGCGGCGCGTGTTGCACGCCACCCGCAGCTTGCACACCGAGGTGCCGCTCGGCAGCGAGCGCAGCTCGGGGTCGGCGGTCAGGTTGCCGGTGATGATCACTCGGTTGATGTTCGATGCGGCCATCGGTGGTGCTCCCTTCGGGGGCGAACGATCTTTCGCGGAACTCGTCTGACGATCGAGTCTAGACACGGGCTCGGCAGAACTCGGCGTAGAGCCCGCGTTCTCCGCGCTTTTGTTGCATGGGCGTCGCCGAGACGACGCGAATGACGGTGGCTACGAGGCTGCCGGTGCGGCAGCGGGGGCCTCGGCGCGCTCGGCGCGGGCCTCCGGCGGTGCGGGCGTGCCCGGCGCGAGCTTGATGATCCGGAACCGAACGATCCCGTCCGTGATGCGCAGCGTGCGATGCAGGTTGGCCAGCAGCTCGGCCGGTCCGTGGAACTGCATCAGCTCGTAGTGGGCGTCGGCCTTGTGACGGATCTCGTAGGCGAGCGGGCGCACGCCCCAGTCGTGCTTGCCGACGATCGTGCCGGAGGCAGAGACCATCGTCTCGACGTCGGAGAGGATCTTCGCCTGCTGCTCGTCGGGCGCACCCGTGTCGAGCAGGATCATGAGGTCGTACAGGGGTTCTGGTGCAGCCATGGTGGTGTCGCCGTCGTTTGGGCGGCGGCGGCGCAAGATAGCAGGGGGCGAAGCTCCCGCGCCCGGCGCCTATGAGCCGCATGAGCGCCGACGGGCTGTGGCACAGGATCCGATGGGACAACGTCGGGCGGCTCCTGGCGCTCGTGGGACTGGCCCTCGCGGTGGCGGGGTGGCCGCGCCTGGCGGGGGCGCCGCCGCGGCTGCCGTCGGCCGACGCCGTCCCGTTGGAGACCCGCCCGCCGCGCCCGCGCCCGCGCCCGCCACACCCACGCCACGTGCGGCGCGGCCAGCGCCAGGAACGCCATGAGCCCCGGCGAGCGCCCCGCCGCCGCCCGCCGCGGTCGCGCCCGGCGCCACCCGCGCGCCGCCGGCCCGTCGCTCCCGTGCGCCGGCACTTCAGCCCGCCCGTCCGCCCGACACCCCCGCCACACGCGGACCCCGCCGCGCGCGAGTTCGCCTTCCCGTGAGCGCGCTATCGCCGCTCGGCCGCGGTCTGCGCGGCCTTCTTGCGGATGTCGTCGAGCTGGTCGTCGATCCAGTCGCCGGGATCGCGGGCGGTGACGATCTGCTTGAGCGCCCGCAGGCGGCGCGCCCGCTCGTCCGGCGCCATGGTCAGGGCGGCGTGGATCGAGTCCGCCAGCTCCTGGATGTCGAACGGGTTGACGGTCAGCGCGCAGTCGCCGAGCTCCTCGTGCGCCCCGGTGTTCTCCGACAGGATCGAGACGCCGTCGCGCTCGTTGACCATCGGCCCCTCCTTGGCCACGAGGTTCATGCCGTCGAACATCGCGTTGACCAGCAGCACGTCGTAGTGCTTGTAGGCGGCGACGGCCTCCTCCAGGTCGTCGCGCAGCTTGAGCTGGATCGGCATCCAGTCCGGCGTCCCGTGGCGGTGGTTGCCCACGGCGACGAGCGCCTCGATCCGCTCGAGGTACTCGGCGTACTCGGGCACGTCGGTCCGCGACGGCATGAGCTGGGCGATGAAGGTCACCCGCTCGCGGAACTCCGGGTGCTGCTCGAGGAAGAGGTCGAAGGCCGAGAAGCCGCGCAGGACGTTCTTGGACAGGTCGGCGCGGTCGACGCGCAGGATGAGGTGGTCGCGGCGGCGGCGCAGCAGCTCGCGCTCGTGCTCCTGCACGCCGGAGGACTCGGCGACCGCGAACAGGGCCTTGGCATCGATCGGCAGCGGGTAGTTGCGCACCCAGACCTCGCGGCCCTCGAACTCCACCAGGCCGGCCTCGAAGTCGACGTCGAGGCCCAGGAGGTCGCGGCAGCACTGCAGGAAGTTGCGCCGGTAGGAGGAGGTGTGGAAGCCGATGATGTCGTTGGCCAGCAGGCCGGCGAAGATCTCCTCGCGGATGCGATTGGGCAGCACGCGCCAGGAGTCGCTCTGCGTCCACGGGATGTGGATGAAGTGGTGCAGGAAGGCGTCCGGTCGCGCGCGGCGCACGAGCGCCGGCAGCGTGTAGAGGTGGTAGTCGTGGACCATCACGACCGGCTCCTCGACGCCCTCGATCTCCTCGATGACGGCGGACGCGAGGTCCTCGTTGACGACGTTGTAGCCGTACTCGAACGCCTCGACCTCGTTGCGGCGGATGTCCGGCGCGTTGCTGAGGTCCCAGAGGTAGTGCTGGATGAACCACAGCATCGGGTTGGCGAAGATGTTGTAGAAGCGGTCGTAGGCCTCCGGGTCTGACGCCACGAGGCGCACCTGGTACTCGCCGCCGGCGGGGGAGCGCACCGTGAACGGCCGGCCGTCCGCCTCGCGCGCCTGGCGCGCGTCGCCCTCGGTCAGCGCGCTGGCGATCCAGACCGCGTCGCGGTGCGAGGCGAGGCCGGTCAGGGCCGTGACCAGGCCGCCGGTGCCGCGCTTGACGGACCCGTCGTCCTGGTAGGTGACCGGTCCTCGGTTGGAGACCAGGACGAGCGGACCGCGGGAGTCCGGCATCGCTAGCCCTCCTTCAGGAGCTCGGTGAAGATCTTCAGATAGTCGCGTAGATAGCGCGGCATCAGGAAGTGCTTGCGCACGTGCTCCTTGCCGCGGCGCCCCAGCGCCTTGCCCAGCGCGGGGTCCTTGAGGATGTCGAGTGTTCGTGCGGCACAGGCTTCCACGCTGTCGACGAGATACCCGCTGACGCCGTTCTCCACCTGCAGAGGGATGCCGCCCACGTTGCCGCCGATGAACGGGCGCCCCTTCCAGATCGCCTCGGTCACGGTCAGGCCGAAGCCCTCGCGCGTGGACTTCTGGATCAGCACGTCGGACTGCGACTGGAACGCGTTGACCTCGATCGAGCCGACGTTGTTGAAGTTGTTGAGGATGTGGATGTCGGGGTCGCCTTCGGCGTGGGCGATCGTCGCGTTGAAGAAGTCCCAGCCCTCGGGGTCGTCGGACGCCATCGACCCGACCAGGGCGAGCTGCACCGAGGGCATCTTCTCCTTGACGATCCGATAGGCGTCGATGACGCCCAGCGGGTCCTTCCACGGATCGAAGCGCGACACCTGGGTCATCATCGGGCGGTCGACGTCGATGCCGAACTGCTCGCACACGTAGGCGGCGTCCTCCGGCGAGAGCGCCATGTTCTTGGGCGCCAGCGGATCGATGGCCGGGGGCACGATGTTGACGTGGCCGTTCATGCCGCGCGGCACGTAGTCGGCGACGTGGAACACGGACTGCGGGTAGTCGGCGATGTAGGGCAGCAGCTTGCCCATCGTGTCCGGGTTCGGTGAGGACACGTCGATGTGGCAGCGCCACAGCCACCCGCGGGCCTTCTCGGGGACGAGCTGGTAGAGCGCCGCGGGCTGCGGGTCGTGGACCAGGCAGACGTCCCAGCCGCCGACGAGCTCGCGCGCGTTCATCTCGTTGTAGCGGCGCCACGTGTCCCATTGCTCGTCGGTGAGGTCGTCGGGCGCGCCCTGCAGCGCGTTGTGCATGAGCTTGGTCGCGTTGAAGAACTCCTCGCGCCCGTAGATGACCTGCCACTCGCACTCCAGGCCGACGTCGCGCATGAGCGGCACGAGCGTGTACAGGATCTCGCTCACCCCCCCGCCGAAGGCGGTGGCGGAGATGTGGACCACGCGCGACCCCTTCAGGGGCTCCGCCAGCTCCCGGATCTCCTGCACGAGATCCCGGCCGACGATGTGCGTGTAGTCCGCGAGGTTCTTCGATCCGACGGCTACCGGCTGAAGCACCCGCGGGAGAGTAGCTGCGTCAGCGGCCGCGAGGCGTGTCGAGCGGCCGCTCGCCGAGCGTGACGCGCACCTGCCTGCGGTCGCCGCCACGGCGGACGTCGAGGGTGACCACGTTGCCGGGCCGGTACTGCAGCAGCGCCCGCGCGAGGTCGCTCGCGGCCCGGACGGGCGCGCCCTGCACGCCGGTGACGACGTCGCCGCCGACCGCGTAGTCGCGATCCTGGAAGCGCTCGGTCGCGCTGCCGCCGCCGCGCAGGCCGGCGCGCTGGGCGGGTCCGCCGGACGAGACCTCCTGGAGCCACGCGCCGGCGTGCACCGGCAGGCCGAAGCGCTCGGCGAGCTGCGGGTAGACCGCGACGCTGGCCACGCCGAGGTAGGCGTAGCGGGCGCGGCCCGTGCTGCGAAGCTGGTCGATCGAGCGCTTGACGACGTCCGCCGGAACGGCGAAGCCGACGCCGCTGCCGTCGCCGGTCGAGGTCTGGATCTGCGCGTTGATGCCGAGGACGCGGCCGCGGCCGTCGAGCAGCGGGCCACCCGAGTTGCCGTGGTTGATGGCCGCGTCGGTCTGGATCGCTCCGGGCGTGTCGAAGCCGGTCAGCGACTGGATCGAGCGGTCCAGGCCCGAGATGACGCCGACCGACAGCGACTGCTCCTCGCCGAAGGGGCTGCCGATCGCGGCCACCGGGGCGCCGACGTGCAGGTCGCGCGTCGAGCCCAGCGCCAGCGGGCGAAGTCGCAGGCCGGAGGGGTCGACCTTGAGCAGCGCCACGTCGGCGAACGGGTCGAAGCCCTCGACCCGGGCCGGGACCTGGTTGCCGTCGGCGAAGCGCACGAACACGCCCGACGCCTTGCTGATAGCGGCCCCCTCGCCGCTGGTGACCACGTGCGCGTTGGTGGCGATCTCGCCGGCGGCGGAGATGACGAAGCCCGAGCCCAGGCCCTCGTTGCCGGCCCCGGCGCCGCGCAGCCCGGTCGAGATCACCGTCACGACGCCCGGGCCCTCCTCGGCGTAGATCGCGCCCGGGTCGAAGCCGCCGGACTTCGCGCCCGCCTGGCGCAGGACCTCGATCCGCGTCGTGGTGACGCGCTCGGTGCGGACCTGCGTCGCGCCCGAGCCGCCCCCGCACCCGGCGAGCAGGGCCCCGGCCGCGGCGGCGGCGGTCGCGACCGCGCGCGTGCTCACGCCGGCAGCTCCAGCGAGAACGTCGTCCGGCCGGGGACGCTGTCGGCGCTCAGCTCGCCCGCCATGCGCTCGGCCAGCTCGTGGGCGATGGCGAGCCCGAGCCCCGAGCCCTGGGCGTCGTCGCTGGTGAAGAACGGCTCGAAGATGCGATGGAGCGCGCCGCGCTCGATGCCGCCCCCGAAGTCGGTGACCGACAGCCGCACGCGCCCGTCGCGTCGCGCCGCGGCCACCACCACGTCGGTGCCCGAGGGGGTGTGGTTGAGGGCGTTGTCGATGAGGATCCGCATGATCTGGGCGACGCGCTCAGGATCGCACACGACCTCCACCTCGCCCGCGAGGCGCAGATCCAGATGCGACTCGTGGGCGGCCAGCGCGGGCGTGAACTCGGCCGCCACCGACCTGGCCAGCTCGCCCACGTCGGTGGCCTCCGGACGCAGCTCGAGCGACCCGGCCTCCAGCCGCGACAGGTCGAGCAGATCGGTCGCGAGCTTCCCGAGGCGGTCGACCTGCACGCGGAGCTGGCGCAGGAACGCCGCGCGCGTCTCCTCGTCGAGCTCCTCGTCCTCGAGCAGCTCGAGGAAGCCGCCGAGCGAGAAGATGGGCGTGCGCAGCTCGTGCGAGGCGGTGGCGATGAAGCGCCGCCGGGCCGTCTCGAGCTCGGCGAGCTGGCGCTGCATCGCGTCCAGGGTGCGGGCGAGCTGACCCAGCTCGTCGGTGGAGCCCGACTCGAAGCGCGCGCCGAAGTCGCCGCTGGCCACGCGGCGCGCCGAGCCCTCCATGCGCTTGATCCGGAGGCTGAAGGCGCGCGCGACGATGTAGCCGGCGAGGAGCGATGCGAGCAGCGCGAAGCCGCCGGCCAGCAGCACGCGCCGGCGGATGAGCGACACGGTGGCGTCGTCCTGCAGCGGCGCCGAGTAGACGGCGACGTAGTAGACGCCGGGCTTCTTCGAGCCGGGCGGCGTCAGGCGCAGGGGCAGCGCCGCCTCGGCGACGCTGCCGCCGGCCGCGGCCTCGGTCCCGCGCGCCACCCGGCCCGTGCGCGCGGCGTCGACGGCGACGCCGAACTGCAGGTCGGGGATCTCGCGCTGGGCGGTGGAGTCCGAGGCGACGTAGGTCTGCACGCCCTGGGTGCCGCGGTTGATGCCCATGAGCGTCACCCGCGCGCCCGAGCTGTCGGCCGCCGCGCGCACGCGCCGGTCGAGCTCGCTGCGCGGCAGCGAGCGGTCGAGCGCGTCGCGGATCCGGACGCTGTACTGGCGCGCGAGCAGCGTCAGCGCGTTGAGGCGCTGGTCGCGCACGCCGGTGCTCAGTCCCGAGGTGACGCCGAGGTAGAGGCCGCTGATCGCCACCAGCGTGATGGCGAAGAACAGCAGCGTGAGGCGGTTGGTGATCGAGCGCAGAGCCATGGGATTGTGCCGCCATGGCGACCCTCGGGACCCCGCCTCCGGCGGCACCTATCCCTCGGTGTCGCGGAACCGGTAGCCGACGCCGCGCACGGTGAACAGGTACTCGGGTTCCTTGGCGTCGTGCTCGAGCTTCTCGCGCAGGTGGCGGATGTGGACGTCGATCGTCCGCGGGTCACGGTAGGCGCTGTCGCCCCAGATCCGCGTCAGCAGCATGTCGCGCGTCCACACGCGCCCGGGGCTGGTCGCCAGCGCCTGGAGGATCTCGAACTCGACGAAGGTGGTCTGCACCGGATCGCCGCGGACGTCGACCGAGCGCTTGGCCGGGTCGATGCGCAGGTCGAGCACCTCGAGCGGCTGGCCGTCCTCGTCGGCCTCGCGGCGCGCCATCGCCGCGCGCCGCAGCGCCGCCTTGACGCGCGAGCGGAACTCGCGCAGGGAGAACGGCTTGGTGATGTAGTCGTCGGCGCCGAGCTCGAGGCCGAGGACCTTGTCGATCTCCTCGGCCTTGGCCGTGAGCATGATGATCGGCACCGAGGAGCGCGCCCGCAGGCGCCGGCACACCTCCAGCCCGTCGAGCCTCGGGAGCATGACGTCGAGGACGACGAGGTCGTAGGTGCCCTCGCCGAAGCGCGCCAGCGCCTCGCGCCCGTCGGTCGCCTGGACCACGTCGTAGCCGTCCTTGCGCAGCGGAAACGAGAGCAGCGTCTGGATCGACTGCTCGTCGTCCACCAGCAGGATGCGGGGGGGCCGCTCCACCATCGGTCTCGGGAACAGCGTACGCCGAGTTACGCTGCGTCCCGTGCTCGACCCGCGGATCTACCGTGCCGCGCTCGTCCCGATCCTCTTCGCGCTGATCGTCGTCGCGTTCTCGCTCGCCGATCGCCCGCGGCCGATCGGGACGACGCTCGCGCCGGACGCCTTCAGCGCCACGCGGGCCGCGACCGAGCTCACCGCGCTCGCCGCGGCGTTCCCGTTGCGTCGCCCCGGCGACGCCGGCGACGCGGCGCTGGCTGCCCGCCTGGCCACCGGTTTCCGCGCGATGCGCTCCTACCAGGTGAGCACGCCCTCCTTCGACGGCGAGACCGCGGACGGGACGCGCCACCTGACCACGGTCATAGCGCGCCAGGTCGGGCAGCCCGGCCCGGAGCTCGTGGTGGTCGCCCACCGCGACGCGCTCGGCCGCGGCGCGCGGGCCGAGCTGTCGGGCACCGCGGCGATGCTCGAGTTGGCGCGCGTCGTCAGCGGGGGCCAGCTCCGGCGGACGATCACGTTCGTCTCCACGAGCGGGGGGAGCGCCGGACTGGCCGGCGCGCGCGACCTCGTGCATCGCCTCACGGGGCCGGTCGACGCCGTGATCGTCCTGGGGGACGTCGGCGGGCGCGCGCTGCGCCGGCCGTTCGTCACGGGCTGGTCGACCGGCGACGGAGCGGCGCCGCTGCAGCTCCGCCGCACGGTGGAGGCGGCGGTGCGTGCCGAGTCGGGAGGCAATCCCGGCGGCACGCGGGCGATGGCGCAGTTCGCGCGCCTGGCCTTCCCGGTCACCGTCGGCGAGCAGGGCCCGCTGGTCGCGGGCGGGCTGCCCGCCGTGCTGCTCTCCGCCGGCGGAGAGC
>JAXDHQ010000181.1:0-5031 GCA_034664395.1 Solirubrobacteraceae bacterium | reverse complement strand
TCCGGCCCGTCGCGGTCTCGGGCGCCGGTGGCGCGGGCGTCGTGTCGGGAGGCGTCGTGACCGAGCTCATCGCTGCAGCGCCACCTCGTAGGGGAGGTCGACGAGCGCGTCGGTGCGCCGCACGCCGGTCACGAGCATCTCGGCGAAGCGCTCGCGCCGGTCGATCCAGGCCACCCCGGTGCCGCCGCCGCGGGCGACGGCGGGCGTGGCGTGGTAGCGGTCGGGCGCGAGGTGGTTCACGAAGCTGATCCGGAAGTGGACCTCGTCGCCGGCCTCGAAGACGCCGGGCTCGGGGTCGCTCCACAGGTTCGACGCCGACAGGACGGTGTCGCGCCGGCTGTTCTGGATGTTGACGCCGAAGAGCGGGTTGGCCACGCGCTCGTGGAAGACGACGCGGCTGACGAACGAGCACGGCGCGCCGCCGGGGAGGACGTCGGTGCGCCGGCCGTCGGCGTCCTCGAACCACGCCTCCTCGATCGTCGCGCGACCGTCGCCGAAGCGGCCCGGGTCCTCGCGCTCGCGCTCGCCGCCCCGCGCGCTCTCGGAGAAGTTCAGCTCCAGATAGCGGTTGCCGACGTGCTCGGGATCGCCCATCTCGACCATCCGACCGTTCTCGAGCAGCATCGCCCGGTCGCAGAACCGCTGCACGGCACCCATGTCGTGCGTGACGAGCAGGACCGTGCGGCCCCGCTCGCGGATCCGCGCGAACTCGTCGAAGCACTTCTGCTGGAACGCCGCGTCGCCGACGGCGAGCACCTCGTCGATGACGAGGATGTCGGCGTCGACCTGGATCATCACCGAGAACGCGAGGCGCACCTCCATGCCCGACGAGTAGTTCTTGAGCTTGAGGTCGACGAAGTCCTCGAGCTCGGCGAACGCGATGACCTCGTCGAAGCGCTTGACCGCCTCGCGTGGCGACAGGCCGAGCATCGTGGCGTTGAGCATCACGTTGTCGCGCGCCGGAAGGTCGGGGTTGAAGCCGACGCCGAGCTCGATGAACGTCGACAGCCGGCCGTTGACGTAGATGGCGCCGCCGTCGACGGCGTAGATGCCGGCCAGGCACTTCAGCAGCGTCGACTTGCCCGACCCGTTGCGACCGACGATCCCGAAGAACTCGCCCGGGGCGACGTCGAAGGACACGTCGCGCAGCGCGTGCAGGGTCTCGACCCGCTGGCGGCGCAGCGGATGCAGCACGCGTTCCTTGAGCGTGTGCACGTGCTCGTGCGGAACGGAGAAGTCCTTGCTGACGGCGGAGACCCTGACCGCCGGCAGTGCTGTGGGCTCTGGCACCGGCCTGATTGTGGCAACTGACCGGCCGGATCACGCGAGCGGGCTCGTCTCGGCCCCGATCCGGCATCCTTCCCAGCGGTGCGCCGCCGCCTTGCAATCTCCCCCCAGCGCTACTTCGTGGTCAGCGCCGTCGCCCTCGCGGCGCTCACGGTGATCGTGTTCACCGGCGCCGCCGTGCGCGTGACCGGGTCCGGGCTGGGCTGCCCCGACTGGCCGCAGTGCTACCACGACGGGCGCCTGGTGGCCGAGCTGAACTCGCACGCCTGGATCGAGTTCGGCAATCGCATGTTCACCGGCTTCGTGGCCGTCGCGGCGATCGCCGCCGGGCTGCTGGCCTACTTCCGCACGCCGTTCCGGCGCGACCTCGCCGTCCTCGGGACGCTGCTCCCGCTCGGCGTCGTCGGCCAGGCGGTGATGGGCGGGCTGACCGTCCTCTACGGGCTGGCGCCGGGCTGGGTCATGGCGCACTACCTGCTGTCGATGGCGATCCTCGTCGCGGCCGGGGCGCTGGTCTGGCGAGCGCGTCCCGCCTACGGCGACGAGCCGCCGGCCGCCGACCGCATGACCGCGCGCGGCGTGTGGGTGCTGTTCCTCTTCGGCGCGCTGACGATCTTCGTCGGCACCGCGGCCACGGCCGCCGGGCCGCATGCGGGCGGCTCGGGGACGGGCGACGTCGTGCACCGCTTCACCTTCAAGGGCGCCGGGACGGTCAACTGGCTCATCGACCGCCACGGCGCGCTGGCCGCCGCGCTCGGGATGCTCGCCGTCCTCACCTGGTGGCTGGCCCGCCGGCGCGGGGCCGACCCCGAGCTCCAGCGGCGCCTGACCCGCATCTGCCTGCTGCTGGCGGCCCAGGGCGTCATCGGCATCGCCCAGTTCCAGCTCGGGCTGCCGTCGGAGATCGTGTGGGTGCACGTGGCGGCGGCGACACTGACGTGGGTCGGCATCGTGCTCGCCGCGATGCAGGTGGGTGCGCCGTGGCGCGCCCCGAGCGCGGCGCCGGCGCTCAGCGCCCCGCGCGACGCTCACGCGTCGGCAGCGTGACGGTCAGGTTGCGCGCGGTGACGCTGAAGTCGTCGTTGGCGGCCCGGTAGGTCGGCGCGTCGCGACCCACCAGCTCGAGCTGCACCAGATGGCCGGGCGCGAAGCGGTAGGCGTTGCCGTTGAGGGCGAAGCTGAGCGTGCGCTTGGAGCGCAGGCGCACGACGCCGCGATCGACGAGCCGCTGGCGCCCGTGCGCCGGGTCGACGTCCCACAGGCGCCCGACGACCAGCGCGTCGCGCCCGCGCACGGCGACGTCGGCGCGAACGCGCGTGCGGCCCAGCAGCGTGAAGCCGCGCGAGCGCACGGACACGATCGCCGTGCCGCGCGCGATGTCGACCGGGAACGGCTTGCACGGGTCCAGCGCCAGCGGCGAGAGCTTCTGGCTGAGCGCGGCGTCGCCGCCGCTGGAGGTCACGCGCTGGGCCGCGCGGTGGCGGAACACGAGACTTCCCCGGGCGAGCCCCGCGAACGAGCTCGCCACGATCGCCGGGCCGCCGCTGGGCGCGGTGCGCGGGCACGTCTGGCGCAGCGCGGTCACGGTGCCCGGCGCGGCGTTCGCCGCCGCCGGCTGCACGGCGCCGCTCAGCCGCTGGTTGAGGAACGCCAGCCCCTGGGCGTCGAACGCGCGGACGTCGTCGGGGTGGTTGGCGCCGCGGGCGTGGCCGAGGTCGCCGAGCTGGAGCGCCACCGGGGCCTGCCGGTCGACGCCGCGCAGGAGGTCGTAGATGCGCAGCGTCTGCCCGACGGGGAAGAGATCGTCGGTCCAGCCGGCCTGGATGAGCAGCGGCGTGATCGGCTTCTCGATCGGGGTGTTCAGCGCTCCGTGGAAGGCGTGCAGCTCGTCCAGCGCGGCGGTGACGTCGGTCCCGTAGGGCTCGCCGCGGTCGAGCCGCTGCGCCCACGACGTGATGTCGGCGCCCGGATCGACGCCGGGCGGGGCGAGGAAGCCGCCCGTGCTGCCCAGCGCGGAGAGCAGGCCGGTGTAGGCCTGCAGCTCGACGCCGATCGGCGACGCGTACGTGCGCGGGCCCAGTCGCCCGTTGGGCACGAGCGCGTCGGCGAGGTCGCTCCACGGCCAGCGCGGCCACGCGGCCGCGATCGCCAGCGGCGTGCCGGCGGGCGAGCTCCAGGGGGCGGTGGCGCCGTCGGGCAGGCGGACGCGGTCGCCGAGCACCGCGAGCTGCAGCGACGTGCCGCCGCCGTAGGAGATGCCGGTGACCCCGAGCGCGTCCGGCCGCGCCACCCCCTGATCGACGAGCAGGCCGAGCAGCCACTGCACGTCGCGCGCCTCGTAGCGCTGGTCGCCGACGTGGGTCCATCCGCGTTCGCATCCGACGGTGCGCGAGTCCGGCGCGCCGCACGAACGCCCGAAGCCGCGCGCCGTGGGCACCACCACCGCGTAGCCGGCGCGCGCGAAGGCGCTCGCGTTGTAGCTCGGGTCGGCGCCCGGGGCCTCGAACGCGGTCTTGGACTGCCCGAACCCGTGGAGCATCGCGATGGTCGGGAAGGGCCCGTCGCCCGTCGGCGGCAGCCAGACGTCGACGTCGATCGGCACGCCGTCGAAGCTCGGCACGCGCGCGGCGTCGTCTGCGGCCGGGCAGGACAGCGCGCCGTCGAGCGGCGAGCAGGCGTGGCCGAACGGGGCGGGCGGCGCGGCCGCCGCGGCGGGCGCGAAGGTGGTCGCCAGGGCGACGACGGCGCAGCAGCAGACGAGGCGGAGACGCAGGCGCATGGCCGGACGCTATCGCTGCCGGTGGGCGGCATCGGGGTCCGGCCGCCTGGCGCGTCAGCGTTGCCGCCGGCCGCCGTCGAGCAGGGCGGCGAACGCGTCGGCGTCGACGTTCGGCGCCGGAACCCGCGGCAGCGCGAGCTGGTCGCTGCGGGCGGTCACCGTGCCGGCCGCGATGACGACCGCGTGGTCGAAGCCCGCCTCGGCGGCCGCGCGCGTGGTCGCGACGTCGACGTCGGCGCCGGGGATGCCGAACGGATACGCCAGCCCAGCGGGCGGCGTCGTCCCCAGCCAGCGAGCCAGGTCGGCGCGGCTGCCTTCGAGCTCCTCGCTGCGGCGCCGCTCGCTGGCGAACCGCAGGTTGATGTGCGAACGCGTGTGCGATCCGATCGTGATGAGCGGCCGCGTCGCGAGCTCGCGCAGCTCCTCGACGGTCACGGGCCGTTCCGCCTCGTATTCGCCGCCCGGGAACTCCGCCCGGCGTCGCAGCTCGTCCACGACGTCCTGGATGATCTCGGGGCTCTTCGGCTGGAGCCAGGAGATCACGTGGCGCTCGGCCCGCGCCGCGCGCGCCCAGGCTCGCGTCTCGGCGCCGATCGTCAGCCGCAGCGCGTCGTCGCCGATGCAGCGCAGCAGCCGCGGGACCTCGTCCCACCAGAACGCCCGGCCGTTGGCCACGTAGGCGGTGGGGACGAAGACGGTGGCGGCGACGCCGGCGGCCTCGAGGGCGGGGAGGACGTTGCGCATCGTCGCGGCGTAGCCGTCGTCGAACGTGACGGTCACGGCGTCGGCCGGCGCATCGCCGGCGACGATCTCCTCCAGCGAGACGGGCACGCGCCGGGCGCGCAGGACCTCCATGTGCGCCGCGAAGCGCTGCGGGGCGATGCCGGGGCCGTGAGGGTCGTCGTCGACCCGGTGGTACACGAGGATCGTCGGCCCGGGCGCGAGGCGGCGCCGGCCCCACGTCC
>JAXDHQ010000180.1:0-14693 GCA_034664395.1 Solirubrobacteraceae bacterium | reverse complement strand
CTCATCAAGTACCTCGGCTACGACCAGGTCGTGCACCTCGAGGACGCGCCGGAGTTCGCCGAGGCGGCCGGGGAGGCTGTGGCGGCGCGCTGAGGGCTTGACGTCCGCCCTCGCTCGCGGCGCTTCGCGGCGAGGGCACCGAGGGGAGGCGAAGTCGGGGCCGTTTCGTGACGTTCGCGGGGTCCACCGACGCAGTGGCGCCCACGCCATGGGGGTGGGCGCGCTTTTCCCTGTATGTCAGGGGTTTGCGCGCACACCCCCGGCGCGCGGGTTCTAGGTGTGTCGGCGCACGCGCGGTTCGTCGCGCACCAGCGCGGGAGCTGCGCAGCACATCCACCGTCGTCAACTCGACCCAGCACCCCGACGCCCCCCGCCACCTGCGACGGGGCAGACCACGAACGTCACAGACTGCGCAGGCGCTTACCCCTCGGTGCCTGGCCGCGCACCCGCGCGGAGGCCCGACGCGCGGGAGGCCCCCCACGCACGCGGCGCGGCCCCTACAGCAGCTCCCGCAGGTCCTCCGGCGTCAGCTCCGCCATCAGCCGGGGGAGCTCGGCGACCAGCGGCATGTCGACGCCGGCCTCCGCGGCCACCGCCAGGGCGACCTCGAGGTCCTTGGCCGGCCAGCGCAGGCGGTGGGCGCCCCACTCGGCCAGCGGGCGGTTGGCGCCGCTGCCCAGGGCCAGGGCCTCGCGCAGCTCTCGCGGCGCCACGCCGAGCGCGCGAGCGAGCCGTTGGGCCTCGACGTCGGCGCGCAGGCAGGCCCAGAGCAGGATGTTGTTGGCGGTCTTGGCGACCTGGCCCGCGCCGACGTCGCCGACCCGCACGACCGCCTCGGCGAACGGCGCGCTCGCCTCGCGCAGGCGGTCGATCGCCTCCGCCGGGCCGCCGCAGTAGAGGACGAGTTGTCCCGCCTCGGCGCCGCGCTCGCCGCGCACCAGCGCGGCGTCCACGATGTCCACGTCCCGCGCGGCGACCGCGCGCGCAAGGTCGCGCACGGTGTCCGGGCGCACCGAGGCGCAGACCGCGATGACCGTGCCGGGCGCCGCCGACCGAAGCGCGGCGCTCACCGCGTCGCGCACCTGGTCGTCGTCGACCACGACGACGAGGACGACGCCGGCGCCCGCGGCTGCCTCGCCCGGGCGCTCGGCGCGCTGCGCGCCCAGCGCGACCAGCGCCTCGCACGCCTCGGCGGACGGGTCGAAGACCGTCACCGGCGTGCCGGCGGCCAGCAGGTGGCGGCCGATCGGGCCGCCCATCCGGCCGGCGCCCAGCAGCCCCACGCGGGTGATCTCATCGCGGCCCAATGGTTAGTCCATAGACTACCGCGGCGGCGGTGCCCACGTCGGCGAACAGGAGGCCCAGCGGTGCGCGAGGAGGAGACCGACACATGACGCGACGGTTCGGCTCGGACGTGATGGTCGACGCGATCCAGGCCTGCGGCTTCCCATACGTGGCCCTCAACCCCGGCTCGTCGTTCCGCGGCCTGCACGACTCGCTCGTCAACCACGGGGGCAACGAGCCGGAGATCATCACCGCCAACCACGAGAAGCTCGCGGTCGGCATCGCCCACGGCTACGCCAAGGCCACCGGGACGCCGATGGCGGTGATCCTCCACGACGTCGTCGGCCTGCTGCACGGGGCGATGGGCATCTACTACGCCTACGTCGACCGGGCCCCGGTCGTCGTCTTCGGTGGCGCCGGCCCGATGGCCTACGACCGCCGCCGTCCCTACATCGACTGGATCCACACCGCCAACGTCCAGGGCAACGCCGTGCGCGACTACACCAAGTGGGACGACCAGCCCGCGTCGGTCGCGTCGGTCCCCGAGAGCATCGCGCGCGCCCACCGGGTGGCGACGGCGGCGCCGCAGGGGCCGGTGTACGTCGCCCTCGACGCCGGCCTGCAGGAGGAGGAGCTCGACGACGACGTGCCGCTGCCCGACTGGGGGCGCCTGCGCACGCCCGAGCGCATCGGCCCCGACCCGGCGGCGCTGCGCCGCCTGGCCGACGCGCTGCTCGCCGCGGAGCGCCCCGTCGCCGTCACGGGCTACGCCGGCCGTGACCCGGCCGCCTTCGACCAGCTCGTCGAGCTCGCCGAGCTGCTGGCCATCGGCGTCGTCGACACCGGCTGGCGGCTGAGCTTCCCCAACCGCCATCCGCTCAACGTCACCGGCTCGGCCGCCATCGAGGAGGCCGACTGCGTGCTGTTCGTCGACGTCAAGGACATGGGCAAGCCGACGCAGGCGCTCGACCGCACGACCCGGCGGATCCGCAGCCGCATCGCGCCGGGCGCGACGGTGCTCGACCTCGGCTTCAACGAGCTCGGCATCTCCGCCTGGTCGCACGACTTCTCGGCGCTGCACGAGACCGACCTGCAGGTCACGGCCGACACGGCGGTCGCGCTGCCGCTGCTGCTCGAGCGCTGCCGCGCCGGCGAGGCGGCGCAGGCCGACCGCCGCGACGCGCGCGAGCGCTGGCGCCGCCGCCTGGCCGAGCTCCACGACGAGACGTGGGCGGCGTGGCGCGCCGAGGCGCAGCGCGACGCGGCGCTCTCGCCCGTCGCCACGTCACGACTGGCCGCCGAGGTCTGGGACGTCGTCCGCGAGCACGACTGGGTCCTCACCGCCGGCACGGCGAGCGACTGGGCGCTGCGCACCTGGGACTTCGATCGCCCGCACCGCCATCCCGGCCGCAGCCTGGGCACGGCGACGCAGATCGGGATCTCGCTCGGCGTCGGCCTCGCGCACAGGGGCACGGGCCGGCTCGTGGTCGACCTCCAGCCCGACGGCGACCTCATGTTCGACCTCGGAGCCCTCTGGATCGCCGCCTACCACCGGATCCCGATGCTCGTGGTGATGTTCAACAACCGCGCCTACTACAACGACTGGGAGCACCAGGAGCGGATCGCCCGCCACCGCGGCACCGACGAGTCGCGCGCGTGGATCGGCATGGAGATCGCTCGGCCGGCGCCCGACTTCGGCGCCGTCGCGCGGGCGCTGGGCTGGCGCGGGGAGGGGCCGATCGACGATCCCGACGCGGTCGGCCCCGCGGTGCGCCGGGCGGCGGACGTCGTCGCCGGCGAGGGCCGCCCCGCGCTCGTCGACGTCATCTGCCAACCCGAGTGACGGCTGTTGGTTCAATGGTTAGTCCAACTGTGGTAGGCTCGCGCCGCAGCACCGCTTTGACGCTCCGAAACGCAGGGAGGAACCAGGATGGGCGAGTGGCCCGACCACATGCATATCGCGGACCAGGTCCTGGCACAGGACAACCCCGAGGCCTCCGAGCTCGCGGCGCGCGACGAGTTCAACCGCACCAACCCGCCGATCGAGGGCCTCGTCGTTCCCCACGACCTTCGCACGATCGAGCTCGTCAAGCGCCCGTGGCGCAACAACAAGGGCCTATGGTTCGAGCTGGCCGGCAACCGGGTGCTGTCCTCGCACCTGGCCGAGCTCAACCCCGGCGGCAACTCCGTCCGCCACCGCCACACGACCGAGGCGTACATCTACATCGTCAAGGGCCATGGCTACTCGATCATCAACTACGACGGCCAGCCCGAGGAGCGCGTCGACTGGTCGGAGGGGATGCTGTTCTCGCCGCCGGTGTGGGCGTGGCACCAGCACTTCAACCTCGATCCCGACGAGCCCGCCCGCTACCTCGCCGTCCAGGACACCGGGCTGATCCGCCACATGCGCTTCCACCGGATCGAGCGTCACCCGAGCCAGATGAGGATCGGCGAGGGCACCGACTACGTGGTCGACGCCCAGCCGGCCAACGGCGGCGAGCCCGCGACGCAGGCCCGGGAGCGGTAGGAGCCGGACGACCGCCGTCCGGGCGAAGGACATGGGCGTGGAGCAGGCCACCGTCCCCATACCGCACCGACGCGCCGCCGCCGCCGCCGACCGGCTGCGGCGCGTCGTCTCCGTGCGCAACGTGATCCTGGCCGTCGTCGTCGCGGTCATCGCGTACCTGGCGATCGTCCCGCTGGGCTTCCTGCTGTGGCAGACGTTCACCGCGAAGGACGGGGCGTTCACCCTCTCGACGTTCCGCAGCGCCTACAGCGCCGTCGGGCTGGGGACGATGACGGTGAACTCGCTGGTGTTCGCGTTCGGCTCCAGCGCGCTGGCGATCGCCCTCGGGACGACGCTCGCCTATCTCATCGTGCGCACGGACGTCCCGTTCAAGCCGCTGATGCTGGCGATGTCGATGGTGCCGCTGATCATCCCCGGGATCCTCTACACGATCTCGTGGATCTTCCTGGCGAGCCCGCAGATCGGGATCCTCAACCAGCACCTCATCCAGCCGCTGACCGGCGGCCACCCGTTCAACGTGTTCAGCCTGGGCGGGATGATCGTGGTCGAGGGGCTGCACCTCGCGCCGCTGGTCTTCCTGCTGATGGTCGCCGCCTTCCGGTCGATGGACCCCGCGCTCGAGGAGTCCGCGATCATGAGCGGCGCGTCGCTGCCGACGGTCTTCCGCCGGATCACGCTGCCGCTCGCGCGCCCGGCGCTGTACGCGGCCGTCCTGATCATGGCCGTCCGCGGCCTGGAGTCCTTCGAGGTCCCGGCGGTGCTCGGGCTGCCCAGCCACATCTGGGTCTTCACCTCGCGCATCTGGAGCGTGCTCAACGCGCTGCCGCCCGACTACGGCCAGGCGGGGGCCTACGCGCTCTCGCTGCTGGTGCTGACGACCGCGGGCGTGATGTGGCACTCGCGCCTGAGCCGGCGCGGTGGGCGCGCCTTCCAGACCATCAGCGGCAAGGGCTTCCGCCCGCGCCCGATGGAGCTCGGCGCGTGGCGCCTGCCGGCGGCCGCCTTCATCCTCGGCTACTTCGTCATCAGCGTCCTGCTGCCGCTGGGCGTCCTCGTCTACGCCTCCACGCAGCCGTTCTACCAGCCGCCCAGCGGCGAGACGCTCTCGCACATGTCGCTGGCGAACTACTCGACGGTGATCCATCTGCCGCTGGCGCGCGATGCGGTCAAGAACTCGGTGATCCTCGGCTTCGGCGCCGCCACCACCGTGATGCTGCTCGCCGCGATCGCCTCGTGGATCGTCGTGCGCACGAAGATCCGCGGGCGCTTCATGGTCGACAACCTGGCGTTCCTGCCGCTCGTCATCCCGGGGCTGGTCCTGGGCGTGGCGCTCCTGTCCGTGTACCTGCGGGTGTCGCTCCCGATCTACGGCACCCTGTGGATCCTCTTCATCGCCTACCTCACGCGCTACCTGCCCTACGGGATGCGCTACGCGTCGACGTCGATGTTCCAGATCGGGCGCGAGCTCGAGGAGTCCGCGCAGATGAGCGGCGCGAGCTGGTGGCAGTCGTTCCGGCGGGTCGTCCTGCCGCTCCTCACGCCCGGGCTGCTGGCCGGGTGGATCTACATCGTCATCGTCTCGCTGCGCGAGCTGGGCAGCTCCGTCCTGCTCTACTCGCCCGGCAAGGAGGTGCTGTCGATCGTGATCTGGGAGCAGTACCGCAACGGGCAGCTCACCCAGCTCGCAGCCCTCGGGGTCATGATGGTCGCCGGGCTCGTCGCGCTCGTCGCCATCGCGTACAAGCTCGGCGCCCGCGTGGGCGTCAGGGAGGCCTAGCCGTGCTCACCGTCAACGACCTCGTCAAGGCCTTCCCTCCGGGCAAGGGCGAGGGCCGCGGCCGCGTCCTCGCCGTGTCCGACCTCAGCATCGAGGTCAAGGACGGCGAGCTGTTCACGCTGCTCGGTCCGTCGGGCTGCGGCAAGACCACGACGCTGCGCTGCGTCGCCGGCCTGGAGACGCCCGACGGCGGCGAGATCAGCGTCGCCGGGCGCGTGCTGTTCTCGTCGTCGCAGGGGACGCGCGTGCCCGCCAACCAGCGCGGCCTGGGAATGGTCTTCCAGTCCTACGCGATCTGGCCGCAGATGAACGTCTTCGACAACGTCGCCTTCCCCCTGAAGGTGCTGCCGCGCAAGCGGCGCCCGGCGCGCAAGACCATCCGCGAGCGCGTCGAGCGCGTCCTGACCGTGGTCAAGCTCGACGAGGTCGCCTCGCGCCAGGCCACCGACCTCTCCGGCGGGCAGCAGCAGCGTCTCGCGCTCGCTCGCGCGCTGGTCATGGAGCCGCCGCTGCTGCTGCTCGACGAGCCGCTGTCGAACCTCGACGCCAAGCTGCGCGAGGACATGCGCTTCGAGCTCAAGCGCCTGCAGCGCGAGCTCGGCGTCACGTGCGTGTACGTCACGCACGATCAGGTCGAGGCCCTGGCGATGTCGAGCTCGGTGGCGGTGATGCGCGACGGCAGGATCGAGCAGGTGGGCACGCCGCGCGAGGTCTACGAGGGCCCGACGTCGCGCTTCGTGGCCGACTTCATCGGGACGTCGAACTTCATCGACGGGGTCGTCGACGCGCACGAGCGCGGCGTGTACCTCGTGCGCACGGCCGAGGGCGTGCTGCGCGTGCGCTCGGAAGCGGACTTCGCGGTGGGGGCCGCGGTCGCCGTCGCGGCGCGGCCCGAGCACGTCGCCATCGAGGTCGACGTCTCGCCCAACGGCGGTCGGCCCAACCGCTGGCACGGCCGCGTGGCGGCGCGCGCGTTCCTGGGCGAGTCGGTCGACCACATGGTCACCGTCGGCTCGAGCGAGATCCGCGTGCGCTGCAACCCGTCGGTCTCGATCCCGCCGCACACGCAGGTCGTCGTCACCTTCCGCGAGGAGACCTGCTCGCTGACGCCGGCCGAGTGACGGCGCCGGGCGCTACGCGGGCCGGCGCACCGCGATGAGCGCCGTGTACAGCATCCGCCAGGGGACGTCGGGAGCATCGAAGCCGGCGGCGGCCGCGTCGTGCAGCAGGCCGTCCATCGACCGCAGCGGGTGGTCGTGGCGGTGGGGCTTGATCTGCCGCTTGCGCCCGCCCGTGAGCTGGTCGCGGATGCGCTTGTAGCGGTCCTTCCAGTCACCGGGCACGCCGACGTGGTCGAGGTCGAAGAAGAACCCGCCGGGCGTGACCAGCTCGTGGGCGTCGCGGTAGACGCGCTGGATGGACTCGGCGGAGAAGTGGTGCATGACCCGGGAGCTCACGAGGACGTCCATCGGATCCAGGCCGATTCCCGCGAGGTCCTCGACGTCGGCGAGCACGTAGGTGACGCGATCGCCGAACGGGGCGAGCTCGCTCTGGGCCGCCTCGCGCATCGGCTCGGAGGAGTCGACCCACGTGCCCCGGGCGTCCGGGAACGCGCGCAGGAAGTGCTGCAGGTAGGCGCCCGGCCCGGCGCCGAGGTCGACGACGTGGTCGACGGGAATGCCGGCATCGGCCACCAGCGCCACCGAGATGCGGCGCGGCAGCTCGAGCATGTCGGCGATGACGTCCTCGGCCGCCCACTGCGAGACGTAGCTGTCGGAGTGCCAGGAACCAAGCTGCTCGGTGCTCATGGCGCCAATCCTAGCGAGGACCAATGGATAGTCCAATGGGCTGGCGTCAGGTGGGCCCGCGACAGTTCGAGCACAGACCCCGCAGCGTCTGCTCGCCGGCGCCGAGGTCGAACTCATAGCGCGCGGCGATCGTCCGGGCGAGCTCGTCGACCGCGTCGTCGTGGACGTGGGTCACGGCGCCGCAGCCCGTGCAGACGAGGTGGTGGTGGCTGTGCTCGTGGGCGGGCTCGTAGCGGGCGCGGTCGCCGCCCAGCGCGCTGCGCACGACGAGCCCCTCGTCGACCAGGACGTCGAGCGTGCGGTAGACCGTCGACGGGTTGAGGCTCGGCAGGCGCTCGCTCACGCGGGCGGCGACGTCGTCGGCGCTGAGGTGCAGGTCGGGCTCGGCGGTGAGCGCCTCCCAGATCAGCCGCCGCTGGCGGGTGACGCGCCGGCCGCGACCGCGGAGCACCGCGTCCGCCGGCGGCAGCCGGTGCGCGTGCTCGTGCGGGCGGTCACCGCCGGCCATGCTCGTGCACCAGGTTGACGTCGAGCAGCGCCTCGTGGTCGGCCAGGATCTCGGCCGGCGTGCCGCCGCCGACGATCCGGTGCTGCTCGGACATGACGACGCAGCGGTCGGCCAGCAGCTCGAGCACGTGGAGGTCGTGTGTGGCGAGGACGAGCGTCCGGCCGGCGCGGCGCAGCTCGCCGATGAGGTCGATCAGCCAGCGCTGCGTGCGCGGGTCCAGGCCGGCGGTCGGCTCGTCGAAGAGCAGCACCTGCGGGCTCATGGCCAGGACCGACGCGATGGCCACGCGCTTCTTCTCGCCGCCGGAGAGCTGGTAGGGCGCGCGGTCGGCGAGCGCCTCGATCTCGAGCATGGCGAGGACGTCGTCGATGCGCCCGTGGACCTCGTCGCGGCCGAGGCCGAGCTGCAGCGGGCCGAAGGCGATCTCCTCGCGGACGCTCGGCGAGAAGACCTGGGCGTCGCTGTTCTGGAAGATGAACCCCAGGCGCGAGCGGAACGCCATCGCGAACGCGTCGTCCTCGAGGCGCTCCTCGGTGACCTCCTCGCCGAAGGCGCGGTACGTGCCGCGGTCGCAGAACAGCAGCCCGTCGAGGACCTTCAGCAGCGTGGACTTGCCGCACCCGTTGGCGCCCAGCAGCGCCACGCTCTCGCCGCGCGCCACCTCGAGCGAGACGTCGTCGAGGGCGCTGAAGCGTTCGAGGTAGGCGAAGCCCAGGCCCTCGCAGGCGAGCAGCGGCTCAGCGTCCGAGTCCACGGTCCAGGCCCAGGGTCAGCGCGGTCGCGGCGAGCAGGGCGAGCGTCCACAGCGCGTCGGCCGCGCGCAGGCGGAAGCGGTCCAGCGCGTGGACCTCGCCGCGGAAGCCGCGGGCGACCATCGCCTGGTGGACCTCCTCGCTCACCGTCAGGGCCTTGCCGAACAGGCTGCCGGCGCTGGCGGCCACGAAGCCACGCCCCTGGCGGACGTCGCGCGGGTGGGCGACGGCGCGGGCGCGGCGCGCCTCGTACATGTCGGTGACCGCGTCGAGGAGGGTGAAGAGGAAGCGATACGCCATCCCGACCACGAGCACGAACACGCGGGGGACCAGCAGCGCCCGCAGGGCGGCGAGCATCCGCGGCCACGGCGTCGTCAGCGTGAGCAGGACGACGAGCGAGATCGAGGTCGCCACGCGCGCGACGATCAGCGCCGCGGCCTCCAGGCCCTGGCGGGTCAGGCCGACCGGATGCCCGAGCCAGTGCCCGAGCGGGAGGACGACGTGCCCCGGGGTCACGAGGCTGAGCGTCGCCGGCACGACGACGATGCCGGTGAAGATCGGGACGAAGAGCCACACGCGGCGGACGAAGAAGCCGACGGGCAGGCGCGACAGGGCGGCGAGGGCGACCGTCGCCGCGTAGAGCCCGACGAGCACGGGCAGGCGGGCGACGAGCCCCACCACGACGAGCATCGCCACGAGGCTGACGAGCTTCACCCGCGGATCCAGGCGCTGCAGCAGGCCGGGCCGGGACGCGACGTCCTCGTTGACCAGCGCCTGGCGCAGGACGCCGGCCGCGCCCTCGAGCGTGCGCGCGAGGAAGCCCGCGCGCCGGCGGCGCCCGACGCAGCCGCACGGGCACAGGGCGAGGTCGCCCTCGAGCAGCCACGCGGGGGTCGCGATCCGGCTCATGCGGTCTGTGGCCCCTGCAGGCGCTCGCGGCGTGTCAGCCGGCGGCCGGCCAGGACGATCGCCGCGATCGCGACACCGACGGCGGCGGTGCCGACGAGGGCCGAGAGCAGATAGCCGAGCACGGCGTGGTGGCCGGAGTGCAGGCCGTAGCCGCCGAGCAGGGCGTGGCTCCAGTAGCCGTAGTAGTGGTTCAGCCCGCTGGGGACGGCGCCGAGGTGGTAGCGGGCCAGGTGCAGGTCGACGGGCGCGTCCTCGCCGAACGCGCCGCCGGGCGCGAGCAGGCCGAGCGGCGTGAGGACGACCATCGCGCAGATGCCCACGAGCGCCCAGCGCCACGCGGGGCGCGGCGCCGCGAGCTCGTCGGCGGTCTCGGCCACGCCGCGGTGGTTGAGCCGCAGCAGCGGGAGGTTCGCGCGCTGCAGGTAGCCGACGATGCCGGCGGTCAGGGCGAGCTCGACCGTGCCCGCCACCGTCAGGTGGGCGAGCAGCATGGCCGGGATCGTCTGGGAGAGGTGGAAGGGCGCGTACAGCGGCGTGCCGCCCGCGGTGTGGAAGAGGCCGGGCTGGAGTCCGAGCTCGACCGCCGCGCACAGCGCCGCCGCGTTGATGCCGGCGTAGCCGCCGAGGCCCGCGGCGAGCGCCCGTCGCCGCGCGGTCAGCGTGGTGCCGCGGGAGAGCAGCCGGTAGACGCCGTAGCCGACGAACGGCATGACGCCGGCCATGTTGAAGGCGTTGGCGCCGTAGGCGAGGACGCCGCCGTCGCCGAAGAAGAGCGCCTGGATGAGGAGCGCCACGCTGATGCACACCACCGCGGCCCAGGGGCCGAGCAGGATGGCGATGAGCACGGCTCCGACCGCGTGCGCCGTCGTCCCGTCCGGGATCGGCACGTTGAGCATCATCACGAGGAAGGCGTAGGCGGCGCCGAGCGCCATCAGCGGCGCGTAGCGGCTGCGCGCGACTCGCTGCGCCCGTCGGGCCGCGGTCGCCCACACCGGGACCATGGCCGCCCCGAGGGTGGCGCAGGTCGATGGGCTCAGGTAGCCGTCGGGGATGTGCATGGTCCGGGCGGTCCTCCGTCGCGTTGGGCGAATGGCATGACCATTGTACCCAGGAGTTGCGAGTGAGTTGCAACAAGCGTTCGGGGGCGCACGTGGGTGGCGCTGCGGCGCGGGGCTGGTCGTCCGCGCGCGTTCGTGGCGGACAGGGCACCGAGGGGCAGCGAAGTTGCGGCGTCTCGTGACGAACCCGGGGTCCGCCGTCGCAGTGGCGCCACCCCCCGACGGCGCCCTGGAAGTGCGACAGCCCACGCGCGGTTCGTCGCAGCTTTGCGCCGGGTCTGCGCAGCACGACGCGCGCCAGCCGCGGCCCGCGGCCATTGGCGCACTTAAGCGAACCCCTGGTTCGCCAAAGTGCACAAGCACCGCGCAACGCCCCGCCGGACGCCGCCGGGTCGAGTTAGCGACACCCACCGTCGTCAACTCGACCCCCACCACCCCGACGCGACCGCCAGCCGCCACGACGGACCCCCGCAGCGTCGCGAGTCTGCGCAGGCTCTCTCCCCTCGATGCCCTGGCCGCGCAGCGCCGGAAGCGCGATGAGGACGCCGTGCCGCGGGATCCCGCGAGCGCAGGCGGAGAGCCGCGCGGAGCGGGACGCGCGGCGGGGACGCTCTCACCGCACGGCGCGGGGAGCGGGACGGGGACGCCGCGCCGCGCGGCGCCCGCAGCGCGCTCCTCGCGGACGCCGAGCGGCCGCCGACCCGCCCCACACCACTCGCGACCCCGCTATGAATGCCCCATGCCCAACGCGATGCGCTCCTTCGACCCGCGCCGCGTCGGGGGGCTGGAGTGCGATGCGTGGGTGACGTACTACCGCCGCCGGTGGCTCGCGTTCCTGCGCGCGGCGGTCGAGCTGACGCGCCACACGTTCGCGCTCTCGTGGCCCGACACCCTGCGGGGCGCGTGGCTCGTCCTGCGCGCCAACCAGCTCTGGGCGCCCTACCCGGACAACGATCCGGAGGGCGCGCGCCGGCGCATGCAGCGCTTCTACGAGCTCGTCGCCGCCCGCCACGGGGAGACCTTCGACACCGCGCGCGCCGCGCGCCTGGAGGTCGAGTGGTGGCGGCTGCACCGCGAGCTGCAGCACGGCGACGGACCCGGCGACGAGGCGCCGCTCGTCGACGCGCTCGCCAACCTCTACGCCCACGTCTACGCCGTCCCGCTCGCCGACGTGCGGCACGCCGCCGAGCAGCGCGCGCTCGCCATGCGCCATTCCGACCGCTGGGTCGCGGAGGGCTGCCGGCCCGACAGCGCGCTCGTGCCCCAGGAGCGCGAGGCGCTCGTTCGCTCGTACGCTGCGCTGCTCGCCGCGGTGCACCGCACGGTGTCAGGAACCTGACAGGGTCCGCGGCCCGACGGACGCGCGCTTGACGCGTGTGAAAGGTTGCACATGCGAAACGCGGTTTCGCAAACATGACGACTGCGACACAGGATTCACAGGCGCGCGCCGGCGTCCCGGCCCCGCAGCCCCGGGAGGCGAGCCGCTGATGGACATCGGACGCGCGCTCTCGTGGACCGCCGAGCGCTATCCGGATCGCCCCGCGGTCGGCGGCGAGCGCGCGTTCACCTGGCGCGAGTGGGACGCGCGGACGAACCGCATCGCCCGCGCGCTCGGCGCGCTGGGCGCGGCCAAGGGCGAGCGCGTCTGCCTGTGCATGTCCAACGGCGAGGCGATGGCGGCCACCCATCTGGCCAACCAGAAGCTCGGGGTCCTCTCCACGCCGCTGAACTCGCGCTACGCGCCCGAGGAGCTCGCCTACTGCCTCCAGGACGCCGATCCGACGGTCGTCGTCAGCGACGACGCCACCGCCGGCCTGCTCCGCGAGGCCCTGGAGCGCCTCGATCCCGACCGCCGCCGCTTCGCGCTCGTCCACGACGGCGACGACCGCCCCGACGGGGCGCTCGGCCTCGAGGAGGCGCTGGCCGAGCACGGCGACGGCGCGATCGACGTCGACCTCGGCCCCGACGACCCGAGCGTCATGCTCTACACGGCGGGCACCACCGGCCGCCCCAAGGGCGTCCCGCGCACCCAGCGCAACGAGCACGCCGCCGCCGAGGCCCACGTCATGCAGGCGCGCTACGGACCCTGGGAGTCGACGCTCGGCGCGATGCCGATGTACCACACGATGGGTCTGCGCTCGCTGCTGTCGATGGTGATCGTCGGCGGGAAGTTCGTCGCCATGCCCGCGTTCAAGGCGGCCCCGGCGCTCGAGCTCATCGCCCGCGAGCGCGTGACCGCGCTCTACCTCGTGCCCACCGCGTTCTGGGCGCTGGTCCAGGAGGGCGGCCTGGCCGAGGCGGGCGCGCACGTGCGCCGCCTGGCCTACGCCGGCGCCGCGATGACGCCCACGCTGTGCCGCCAGCTCCAGGAGGCCCTGGAGCCCGACGTCTTCGTCAACCACTACGGCTCGACCGAGATCTACACCTTCTGCGTCGAGGAGGACGCGGCCTCCCACCCCGGCAGCGCCGGCCGCCCGGGGCTGCACTCGCGCATCCGCCTCGTGCGCGCCGACGCCACCGAGCCGTCCGGCCCCGAGGAGCTCGCCGCACCCGGCGAGACGGGCGAGATCATCGCGTCGCTGCGCTCGCCCGAGGCGTTCCAGGGCTACTGGCACCGCCCGGAGGCCGACGAGCGCGCGCTGCGCGGCGGCTGGTACTTCACCGGCGACCTCGGCCAGGTCGACGACGAGGGCCGCCTCCACGTCTCCGGCCGCGTCGACGACATGATCATCACCGGCGGCGAGAACGTCCATCCGCTCGAGGTCGAGGACGCCCTCGCCGCGTGCCCGGACGTCAGGGAGGTCGCGGTCGCCGGCGTCCACGAGGAGAAGTGGGGCCACGCGGTGACCGCGTTCGTCGTCGCCGACGCCGGCGAGCCCGAGGCGACCGCGCGGCGCATCGCCGATTGGGTGCGCCACGAGAGCGGCCTGACGCCGTACAAGCGCCCGAAGCGCATCGTCGTGCTCGACGAGATCCCCAAGAGCCCCGTCGGCAAGATCCTGCGCCGCAAGCTCGTGGCCGGCGAGTACAGCCCGCTCGGCGACGCCGACACCGGCGCGCACCGGGAGGGAGCCGGCGCGTGACCGCCACCGCGGTCGACAGGCGGGAGGGCGTCGGCGCCGCGGTCCTCCGCGTCGAGGACGCCGCGCTGCTCACCGGCACGGGGCGCTTCCTGGACGACTTCGAGCCGATCCCGGGCGCCCTGCAGGCGGCGATCGTCCGCAGCCCGCACCCGCACGCGCGCATCCGCGCCTTCGACGCCCGGCGCGCGCTCGCGGTCCCCGGCGTGCGCGCGGTGATCGGCCCGGAGGAGATCGCCGAGCTGCGCCCGTTCAGCCTGTCGGTGAAGGCCCCGATGGCCTACCGGCCGGGCGCCACCGACCGGGTTCGCTACGTCGGCGAGCCGGTCGCCGTCGTCGTGGCCGCCAGCCGCCACGTGGCCGAGGACGCCGCCGAGCGCGTCGACGTCGAGTACGAGCCGCTGGCCGCGGTGGTCGAGATCGGCGACGCGCTCGCGCCCGACGCGCCGCGCCTGCACAACGAGGCCGACGACAACGTCGCCACCGACCGCACCTTCTCCTTCGGGCCCGTCGACGAGCGCTTCGCCGACGCGGCCCGCGTCGTCACCGGCGAGTTCTCGTTCCCGCGCTACTCCTCGACGCCGATCGAGACCTACGCGATCGTCGCCGAGTGGGAGCGCGACGCCGACGGCGACCGCGTCACGGCGTGGGCGAACTTCCACGGGCCGTTCGTGCTGCAGCCGGTGATCTCCGGCGCGCTCGGCCTGCCGCCGCACCGCGTCCGCCTCGTCGTCCCCGAGGACATCGGCGGCTCGTTCGGCATCAAGTCGGCGACGTACCCCTACATCGTGCTGCTCGCCCTGGCCTCGCGCCACGCGGGCGCGCCGGTCCGCTGGATCGAGGACCGCGTCGAGCACCTGCTGGCCAGCTCGGCCGGCAACGACCGCGAGATGCGCTTCGAGGCGGCGGTCGACGGCGACGGGCGCATCCGCGCGCTGCGCCTGGACCTCATCGACAACGTCGGCGCCTACCTGCGCCCGCCGGAGCCGT
>JAXDHQ010000179.1:0-10838 GCA_034664395.1 Solirubrobacteraceae bacterium | reverse complement strand
GCGTCCTCCTACCCGACGACCGGGTCCACGAGCGCGAACTCGCGCCCGTCGACCAGGCCCCGGTTCGTCACCCGCAGGGCGGGGATGACGCCCAGCGACAGGAACGAGACCATCATGAACGGGTACTCGAGCCGGCAGCCGAGCTCCTTGTAGGCGCGGTCGAGCCCGCGGACCTCCTCGGCCACCTCGGGCACCGTGCGGTCGGAGATCAGCCCGGCGATCGGCAGGCGCACCTCGCCCAGGACCTCGCCCCCGCCGACGGCGATCATGCCGCCGCCGATGTCGCGCAGGCGCGCCACCGCGACGAGCATGTCGTCGTCGTCCATGCCGACGACGAGGAGGTTGTGGTTGTCGTGGGCGACGGTGCTCGCGACCGCGCCGCGCCGCAGCCCCAGGCCCTGGACGAAGCCGCGGCCGATCGTGCCCGGGCCGCCGTGGCGCTCGATGCTCACCGCCTTGGCCAGGTCGAGGTCGCGGTCGGCGCGGACCTCGCCGTCGACGACGGGGGCGTCGAGGATCCGGTGCTCGGTGGCCAGCTCGCCCGGGACCATCCCGATCGCGCGCACCCGCGCGACCTCCCCCGTGGCCGCGACGCGCAGGTCGTCGGCGGTGACATCGCGGGCCAGGCGGACGGTGTCGCGGGCCCGGGCGGGGTAGGTGTAGGCGGGCTGCTCGCCGATCGGCTCGCCGTCGGCCAGCACGAGATGCGGGCGCAGCTCGCGCAGGTCCTCGACGAAGAGGACGTCGGCGCAGCGGCCGGGCGCGATCGAGCCGAGGTCGTGGCGGCGGCCGAGGTACTCGGCGGCGTGCACCGTCGCCATCTGGATGGCCAGCAGCGGCTCGATCCCGGCCGCGATCGCGGTGCGGACCGCGTGGTTGAGGTGTCCGACGGTGGCGAGCGTCTCGGGGTGCATGTCGTCGGTGACCAGCAGCGCGTGGCGCGGGTCGACGCCGTCCTCGGTGAACAGCGGCGCCAGCTTGGCGACGTCGTGCCAAGCCGAGCCCTCGCGGAGCGCCAGCCACATCCCGGCGCGGAGCTTGGCCAGGCCGTCCTCCCGTAGGACGGTCTCGTGGTCAGAGTCGACCCCGGCCGCGAGGTAGGCGTGCAGCCGGTGGTCGCGCCAGCCGTGCAGGCTCCAGTGGCCGGTCACGGGCAGCCGCGCGTCGAGCACGGCGCCGATCTCCTCGTGGGTCGCCGGGTCGGAGGCGATGACCCCGGGCATGTTCATCATCTCCCCCAGCCCCGCCACGCCCTCCCAGGTGAGCGCCTCGCGGATGTCGTCGGGCGTGATGTGCGCGCCGGCGTCCTCGAAGCCGGGGAGCGCCGGGACGCAGGAGGGGACGGCGAGCAGGACCTTGAGCTGCAGGGCGCTGCCCTCCTCGAGCATCCAGCGGATGCCGTCGAGCCCGAGCACGTTGGCGATCTCGTGGTTGTCGATGAGGACCGTCGTTGTGCCGTGCGGCAGGACCGCCTCGGCGAAGCGCGCGACGGTGACCATCGCCGACTCGACGTGCAGGTGGGTGTCGATGAGGCCCGGCACCAGGTGGGCGCCCTCGGCGTCGACGAGCTTCGTCCGCGGCCCCCGCGTGTGCGCCGCGTCGCCGAACATGGCGATCCGACCGGCCTTGATGGCGACGTCGACGCCGTCGAGCACCTCGCGCGTGTGGACGTCGACGAGCCGGCCGCCCGTGATCACCATGTCGGCGGGCTGGCGCCCCATGCAGACGTCGGACAGCGTCCGCGTGAGCGCGGACAGCGGCGGGCGGCCGTGGATCACGGTGCGGAGCTTGGCAGGGGCTTCGGCGCGGCGCTTCCGTGGGTGGCTCGATGCCGTCCGCCCGTCGCCCGTTCGCGGTCCGCGGTCCGTGCATCGCGTGCGGCGCTTCGCGGCCAGGGCATCGAGGGGAAGCGGAGTCGGGGCCGTTTCGTGACGAACCGGGTGTCCGCCGTCGCGGCGGCGCCCGGTCGGCGGGGGTGGGCGCTCAAAGGGCTGACATACGCCCGAAAGACGGTCCACCCCCGCCGGCCGCTGCGGCTCGCGCGTCGGCCTGCGCGAAGCCGCGAGTCACGCGTCGCGAACCGCGCGCGAGGCGCAACACCTCTCGCTCCCGCTCGGGGGGTGTGCGCGCAAACCCCGCATATACAGGGAAAAGCGCGCACACCCCCCACCGCAGGCGGGTCGCGCGTAGCGGAGAGTGACGCGTCACCAACCGCGCGCGAGACGCAACACCTCGCGCGCGCGAGGTCCCGCCCCGGGCGGCCGGGTGTGCCTCCCCTCGGTGCCTGGCCGCGAAGCGCCGCCCGCGGCGCGCGGAGAACGGGCCGCGCGGAGAGCGGAGACCGCAGCCGCGCGCGGGCGGAGAGCTGGGAGCCGGCGCGCTGCCGCGCCCCCGCCCTACCCCTCGCCGATCCGCAGGAACGCCTCCCAGCGCCGCTTGTCGCGCAGGGCGCGGCGGCGCTGCTCGGAGTCCTCGTCGGCCTGCTCGAGCTCCTGCTCGGCCTTGCGCAGCTTCTCCTGCAGCTCGGAGACGTCGAGCTGGTCGGGCGGCATGGCCTCCTCGACGAGGACGAGGACGCCCTCGCGGCCGACCTGGAGGTAGCCCTCGCCCTGGGCGAAGCGCTCGATGTCGGAGTCCGAGCGGTACAGGCGCAGCTCGGTCGGGTCGAGCAGGCCGAGCAGCGGCTGGTGGTTGGCCAGCACGCCGATCGAGCCCACCGTCGTCCGGGTCGAGACCATCTCGACCTCGTCGTTGAAGACCTCCCCTTCGGGGGTGAGGACCTCGACCTTGAACTTCGTCCGGGCCATCAGCCCTCGTCGCCGCCGGCGGCGTCGTCGCGGACGTCGCTCTCGGCGTCGCTCGCGGCCTCGGCCTCGGCCTCGGCCTTCTGCGACGCGCGGCCGCCGTCCTTCTCCTTGGCGCCCTCGACGACCGTGTCGATGCCGCCCTTCATGAAGAACGCCGACTCGGGCAGCTCGTCGTGCTGGCCGTCGAGGACCTCGCGGAACGAGCGCACCGTGTCCTCGATGGGCACGTAGACGCCCGGCGTGCCCGTGAACTGCTCGGCCACGTGGAACGGCTGGCTCAGGAAGCGCTCGATCTTGCGCGCGCGCTGGACGACGACCTTGTCCTCGTCGGACAGCTCGTCGATGCCGAGGATGGCGATGATGTCCTGCAGCTCGCGGTAGCGCTGCAGCGTCTCCTTGACCTCGGTCGCGACCGCGTAGTGCTCCTCGCCGACGATGTCGGGCTTGAGGATCGTCGACGTCGAGTCGAGCGGGTCGACCGCCGGGTAGATGCCCTTCTCGGAGATCGCGCGCGAGAGCGTGGTCGTGGCGTTGAGGTGGGCGAACACCGACGCGGGAGCCGGGTCGGTGAGGTCGTCGGCAGGCACGTAGATGGCCTGCACCGAGGTGACCGAGCCCTGGCGCGTCGACGTGATCCGCTCCTGGAGCTGGCCCATCTCGGTCTCCAGCGTGGGCTGGTAGCCGACCTGCGAGGGCATGCGGCCCAGGAGCGCCGAGACCTCGGAGCCGGCCTGCACGAAGCGGAAGATGTTGTCGATGAACAGCAGCACGTCCTGGCCCTGCTCGCGGAAGTACTCCGCCATCGTCAGGCCGGACAGCGCGACGCGCATGCGCGCGCCGGGCGGCTCGTTCATCTGGCCGAAGACGAGCATCGTCTTGTCGATGACGCCCGACTCCTTCATCTCCAGCCACAGGTCGTTGCCCTCGCGCGAGCGCTCACCGACGCCGACGAAGGCCGACAGGCCGCCGTGCTCCTGCGCGAGGTTGTGGATGAGCTCCTGGATGATCACGGTCTTGCCCACGCCGGCGCCGCCGAAGAGGCCCACCTTGCCGCCCTTGGCGTAGGGCGCGAGCAGGTCGACGACCTTGATGCCCGTCTCGAACATCTCGGTCGTCGGCGTGAGGTCGGTGACGTCCGGCGCGTCGCGGTGGATCGGCCAGCGCTCCTTGACCTCGATCGGCCCGCCCTCGTCGATCGGCTCGCCGAGCAGGTTGAAGATGCGTCCGAGCGTCACCTCGCCGACCGGCACGGTGATCGGGCCGCCGGTGTCGACGACCTCCGTGCCGCGCGCGAGGCCGTCGGTGGTGTCCATCGCGACCGCGCGGACGCGGTCGTCGCCGAGGTGCTGCTGCACCTCGCAGACGAGGATGCCGTCGTCGCCGCGGTCGATGGTGATCGCGTGGTTGATCTCGGGCAGCTCGTCGGGGAACACGGCCTCGATCACGACGCCCTGGATCTCCTCGATCCGGCCGACGTTGTCCTTGGCGGCCTGCTGCTGGTTCTCGGTGGTTGCGGCTTCCATACGTCCCGGTTCTCGTGAGTTGGGGTTTCGTCCTGCCGTCGCCGCGAGCGGCGCCGGCCGGGCCGGAGTGACTAGACCAGCGCCTCGGCGCCGGCCACGACCTCCATGATCTCCTGCGTGATCTCCGCCTGGCGGGCCCGGTTCATCTCGAGCGTGAGGTCGTCGATGACCTCGCCGGCGTTCTCGGAGGCGTTGCGCATGGCGGTCATGCGCGCGCCCAGCTCCGACGCGCTGGACTCCAGCAGCGCCCGGTAGACGGAGATCTCGACGTAGTCGGGGACGAGGCGCTCCAGGATCTCCTCCGCGCTCGGCTCGTACTCCACGAGCGCGTGGTGCTCGGACTGCTCGTCGTCGGAGCCGTCCTCGCTCTCGAGGATCGTCGCCTCCTGCAGGGGCAGCAGCGTCTCGCGGCGCACCTCCTGCACCAGCGGAGACACGTAGCCGTTGTAGAAGATGTCGACGCGGTCGACCTTGCCGTCGACGTAGGCGGTGATGAGGTCCTCGGCGATCTCGCGCGCGTCGGCGTACGCCGGACGCTCGGTGAAGCCGGTGTAGGCGCCGGCGATCTCGCGTCCGCGGAAGGTCAGCGACGAGACGCCGCGCCGCCCGGACGCGTAGAAGGAGACCTCGCGGCCCTCGCCCTCGTGCTCCTGCGCCGCGCGGATGCCGGCGCGCAGGATCTGCGAGTTGAAGGCCCCGGCCAGCCCGCGGTCGCCGGTGACGAGCAGCACGGCGATCGTGTGCTCGTTCTCGTGCTGCTGGAGGATCGGCAGCTTGCCGACCTCCGTGCCCGCGGCCTCGGCGGCCTGACGCGTCATGCGCCGGATGGCGCCCGCGTACGGTCGGAGCTGGGCGATGCGGTGCTCGGCGCGGCGCAGGCGCGCGGCGGCGACCATCTCCATGGCTCGGGTGATCTTGCGGATGTTCTTGACCGAGTCGATCCGCTGCTTGACGTCGCGCTGTGAGGCCATGGCTCAGGCGGTGGCCGCCGCCTCCTCCGTCTCCTGCGCCTCGGCGTCCCCGCCGTCGCCGTTGGCCGAGCGCGAGGAGCGGATGCCCTCGTCGCTGCGCGAGGTGTCGCCGGCCTCGCTGTCCTCCAGCGGATGGCCCTCCTCGTCGAAGTCGTAGCCGAAGTCGTCGGCGAACTCCGCCACGGCGCTGCGCAGCGCCTCCTGCACCTCGTCGCTCCAGTCGCCCTCGCGGATCCGGTTCAACAGGTCCTCGTGGTCGGCGTGCACGCGCGCGGTCAGCCCATCGAGGAAGTCCGGCACGCGCTCGACCCGGATGCGGTCCAGGAACCCGTTCGTGGCGGCGAAGACCTGCACCACCTGGTCCTCGACCGTCAGCGGCGAGCGCTCGGACTGGTTGAGCGTCGACACCAGGCGCTCGCCGCGGGCCAGCGTGCGCTGGGTCTCCACGTCGAGGTCGGAGCCGAACTGGGCGAAGGCCTCCAGGTCGCGGTACTGCGAGAGCTCGAGCTTCAGGCGCCCCGCGACCTTCTTCATCGGCGCGATCTGCGCGTTGCCGCCCACCCGCGACACCGAGATGCCGACGTTGATGGCGGGGCGCACGCCCGAGTAGAAGAGCTTGGCCTCGAGGAAGATCTGGCCGTCGGTGATCGAGATGACGTTGGTCGGGATGTAGGCCGACACGTCGCCCGCCTGCGTCTCGATGATCGGCAGCGACGTCAGCGACCCGCCGCCCTCGGCCTCGGAGAGCTTGCAGGCGCGCTCGAGCAGGCGCGCGTGGAGGTAGAAGACGTCGCCGGGGTAGGCCTCGCGACCCGGGGGGCGGCGCAGCAGCAGCGACATCTGCCGGTAGGCGTAGGCGTGCTTGGTGAGGTCGTCGTAGACCGTCAGCGCGTGCTGGCCCCTGTAGGTGAAGTACTCGGCCATCGCGCAGCCGGCGTAGGGCGCCATGTACTTGATCGGCGCCGCCTCGTCGGCCGGGGCGGCGACGATGATCGTGTTCTCCAGCGCGCCGTACGACGCCAGGGTCTCGGCGATCTGCACCACCGTCGCCATGCGCTGGCCGATGGCGACGTAGACGCAGATGAGGTCCTTGTCGCGGTTGTTGATGATCGTGTCGAGCGCGATCGCCGTCTTGCCGGTCTGGCGGTCGCCGATGATCAGCTCGCGCTGGCCGCGGCCGATCGGGATCATCGAGTCGATCGCCTTCAGGCCGGTCTGCATGGGCTCGGTGACCGGCTGACGCTGAACCACGCCGGGGGCCTTGATCTCCGCCGGGCGCGTCTCGGAGGACTCGATGTCGCCCTTGCCGTCGAGCGGACGGCCGAGCGGGTCGACGATACGGCCGAGCAGGCCCTCGCCGACCGGGATGTCGAGGAGGTGGTCGGTGCGCTTGACGGTGTCGCCCTCGACGACCTTCTCCCACTCGCCGAAGAGCACGACGCCGACGTTGTCGGACTCGAGGTTGAGCGCCAGCCCCGTGACGCCGTGGGGCAGCTCGAGCATCTCGAGGGAGCGGCAGTTCTCCAGGCCGTGGACGCGGGCGATGCCGTCGGCGACCGACAGGACGGTTCCGACCTCGGTCAGCTCGGCGGAGTCGGCGTCCAGACCCTCGATGCGACTCTTGAGGATGCTGGTGATCTCGTCGGGCTTGATCTGCATGAAGGCTCCAGTTTCGTCCTCGGCCCGGGGGCGTGCGGACGACGTTACGTGACTAAGTAGAAGCGACCTGCTTGCGAAGGTTGTCGAGACGGGTGCGCACGGAGGCGTCGAGGATGGAGTTCCCGACGCGCAACACGATGCCCCCGAGGACGTCAGGGTCGACGGTGCTGGTGAGCTGCACCGTGCGACCGGTCTGACGGCCGATCTCCTCGCCGATGCGCTCGGCGATGGACGAGTCGAGCTCGATGGCGCTGGTGATCTCGACCCCGAGGAGCTGGTGGGCCTCGGCCCACAGCCGCTCGAACTCACGGCGCACCCGGAAGATCACCGGCATGCGGTGGTTCTCCAGCAGCAGCGCCAGGAAGTTGCGCACGCTCTCGTCCACGTCGGTGACCACCCGGTCCAGGCCGTCCTTCTTCTCCTCGGTGGAGAAGTAGGGCGAGAAGAAGAACGTCTGCAGCTCGCGCGTCTGCTCCATGGCGTCGACGAACTGCCCGAGCTGCTCGCGGACGAGGTCGAGCTTGTCGTGCTCCTGCGCGACCTGGAAGAGCGAGCGCGCGTAGACCTGGGCGATCTCCTCCATGGCGCTAGTGCTGCTCGCCCGCGAGCTGACTGAAGTCGAGCTCGGCGAGCGCCTCCTCGACCAGGCGCCGCTGGTCCTCTTCGGTGAGCGTCTTGCGGGTGACCTTCTCCGTGGCCAGGATCGTCAGGTCGGCGACCTCGCGGCGGATCTCCTGGATCGCGCGCCGGGTCTCGGCCTCGATGTCGCGCCGCGTCTGCTCCAGCAGCGCCTCGCGACGGGCCTTGGCCTCCTCGAGGGACTCGTGCTCCTGACGCTCGGCCGCCTTGCGCGCGCGGACGAGGATCTCGTCCGCCTGCGCGCGGGCATCCTTGAGCCGCTCGCGGTACTCCGCGAGCAGCTCGGCCGCCTCGGCCTTGGCCCGCTCGGCGGCCTCGATCGACTCCTCGATGAGCCGCTGGCGCTTCTCGAGCGCCTCGGTGATGGCCGGCCAGGCGTACTTGCGCAGCACCAGGAGCGCGATCACGAACGAGAGCAGCGTCCAGATCATCAGCCCGACGTTCGGGCTGACCAGGAAGTTGGAGCTCTGGTCCTGCGACGCCGTCGCGGCGAGCGGGGTGACGATGGCGAGCATCGGGGTCGGTGCCTCCTAGCCCAGGAAGAAGGCGATCAGGCCGAAGATGAAGGCGTAGAACACGATCGCCTCGGTCAGGGCGAATCCGAGCCACTGGATCGAGGTGATCTCGTCGCGCATCTCCGGCTGGCGGGTCACCGACTCGATGACCTTGCCGAAGATGAAGCCCACGCCGATGCCTGGGCCGATGGTGCCCAGGCCGGCGCCGATGCCCAGCGCGATCGCCTTGCCGGCCTTGCGGCCGTACTCCGTGGGATCGGCGGCTTGAGCGATCTGCGTGATGACGGACAGGTCCACTTCGGTTGCTCCTTTAGTGCTCCTCGGCGACGGCGCCGCCGAGGTAGATCGCGGTCAGGGTGGCGAAGATGAAGGCCTGCAGGGTGGCGACCAGGCCCACCTCGAACAGGAAGAAGGCGACGGCCATGGCGCCGGTGACGAGGCCGAGGATCGCCGAGCCGACGACGGCCAGGTTGAGCAGCACGACCAGGCCCCCGCCCATGAACAGGATCAGCAGGTGGCCGGCGAGGATGTTGGCGAAGAGACGAACGCTCAGGCTGACCAGGCGGACCAGGTGCGAGATGACCTCGATCAGGAAGATCGGGAAGCGCGCGGGCCCCTCCACGCCGGCCGGGATCCAGCTCTTGAGGTAGCCGACCAGGCCCTTCGCGCGCAGGCCCTCGACGTGGTAGCTGATCCAGACCATGAGGGTCAGGACGAGGGGCACGGACAGGTTGGCGGTCGCGGCGTAGAGCGCGAGCGACGGGACGTTCACCCCGAAGATGTGGACCGTGTGCTCGGTGTTGGTCGGCAGCGGGAGGTAGCCGATCATGTTCGAGAACCAGATGAACAGGAAGATGGTGGCGATGAACGGGAACCACCTCGCGGCCATCCGGTCGTCCATGTTCCCGCGCGTGATGTTGTCGCGGATGCCCGTGTAGGCGAGCTCGACGAGCGTCTGGACCTTGTTCGGGCGCTGCTGCATGCGCCGCGCGACGTAGACCATCGTGATGCACGTCAGCGCCGTGGCGACGATGACGTAGAAGACGGCCTTGTTGAACTCGATCGGGCCGATCGAGAACCACGGGTCGAGCTTGAACTCGTCCTGCGGCCGATAGGACTGGTTGATGTTCAGCGCCAGCGCCGAGGCCGGGCCGGCCAGCAGCAGGGCGAACGGGACGACGGCGGAGAGGACACGACGGGTCATCTAGGCGGTCTGCTCCGGCTTGGAGAAGGGGCGCAGGATCATGGACGCGGTGAAGTAAGCGGTGAAGAGGACGATCACGAGGACGGCGGCGGCCAGACCGGCGTGGTCGTCCTTCATCCCCGCCGCGAAGATCGTAAGGGCTACGAGCCATCCGCGTCCGATCATGGAGCCGGCGGCGATCCCGGCGACCGTGCGCGGGTCGTCCGCTGCGGCGGCGCGGCGATTGAGCGCGAGCTGGATCGCCCGCTGGACCAGCCACGCGACGGCGGCCGCCGCGTAGCCGAGCATCGGCAGGCCGCCGATCAGGAAGATCGGCAGTGCGATGACGAGCAGGACGAGGTCGATGTAGCGCAGCGCGAGCATCAGAGATCACCGAAGCGGCGAACCACCACCGCAATCCCCGCGATCACGCCGACGAACACACCGACGATGCCGAGCGGCACGGTGGCACCCACGGCGGCGCCGAGGCCGAAGCCGATGCCGGCGCACAGGACGATGGTCCCGAGGATCAGGCTTCCGGCCACCGCCCCGCGCATCGTCGGCTTGCTCGGTCGGTCGGTCATCGAAGGGGCTCTCGGGTGGCTCCGTGTCGGACATGGGGTGGGCGCCGCCTCGCTCGAGAGCGAAGAACGGCGGGTGATGAGGCTCTCGGGAGGTCTAGGGGGGACACGCCTCCCGGGCGGCGGCGCGAAGGCTAGCGGATCGCGCGAGCTTGTAACAACTTTGTGACACTAGCCGCTAAGTCCGACGGGCCGTGGGTGTCACCGGGGGCGCCGCGAGGGCCCGCGAGCGGCGTCGCTGGACTAGGACGCGGAGGCCGGAGCCGGCGGCGCGGACGGGTCCGGGGACGCGGTCGTCCCGGGATCGGGCGGGGTCGTGCCCGTGTATGTCGGCGGCGTCGTGCCCGGATCGGGCGGCGTCGTCGTGCCCGGATCGGGCGGCGGCGTCGTGCCCGGATCGGGCGGCGTGCCGGGGTCCGTCGGCGGCGCCGGCGGAGGCGTGTTCTCCACCGCGACCGTGACCGGCACGCCGGCGGGCGCCGGCTGGTCGGCGGGCGCGGACTCCGGCGGGAGCGGCACCGCGGCGGTGCCGGCGTCCTGCGTCGTGCCCGGCGCGGTGGGAGCGGTCAGGTCGAGGCGGATCTCGATCTGCGCCGTCGGGTCGGTCGGCGGCGGCGTGGTCGTGTCGCCCGGGGGCGGCGTCGTCGCGGGCGGCGGGGTGGTCGCGGGCGGCGGCGTCGGGGCGGGCGTCGACGGCGGGGCCGGCGGGGCCAGGCTGTCGTCGGGGTCCGGGTCCGGGGCGGGCGAGGGGGCCGGGGCGGGCGACGGGGTCGGGGCGGGCGCCGTGAACGCGTTCAGCGGCGCGGTCAGGGCGATGACGTTGCTCTTCTGCGCCTCGCCGGTGCCGAGGTCGGCCACCGTCGGCGCGGAGCCGTCGGACGGAGCGAGCGCCATGCGCACGCGCATCTGCACGGCGGCGCCGACGCCGTCGCCGGCGTTCCCCTCGTCGCCGCCGGCGAC
>JAXDHQ010000178.1:0-11705 GCA_034664395.1 Solirubrobacteraceae bacterium | reverse complement strand
GGCCGTGGCCGCGGCGGCGAGCTCGGCGTGCCGCTCGGCGCGGCGCGGCTCGGGCAGGTCGTCGTAGACCGCCTGGCGCAGGATGTCGTGGCGGAAGCTCAGGCGTCCGCGGGCGCCGGCCAGCAGCCCGCAGTCCATCGCCCGCGCGACCGTGGCGGGGTCGGCGAGGACCTGCAGCTCGGCGGCGTGCAGGCCGCCGCCGGCGACGGCGGCCAGCTCCGCCACGCGGCGCGCGTCGGCGTCCAGGGCCGCGGTGGCGGCGCGGACGGCGGCGCGCAGCCCCGGCGGCGACCCCGCCTGGCCCTGATCCGCCGCCCGCGCGGTCTCGATGCCCAGCAGCGGGTTGCCGTCGGCCATCGCCACGACGCGGTCGACCTCGGGCGCCGACAGCCGCGCGACCGCGAGGACGAGCGCGGTCATGGCCCGGTGGTCGAGCGGCGCGAGCTCGACCTCGGTCGTGCGGACGCGGCGGGCCGCCAGGCCGTGCACGAGCGCGTCGACCTCGTCGCGGCGCGGGAAGGGCCGGCGGGTGAGGACGAGGAGCACGGGGCTCGAGGCGATCCGCCGGGCCACGTGTGCCGCCAACGCGAGGCTGGCCGCGTCGGCGAGGTGGACGTCCTCGAAGAGCAGCGCCAGCGGCCGGTCGGCCACGGCGTGGTCGACGAGCTCGACCACCGCCTCGAACAGCCGTGCCCGCTCGAGCTCTGGCGCTCCGGCGGGTCGCGGGGCGGTCGCGGCACGGCCCAGGCGCTGGGGCAGCGACGGCGACAGGCGGGCGACCTCCTCGGGCCACGCGGCCCGCGCCGGCGGCGGGGCCAGCTCGCCGGCCAGCTCGCTGAGCAGCTCGGCCCACAGCCCGAACGGCACCGCGCCACCGAGCTCGGCCGCCCCGCAGGCGGCGGACCGCGCCCCGTCGGCGCCGGCGGCGTCGAGCAGCTCGCCGGCCAGCCGCGTCTTGCCGATGCCGGCCTCGCCCGTGAGCAGGACGAGCGACCCGGCGCCTTCGCGGGCCGCGCTCCAGGCGGCGCGCAGCGCGCCCAGCTCACCGGCGCGGCCCACGAGCGCGACGGCGTCGGCGGGGACCCGCGTGGTGGCCGCGGGCCGGCTCGGCTCGGCCTCCGCCGGCGCGTGGCGCAGCCGGTCGGCGAGCGCGCGGGTGGGCGCCGCCGGCGCGACGCCGAGCTGGTCGCCGAGGCGGTCGCGCAGGCGGCCGTAGACGGCGAGCGCGCCGCTGCGGTCGCCGCCGTCGGCCAGCAGCGCCATCAGGGCGCGCTGGACCTCCTCGTCGAGGGGATCGAGCGCCGCCCGCCGGCGGGTCCAGTGCACCGCGCGATCGACGTCGCCGCGCTCGAGGGCCGCGTCGGCCAGCGCGCCGAGCGCCTCCCCCAGCCGCCGGGCGTGCTCGTCGCGCGCCTCGTAGACCCACTCGTCCTCCAGGCCGTGCAGCAGCGGCCCGCGGCACAGCGCGACCGCGTCCTCGGCGCGGCCCTGGGCGACGAGCGCGTCGAAGTCGGCGCGGTCGACCCACAGCTCGGCGTCCGCCACGAGGCCGACGTGGTCGCGGGTGGCGCGCAGCCGGTCGGCGGCTCCGGCAGCCTCCAGCGGGCGCCGCAGCGCCCACACGGCGCTGCGCAGGCTCGCCCGCGCGCTGGCGTCGAGCACGTCGGGCCAGAAGCGGGCGGCGACGTCGCCGCGGGGGTGAGGCCCGGGGTAGAGCGCCAGCCATCCGAGGAGGGCCCAGGCCCGCCGGCTGGAGGGCGGCGCCAGCGGAGCCCCGTCGACGTCGACCTCCAGCTCCCCCAGGAGCCGGATCCGCAACACCGGCCAAGCGTAGCCCCGGACGGCGCGCCCGTGGGAAGAGATCAGCCGGCGTAGCGGCGGGCGGCGCGCTCGGCCGCGTCGCCGTAGGAGCCGCCGAAGAGCGCGGCGTGCACCAGCAGCGGGAAGAGCTGCCACAGCTCGATGCGATCGCGATGGCCGGCGGCGAGCGGCGCGGCCTCCTCGTAGGCGGCGAAGACGCGCTCCGACGGCGTGCCGAAGAGCCGTAGCATGGCGAGGTCGACCTCGCGGTGGCCGCCGTAGGCGGCGGGATCCACGAGCCGCGCGCGCCCGTCGGCGCCGGCGAGGACGTTGCCGCCCCAGAGGTCGCCGTGCAGGCGCGCGGGTGGCTCGTTCGGCCCGGCGAGCTCGGCGATGCGCTCGCACACGCGCTCGACCGCGCGCCGGCCCGCGTCGCCGAGGGCGCCGCGCTCGCCGGCCAGGCGCGCGAGCGGCGCCAGCCGCCGCTGCACGTAGAACGAGGGCCAGTCGGGCGCCGGGTCGTTGGGGATCCGCAGCTCGCCGATGCGCATCGGCGCCACCGCGCCGTCCCCGTCCGCCGGAGCGCCCGGCGGCGGGGCGCCGAAGGCGGGCGCGCCGGCGCGGTGCAGCGCGGCCAGCCCGCGCCCGAGCGCCTCGGCGCCGGCCGCGTCGAGGCGCCCCTCGTCGATCCAGCCGAGGGCCAGGAAGCGCACGGCGCCGTCGTCGTCGCCGACCGCCAGCACCTCCGGGACGTCGACGCCGCCGTCGGCGAGCCAGCGCAGGCCGGCCGCCTCGGTGGCGTACTCGCCCGCCAGCGCGCCGTCCCGGGTCTTGACGAACGCGCGCCCGCCGCCCTCGAGGTCGAGCGCCCACGCGTCGTTGATCGACCCGCCCGTGGCGCGCCGGGCCGCGACGACGCGGCGGCCGGTGGCGGCGGCCACGGCCTCGGCGAGCGCGCCGCCGTCCGGGCTCACGCCGCGTCGGCCGCCCGCAGGTCGGCGAGCAGCCCGCGGCACGCGGACTGCACGAGGTCGAGCACGCGCTCGAAGCCGCGCGCGCCGCCGTAGTAGGGGTCGGGGACGTCGAGCTCGCCGGCGGCCACGGCGGCCGGGTCGAACTCGCGCAGCAGTCGGACCTTCGCGCGCGCCTCGTCGTCGGGTGCCAGGGCGTGCAGCTCGCGCAGGTTCTCGCGGTCCATCGCCACCAGCAGGTCGAAGCGCTCGAAGTCCCCGGGCGTGACCTGCCGCGCCGCGCCGCTCAGCGCGATGCCGCGCCCCCGCGCGGCGGCGCTGGCGCGGGCGTCCGGCGGCTCGCCGGCGTGCCAGCCGCCGGTGCCCGCGCTGTCGAGCTCGATGCGGGCGTCGAGGCCCGCGTCGCCCACGAGCGTGCGCATGACGCCCTCGGCTGTCGGCGAGCGGCAGATGTTCCCCATGCAGACGAAGAGGATCCGCATCGCCGACAGCATGCCGGGTCCGCTCGCGGATGGGTCTCCCGGCCGCGTTGCTCCGGGCCCACCGGCGGATGGGATGATGGCGCCATGGCCAATGCAGAACGCACCGCGTCGACCGTGTGGGAGGGCGACCTCGCCCACGGCAACGGAACCCTGTCGCTCTCGAGCGGCGCCACCGGCGACCTGCCCGTGACCTGGGCGTCGCGCACGGCGCGCTCGGACGGCAAGACGAGCCCGGAGGAGCTCGTGGCCGCCGCGCACTCCTCGTGCTTCTCGATGGCGCTCTCGAACGGGCTGTCCGAGGGCGGTCACACGCCCGAGCGCCTGGAGGTCACCGCGACCGTCACGCTCGACACCGACGTCGTGAAGGTCACCGGCTCGCACCTGACCGTGCGCGGCGTCGTGCCCGGCCTCGACGCCGACGGGTTCGAGCAGGCGGCGCGGGACGCGGCGCAGAACTGCCCCATCTCCGGGGCCCTGAGCATCGCGATCAGCGTCGACGCCGAGCTGGCGGACGGCTGATCGTCGGCTGCGGCGGGCACGATCCCTCACCGATCGGGCCCGCCACAAGCCTCCTCTCTCCTCCCCGAGTCACCGGGGGGCGGCATGGTGGCCGTCGAAGCGGCGCGCGTCAACTCGAACGTCCGTCCAGGCGGCGGTTCAGGACGAGTCGCCGAGCTCCAGGACCGCGAGGAACGCCTCCTGGGGAACCTCGATGCGGCCCACCTGCTTCATGCGCCGCTTGCCCTCCTTCTGCTTCTCGAGCAGCTTGCGCTTGCGGCTGATGTCGCCGCCGTAGCACTTGGCGATCACGTCCTTGCGGAAGGCCTTGACCGTCTCGCGGGCGATGATGTGCGACCCGACCGCAGCCTGGATCGGCACGTCGTACTGCTGGCGCGGGATCTTTGCCCGCAGCTTCTCGGTCAGCATGCGCCCGAGGTCGTACGCCTTGTCGCGGTGGACGATCATCGACAGCGCGTCGACCGGGTCGCCGGCGAGCAGGACGTCGAGCTTGACCAGGTTCGAGGGTCGCATCCCGATCAGCTCGTAGTCCAGGGAGGCGTAGCCGCGGGTGCGCGACTTGAGCTGGTCGAAGAAGTCCAGGACGATCTCGGCCAGGGGCAGGTCGTAGGTGAGCTGGACGCGCTCGGACGACAGGTAGTGCATGCCGGCGTGGTCGCCCCGACGCTCCTGGCAGAGCTCCATCACCTGCCCGATGAACTCCTTGGGCGTGAGGATCGACGCCTTGATGTAGGGCTCGCGGATCTCGGCGATGCGCGCGGGGTCGGGCATGTCGCTCGGCGCGTGGATCTCGAGCTCCTCGCCGTTGGTGAGCGTGACCTCGAAGCCGACGCTCGGCATCGTCGCCAGCAGGTCGAGGTCGTACTCGCGCTGCAGGCGCTCGCGGACGATGTCCATGTGCAGCAGGCCGAGGAAGCCGCACCGAAAGCCGAAGCCCAGCGCGTCGCTCGTCTCCGGCTCCCACGTGAGCGCGGCGTCGTTGAGCGTGAGCTTCTCCAGCGCGTCGCGCAGGTCCGGGTAGTCGTCGGTCTCGATCGGAAAGAGGCCGCAGAAGACCATCGGCTTGATCTCGCGGTAGCCGGGCAGCGGCGCCGTCGCGCCGCTGGCCTTCGTGGTCAGCGTGTCGCCCACGCGCAGCCGGGTGACGTCCTTGATCCCGGTGATGAGGTAGCCGACCTCGCCGGCGCGCAGCTCGGGCGTGCTCACCATCGCCGGCGTGAAGAAGCCGAGCTCGTCGATGTCGGCCTCGGTGCCCGTGGCCATGGCGCGGACGGCCTCGCCCGTGCGGAAGACGCCGTCGACGACGCGGATGTACGCGACGACGCCGCGGTACTGGTCGAACTCGGAGTCGAAGATCAGCGCGCGCGGCGGTCCGTCGGGGTCGCCGGCGGGCGGCGGGACCTTCTGCACGAGCTCCTCGAGGACGTCCTCGACGCCCTCGCCGGTCTTGCCCGAGATGCGCCTGATGGTCGAGGCGGGCTCGCCCAGCAGCTCGGAGACCTCCTCGGCGACGCGCTCGGGCTCGGCGCCGGGCAGGTCGATCTTGTTCAGGCACGGGATCAGCTCGAGGCCCGCGTCGACGGCCAGGTAGGTGTTGGCCAGCGTCTGGGCCTCGACGCCCTGCGAGGCGTCGACCACCAGCAGCGCGCCCTCGCAGGCGGCGAGGCTGCGCGAGACCTCGTAGGTGAAGTCGACGTGCCCGGGCGTGTCGATGAGCTGGAGCTGGTAGGTCTCGCCGTCACGGGCCGTGTAGAAGACGCGCACCGCCTGGGCCTTGATCGTGATCCCGCGCTCGCGCTCGAGGTCCATCGAGTCGAGGACCTGCTCGCGCATCTGGCGCGGGTCGACGGTGTGGGTGATCTCGAGGATGCGATCGGCCAGCGTCGACTTGCCGTGGTCGATGTGGGCGATGATCGAGAAGTTGCGGATGTGTGCCTGGTCGGCCATGGGTGCGGCGATCCAGGATAAGCCGTGGCCGCGCGAGGCCCGCGCTCCCACGGCGGCGGCCGCGCTCGGCCCGGCGCGGCGGTCGCGCTCAGCCCTCGGGCCGGCCGCGCTCAGCCCACCGGGGGCGACGCCGGAAGCGGCGCGTCGTCGGCCACCGCGACCCCGTCGCGGCCCGACGCCTTCACCGTGTACAGCGCCCGGTCGGCCCGCGCCAGCAATGCGGCGTCGGGCTCGCCGGCGTGGGGCACGGCCACCCCGACCGAGACGGTGACCCCGAGCCGGGCCACGTTGACCGCGTCGCGCAGGCGCCCGGCGGCGTCGGCGGCCTCAGCCGCCGAGCGCACGGACACCAGGGCCGCGAACTCGTCGCCGCCGATGCGAAAGAGCTCGTCGCCGCGGCGCAGCGCGCCGGCCATCGCGTCGGCGACGCCGCGCAGGACGCGGTCGCCGTGGCCGTGGCCGTAAGTGTCGTTGAGGCGCTTGAAGCCGTCGACGTCGCACAACACGACGGCCGTGATCGGCCGGCGGTGCGACTGGGACAGGCGCTGGTGGAAGGTGGCGTAGTGCCCGAGTCCGGTCAGCGCGTCGCTGGCAGCGCGCTCGCGCAGCTCGCGCAGCAGCTCGGCGTTGCGCAGGCCCGCGGCGGTGGCGCAGCCGAGCTCCTCGAGCAGCTCGAGGCCGTCGGGCGCGATCGCGACGTGGTGGCTGCAGGCGACGAGGAGCAGGCCGCGCACGTCGCCCTGGACGCGCAGCGCGACGGCGGCGATGACCCGCGCCCCGGCGCGCCGCAGCTCGGCGACGGCGGGGACGGTCGGCCGCGAGGCGGTGGCGAGGAACGAGCGCTCGTCGCCGAGCCACGCGACGATCGCCTCGTGGTCGGCCTCGGCCAGCGCACCGGCGAGCGGCCCGGCGGCGCAGACGGGCTTCAGGACGCCGCCCGGACCGGCCACCACCACCGCGCCCGAGTCGCAGTCGACGACGTCGAGCGCGGCGAGCATCGCGGTGCGCCCGATGGCGTCGGGATCCTGCTGCGCGGCCAGGTCGGACACGTGGCCGAGGAGCCGCCGGGCGGCGGGCGGCTTGGCATCATCCCTGCGCGACTCTGTGCGGACCGATTCCATCCGGACTCGACACCGAGGATACCGCTCGTAGCGGGTTTTCTACCGTCGGTTCCCGCGTCTCAGCCGTCCGACGACGAGCCGCTCGATCTGCTTGGCCTCCGGGATGCCCATCGTGCGCACGGCGACGGCGTAGACGGCGAGGCCCACGGCGAGGGCGGCGCCGACCTCGACGAGCTGGGCGACGAGCGCCTCGCCGAGGGCGCGGTGCAGCGCGTACCAGACCGCGTACGCGGCGGCGGCGAGCAGGGCCGAGGCGAACGTGATCTGGGCCGTGACGGCGGCGGTGCGCCGGCCGTCGAGGCGCCCGTTGAGCTCGCGGCGCAGGAAATGGATCTCGGCGACGGTCATCGTCGCCGTGGACACGCCGGTGCCGATGACGATCCCGGCGATCCCGAACGGCTTGTAGAGCGCGATCGAGACGAGCAGGTTGACGCTCAGGTTCAGCCCGGCGAGCGCGGTGGTGATCCACGGCTTCTGCAGGCTGAAGAAGGTGCGCGTCAGGAGCAGGTTGACGCCGCTGAACGGCAGCGAGAACGAGAACCAGAACAGCGCGCTGGACACGAGCTCGGTCGAGTCGGGCCCGAAGCGACCGTGCTGGTAGATGAGCTGCGTGATCGGCGTCGCGAGGGCCAGCGTCGCCGCGGCCGCCGGGATGAGCATGAGGAAGATCTGGCGCATGCCGTTCGCGGTCAGCGCGCGCAGGCCGTCGAAGTCGCGGCGGGCCGCGAAGCGGCTGAGCGCCGGGAACAGCACGGTCGCGATGGCGACGCTGAACATGCCCTGCGGGAGCATGTAGATGCGGAAGGCGGCGTCGATCGCGCGGGCGGCGCCGGGCGAGACGAGCGAGCCCAGCGTCGAGTTGATGAGCTCGTTGAAGTTGATCATCCCCAGCCCGATGGTCACCGGGAGCATCAGGCGCAGGACCTGGCGGACGCGCTCGTCGCGGAACGAGAGGGAGAACTCGAGGCGGAAGCCGAGCCGGCGCAGCATCGGGGCGGCCATCGCGAACTGCACGGCGGTCCCGATCAGGATCCCGACCGCGTAGCCGTAGAGCTGGTTCTCGCCGCTGAGGACGTGGTGCGAGCCGACGAGGCAGACCAGGATGACCAGGTTCCACACCAGCGGGCTGAGCGCCGGGATCGTGAAATGGTCAAAGGCGTTGAGCATCCCGACCACGAGGCCGTTTAGGCCCAGCACCAGCACGACCGGGAACATCACCCGCGTCAGGCCGACCGTGAGGTCGCGCACCGGCGCCAGCTCGGATCCGATGACGAGCGGCATGATGAGGCCGGCGAAGGCGACGAACAGCACGGTGATCGCGCCGAGCACCGTGAAGATGAGGAAGAACAGCGTCGACGCGAGCCGGAACGCATCCTTTCGTCGCCCCTGCTCGAGGAGGTCGGTGAACACGGGCACGAACGCCGCCCCCAGCGCCGCGTCGGCGAACAGCGAGCGCACCACGTTCGGCACCTGGAACGCGATCGTGAAGGCGCTGAACGCGCCCGAGGTGGCGAAGTAGCTCGAGGCGACGATCTCGCGCACGAGGCCGGCGATGCGCGACAGCCCCGTGACCACGGAGAAGATGGCCGTGTTGCGCGCGGCCGCACGCCCCGCGGACGGAGGTCGATCGGACGGCGCGTCGGCCGCGCCGGGCGCGGGAGCGGTCGTGGTCGGCTCCGTGGACACGTCCGCCGGATGCTACGCGGCGCTCCCGGCGACTCCGCACGCCGGGCCGCGCGACTCCCGCCCGCCGGGCCGCGGCGCTCCAGCCCGGGCCGCGGCGCTCCTGCCCGCCGGGCCGCGGCGCTCCAGCCCGCAGGGCCGCGGCGCTCCTGCCCGCCGGGCCGCGGCGGGGCGCGGTCGGCTACACTCCGTCGCCGCCTCATGGCCAACATCCATTCACAGAAGAAGCGCATCCTCCGGGCCGAGCGCGAGCGCCTGGAGAACCGCCGCTACACCTCGTCGATCAGGACGTACTTCCGTCGTCTCGAGGCGGCCGTCTCCGGCGGCGACGCCGAGGCCGCGACCGGCGAGCACCTCACCCTCGTCCGCGCGATCGACAAGGCCGTCAAGCGCGGCGCGCTGCACCGCAACACCGGCGCGCGCAAGAAGGCCCGCGCGGCTCGCCTGCTGCGTCGCGACGACGCGGCCTAACCGCTCCGGACGCCCGCCTCAGGCGGCGATCGCTTCGATCGCCCGCAGCGCCTCCGTGTCGTCGCTCAGCTCGCTCTGACCGCGGCTGGCCAGTTCGAGCTCGGAGAGCGCCTCCAGCGCTCGGCGCAGTGCCTCGACGTCGGTGGCCCGCGCCTCCTTGATGCGCCGGTCGGCGGCCCAGGGGCTCATCCGCAGCGACCCCTTGACCTGGGCGGGCGACTCCCCCGCCTCCAGGCGAGTCGCGATCGCCAGCACGTCGCGCACGCGGCGCGCCATGAGTGGGACCAGCCGCGGCAGCGTCTCCCCCTGTGCGCGCAGCTCGACGAACGCGCGCGTCGCCGCCCGGCGATCGCGTGCCACGAGCGCGTCGACCAGGCCCCACACCTCCCGCTCGGCCGACGGCGCCGCCACCGCCTCGACCTCCTCGACGCCGAGGTGCGCTCCCTCGCCGTGCTCCAGCGCGAGCTTCTCGAGCTCGCGCAGCAGCCGCTGCTGGCGGTCGCCGACGTGGGCGACGAGCGCCTGCGCCGCGGCGCCCTCGAGCTTGAGCCCGAGCCGGCTCGCCTCACCCACCAACCAGCGCGGGAGCTCGCGCGGCTTGAGGGTGCTCTCCACCGCGACGTCCCCGCCGGCCTGCTTGACCGCGGCCGCCAGCTCCGAGGGGACCTTGACCCGCCCGTCCTCGCGCCCGAAGAAGGCCACCGTCGTGTCGGGCGGCATGGCGGCCAACACCGGAGCCAGCGCCGAGTCGACCTCGGCGGGCTTCCAGCGCTCGACACCGTCGACGATCAGGAACCGCCGCCCGACCGCGAAGGTCATCGCGTTCAGCGCCAGCGCGACCGTCTCGGGCGTGGAGCCATCGCCGTCGAAGACCTCGACCCCGCCGCTGCCCGACTCCGACTCAGCGAGCGACCGCAGTCGCCCGCGGCGCTCCGCGATGCGGCCGTGGTCGTCGCCGTGGACCAGGTAGGCGGGCTTGAACACGGGCACGACCACGAGTCTAGGCGTGGGCGTAGACACGCAGCGCCCGGCCCGCAGGCTCGACGCGCACGCTGCCGTCGCGGTCGGTGCGCACCAGCGCCGCCCCCGCCCCGACGAGGGCGCGCACCGTGGAGGGGGCCGGGTGTCCGTAGCTGTTGCGCCGCCCCACCTCGATCGCGGCGAGCCGCGGGCGCAGGCGCTCGAGCAGGCCCGGCAGCCCCGCGTCGGCGCTCCCGTGATGGGACACCTTGAGGATGTCGACCGCCCCGAGGTCGAGCTGGTCGAGCACGTCGGACTCGGCGTCGGCCGTCAGCAGCGTCCGTACGCCGTCGACCTCGACCTCGGCCACGATCGCGCGGGCGTTGGGATCCGCGCCCACGCGCGCACCGACCGGGTCCGGCGGCGGCCAGAGCACCCGCACGACGATCGCGCCCAGGCGCAGGACCTCTCCGGCCGCCGGGGCCGCGAGCCGCACCCGACGGTCGGCCGCCACGTGGGCCATCCGCGATCCCGACTGGTCCCGCACCCCATCGCGTCCGTCCAGCACGAGGCGCACGGGCATCGCGCCCAGGATCTGCGCCGCCGCTCCGTCGTGGTCGGCCTGCGCGTGCGTGATGACGAGCAGATCCAGGCGTCGGACGCCCGCATGTCGCAGCCGACCGAGGATCGGGCCGTCGGGCGGTCCGGTGTCGACCAGCATGGCCGTCCCACGCTCCTGCACGAGCGTGGCATCGCCCTGGCCGACGTCGAGGAACGTGATCCGCAGGCCGGCAGGAGCGGCCAGCCCCCCGGCGCCGGGTCGTGCGAGGACCGCGCCGACCGCCACCGCCACCGCGCCTCCCGTCAGCACCAGTCGTCGCGAGCGACGCACCGCGATGGCCAACGCGACGATCGCGCACACCGCCACGACCACGACGACCGGCGCGCGGGCCTGAGCGCCCGGGACGTTGGCGGCGACGTGCGCCAGCCAGGTCAGGTACGCCGCCGGCACGGCAGCCAGGGCCGTGAACGGCTCGGCGAGCACGATCCACACCTGACCGGCGGCCGCGGCCGCCATCCCGAGCCACATCACCGGCGCCACGGCCGGGGCGGCCGCCACGTTCGCCGGGAGCGACACCAGCGAGGTCTGATCGAAGTGCAGCGCGATGAGCGGCGCGGTTCCGAGTGTCGCCGCCGCGGTCAGCGCGACCGCCTCCGCGCCGGCGCCGGGAAGACCGCGGCGGCTCAGGCGCTCGACGAGTCGCGGCGCCAGCAGCAGGATCGCGACGACGGCGGCGAAGCTGAGCTGCCAGCCGACGTCCTCGATCGCACGCGGATTCAGCGTGAGCGTCACCGCCGCGGCCAGCAGCAGCGCGTACCAGCGCGCCGCGGGGCGGCCCGCGAGCACCGCGACGACCCCGGCCGCGCCCATGACGCCGGCCCGCTGGATCGAAGCGCCCGCGCCCGCGAGCGGCACGTAGACGGCGATCACGAGGAGCACGAGGGCGAGTCGGGTCCTGATCCCGAGCCCCGCGACCGAGGCCACCGCCAGGGCCAGAGCGGCGAGCAGCATGACGTTCTGACCGCTGGCGGCGACCAGGTGCGAGAGCCCCGAGACCCTGAAGTCCTGGCGCACGTCGTCCGCCAGCGCGGCGTCGTCGCCGAGGGCCATCCCGCGCAGGAGGGCGCCCTCCCGCTCGGGTACCGCGACCTGCAGCGCGCGACCGGCTCGCTCGCGTGCCCCGTCGACG
>JAXDHQ010000177.1:0-4720 GCA_034664395.1 Solirubrobacteraceae bacterium | reverse complement strand
GCGTGGCGGCGGCAAGGGCGATCAGGCAAAGCGCCTCTGGGTATCCGCTCAACGCCTTCCTCATCACCAGGCCGGCTGCTGACCTGGGACTGGTCCCCGGTCGCTCCGTGGCCGAAGGCTTCGCAAGCGAGGTCATGAAGTCCTTGGCTGCCGTGGTCGTCTCGGCTTTCGACGCCGAGTCGTTCCTGGTCTGGGACGGCGGCTGACGCGCAAGACGAACGCCCCAGCCAAGTTGCAGTCTCCGAGGTAGACGTCGGGATGTTCCCGGCGGATCTGGTCGGCGCTCTGCTCGCACGTCGTCTGAAGCGAGTCCACCATCGGCGATGCCGGCGTCGGACTCGGCGTGGGCGCGGGATCGTCCTGCTGCGCGCTGCCGAAGGCCACGCTCCCGCCGATCACCGCGGCGGCGGTCGCTGCGGTGATGACGGCATATCTGCGCATGATGGGTCTAGCTGGAAGGAGCTGGGGGTCTGAGGACGCCGGCGACCATAGCTCCGGCCCGGGGCCCGAGCGAGCGCGAATCGCGGTGAATCCCCGGCAATCCGCGGCTATCGCCGCGATTTCAGGCACTAGTGCCTGAAATGGAGCGCGATCATCGGCGATTCCGGGCGATCCCAGAAACGACGAAACCCCTGCACATGCAGGGGCTTCGAGGCGATGGAGCTAGGGGGACTCGAACCCCCGACCTCCTGGGTGCGATCCAGGCGCTCTCCCAACTGAGCTATAGCCCCGTGGCGACTGCGAAGTGTAGCCCGGAAGCGGCGTCGCGGCGGGCGCGGCGAGCACGTGTGCAGTCGGGGTGGGGCCGTCGGCCGCGCGCCGGGCTAGAGTGCGCCGAGCGTTCCATGAGCTTTCGCAACCGGCTGACCCTGTTCTTCGTCCTCATCGTGGTCATCCCGATGGTGGCGGTCGCGGTCGTCCTCTTCAAGCTGATCGCCGACAACGAGAGCGGCAAGGCCGACGCCCGGCTGGCGGCCAAGCAGCAGACGTCGATCGCGCTCTACGAGGAGGCGCGGACCGAGGCCGATCGCGCCGCGCTCGCGATCGGGCGCGACGTGCCGCTCGCGCGTGCGCTGCGGGGCAACGACCGGCGCGCGCTGGAGTCCCGCGCCCGCGAGCTGCTCAGGATCCAGAACGTCCAGCGCATCGTGATCCGGCGCGGCGGGAGCGCGATGGCCGACGTCGGCAACCCGGCGGCGATCTTCCCCGCCACGCGCGAGCTGGTCGGCGACAACCAGCGCTCGTTCGGCCGGCTGGAGGTCTCGGTCGAGCAGCCCGACGAGTACGTGGGCCTGGTCGGGCGCGTCACCAACCTGCAGACGCTCGTTCTGCGCCAGGGCGGCCCGGTCGTGGCGACGACGATCACCGGCGTCGACCCCGCAAGGCTGCCGAAGACGCGCGGCGAGGTCACGGTCGAGGGGACGCGCTACGACGCCGCGGCGTTCAACACGCCCGGCTTCCTGGGCGAGTCCGACCGGGTCGTCGTCCTCTCGCCCAAGGACGTCGAGTCGCACGCCGTCCAGCGCAGCCGCCTGCTCGCCGGCGGCGTGCTGGCCGGGTTCTTCATCCTCGCCTTCACCTTCGCCGCGATCGTGTCGCGCTCGCTGCAGCGCCAGATCGACGCCTTCCTCGTCGCCGCGCGGCGCCTGGGGTCCGGCGACTTCGCCACCGAGGTCCCGACCGAGGGCCGCGACGAGTTCGCGGCGCTGGGCGAGGAGTTCAACAAGATGTCGCGCCAGCTCGCCGAGCGCCTGGAGGAGCTCAACCAGGAGCGCGCGCGCCTGCAGGAGGCGATGCGGCGCATCGGCGAGACCTTCGCCGCCAACCTCGACCGCGAGGGCCTGCTCGAGATCGTGGTCAAGACCGCCGTCGACGGCGTCGGCGCCGAGGCGGGCCGCGCGTCGGTGCGCCCGAGCACGAGCGCGCCGCTCGAGCAGGTCGCGCTCGCCGGCCACGTCGAGGGGCTCGAGGAGGCGATCCGCGCCGCGGAGGCCAAGGTCCTGGAGACCGGCGAGCCGTGCGAGGCGAGCCTCGACGGCGTGGCCGCGCTCTCGCACCCCATGCGCCGCGGCGACGACGCCCAGGCGCGGGTCTCCGGCGTGGTGTCGGTGGCGCGGCGCGATCGCGCCTTCACCCTCGCCGAGCGCGAGCTCTTCCACTACCTGGCCGAGCAGGCGGCGGTGTCGATCGAGAACGTCGGCCTCCACGAGACCGTCGAGCGCCAGGCGGTGACCGACGAGCTCACGGGCCTGTTCAACCGGCGCCGCTTCCAGGAGGCGATGGCGACCGAGGTCGAGCGCTCCAAGCGCTTCGGCCAGCCGGTGGGCCTCGTGCTCCTGGACCTCGACGACTTCAAGGCAGTCAACGACACCTACGGCCACCAGCAGGGCGACCTCGTCCTGCGTGAGGTGGCTCGCGTGCTGCGCGAGACCTCGCGCGAGATCGACGAGCCGGCCCGCTACGGCGGCGAGGAGCTGGCGGTCGTCCTGCCCGGGACCGACCTCGAGGGCGCCTACAACCTGGCCGAGCGCGTGCGCATCGGCATCGAGGAGCTGGGGCTGCCCGTGCTCGACGGCGAGGGGGCCCTGCGGGTCACCGCGAGCTTCGGGGTGGCCACCCTGCCGGGGTCGGCCGACGACATGCGCGGGCTGGTCGCCGCCGCCGACGAGGCCCTCTATCGGGCCAAGCGGTCGGGCAAGAACCGCACGGTGCGGGCTGAGGGCCTGCCCCGGCTGTAGGACGCGCGCGGCGTCGCTAGGGTTTGCTGGTCATGGGACTGCTCGACGACGCCATCCGCGACCATCTCGAGCTCAAGCGCCGCCACGGTGCCGACCCCGGAGAGGTCGCACGCCTCGAGCACGAGGCGCTCGGCCCCGCGCGGCGCGAGCCGATGGCGGCCGCCTCCGTCGCGGAGGAGGAGCCCCCGTACGTCGTGCCGGAGGACGAGTACGGCGACGAGGTGCCCGCGGAGGAGCGCCTCGACGCGCCGGTCCACCATCACGAGCCGGAGCCCCAGGCCGAGGCGCCGGCGGAGCCCGCGCCGGTCGACGAGCCCGAGCCCGAGGCGGAGGCGGAGGTCGGCCAGCCGACGCAGCAGTTCTCGCTGTCCGAGCTCGAGGCGGCGTCCGAGGAGGACGAGCCCGCCGAGCCCGCCGAGCCTGCCGAGGGCGCCGAGCGCGCCGAGGGCGAGCCCGACCCCGAAGACGTCCTCGAGGAGACGCCGGAGTTCCTGCAGGAGACGCCGGAGCACGATCGGCTCTGGTTCGAGCAGAAGCCGCCGCGCGACTTCGACTTCTGATGCCCCGGCGCCTCGCGTGGCTCGACGTGTTCACGTCGAGGGCGCTGGCGGGCAACGGGCTGGCGGTCGTCCACGACGCCGACGACCTCGACGACGCGACCATGCTCGCCTTCGCGCGCGAGACCAACCTGGCCGAGACCACGTTCGTCCAGACGGCGACCGCGGACGGGGCCGATTACCGCAACCGCATCTTCATGCCCACCGGCGAGCTGCCGTTCGCGGGCCATCCCTCGCTGGGCACGGCCGTCGCCGTCGCCCACGCGCGCGGCGACCGCGAGGCCCGCTACGTCCAGCAGACCGGCGCCGGCCTGCAGCCGGTCGAGGTCGACCTGCCGAACGGCGGCTTCGTGGCGCGCGCGTCGATGCTGCAGGAGCCCGCGGTCTTCGGCGAGGAGCTCGAGCCCGAGCCCGTGCTCTCCGCCCTGGGGCTGGCCGCCGCCGACGCGCACCCCGAGCTCCCGGTCCAGGTGGTCTCCACCGGGATCGCGCAGGTGATCGTCCCCGTGCGCGACGCCGGCGCGCTGGATCGCGCGGCGCCCGACGCGGCGGCGCTGGAGGCGCTGCTGGAGCGGACCGGGACGACCGTCGCCTACCTGGCCCATTGCGAGCCCGAGCGCGAGGTCGCCGCGGCGCGGAGCTTCTTCATCCAGGGGCCGCTGGCGCGCGAGGACCCGGGCACCGGCTCGGCCGCGGGGCCGCTCTGCGCCTACCTGCACGCGCGCACGGGCGCGGCGCGCGTCGACGTCGAGCAGGGCGTGCACATGGGCCGCCCATGCCTGCTCCGCTGCGAGGCCGGCGAGCGGGTCCGCGTCGGCGGCGACGTGACGCTGGTATCGGTCGGCGAGCTGCTGCTCTGAGGTCCCCCGCGGGGAAGGGCCGTGCGGTCGCGCCTGAACGTCGCGAGGTGCGGCGGCCGAGGCGCGACCACGTTGGTGCTGGCCCTCCGTGGCAAGCGGAAGCAGATCGCGCGCCTCCCGTTCCCCAACACAAAGCGCGCTGCCTATGCGACACGGATGTCGGTCGTTGGGGACCCCTCCTTCAGCCGTTCCGGTCCTGACTGGACGGAAGGCCTAGCCAATCGGGGGCCGCCCGGCGGCCGCTAGACTCGGCCCGTCCACGGGGCCATAGCTCAGATGGGAGAGCGCCTGCTTTGCAAGCAGGAGGTCGCCGGTTCGATCCCGGCTGGCTCCATGGGAAAGGCCGATCACCGGGAGAGCAGCAGCGCGCCGACTACGATCGGTCCATGACCGCCCGGGAGGTCGCGTACCTGCGCCGCGCGAGGGACCTCGTCGACCGCGCGTACGCCCAGCCGCTCGACGTCGCCGCGCTCGCGCGGGGCGCCCACGTCTCGCCCGCGCACTTCAGCCGCGGCGTGATGGAGGCGGTCGGCGTGACGCCGCACGAGTACGTGCTGACGCGGCG
>JAXDHQ010000176.1:0-10908 GCA_034664395.1 Solirubrobacteraceae bacterium | reverse complement strand
CCGACCACGAGCTCTTCGCCGACTGGGCGGCCGAGGCCGCCCGCGGCTCGGCCGTCGTGATCGGCGGCTTCTGCGAGCTCGGCGACGACGGCCTGCTCTACAACAGCGCCGCGGTGGTCGACGCGTCCGGCGTGCTCGCGGTCTACCGCAAGACCCATCTCTGGGATCGCGAGAAGCTCGTGTTCGAGCCCGGCGCGCAGGCCCCGCAGGTCGTCGACACCCACGTCGGCCGGATCGCCGTCCTCGTCTGCTACGACCTCGAGTTCCCCGAGCTGACGCGGACCGTCGCGCTCGCCGGCGCCGACCTCATCGCCGTGCCCACGAACTGGCCGCTGGTCGACCGCCCGCCGGGCGAGCGTGCGCCCGAGGTCGTCATCGCCATGGCGGCCGCGCGCGTCAACCGCGTCTTCGTCGCCTGCTGCGACCGGACCGGGACCGAGCGCGGGCAGGAGTGGACGGCGGGCACGACGATCGTCGACGAGTCGGGCTGGGTCGTCGCGACGGCCGACGAGCGCGGCACGGCGACCGCCGACGTCGACCTCGCGCGCGCCCGGGACAAGACGCTGACCGAGCACAGCGACGCGCTCGGCGACCGCCGGCCCGAGCTCTACGGGGCCGTGGCCGCCGAGGTCAGCTCGAGGCGGTGAGCCGGCGGCTCATGTCGTCGGCCCAGGCGCCGACGGCGTCGATGAGCCGGCGGGTGCCCGACGAGAGCACCGCGCCCCGGCGCGTGATCAGCGTGAACGTGTCGTAGAGCGGCTCGGCGAAGCCGACGGCGCGCAGGCCCTTGGGGAACCCGTCGACCAGCGTCAGCGCGCGGGCGGCGACCGTGTCCGCGACGCCGAGCGCCGCGAGCTGCAGCGCCGTCTCGACGTGCTCGACGTCGAAGCGCGGCGTGAGGGCGAGCCCGGCCTGCTGCGCGCGGGTGGCGAGCTGGCGCCGGGTGGGGTCGTCGAAGCCCGAGCGCGCGTCGTAGAGCACCAGCGGCGCCTGGGCGAGCCGCTGGATCGTCATCGGCTCGCGCGCCCGCGACGCGTCGGTGGAGACGTAGAGGACCTCGTCGCGGAACAGCGGGCGCACGTCGAGGCCCCGGTCCTCGACCGGAAGGACGACCAGGCCGGCCTCGAACTCGCCCGACTGGACCGCCGCCGCCACCTCGGCCGAGTTCTGGCCCGGGAGGTGCAGCCGGATGTCGGGGTTGGCCGCGTGGAAGCGGGCGGCCAGGTCGGCGACCAGGTAGTACGGCGCGTTGCGGAAGATCCCCATCGTCACGAGCTGCTCGCGGCGGAAGCTCCCGCGCCCGACCGACGAGGCGGCCTCGTCGACGGTCGACATGACGCGCTCGGCGTGCTCGCGGAAGGTCCGCCCCGCGGGCGTCAGCGTCAGGCCGCGGCCCTCGCGCGTGAAGAGCGGAACGCCGAGCTCGCTCTCCAGGCGGCGGACCTGGTCGGAGACGGCGGGCTGGCTGCAGTGCAGGACCCGGGCCGCGGCGTTGAACGACCCGTGCTCGGCCGATGTGACGAAGTAGATGAGCTGCTGGAAGGTCAAGGCTCAGCCTGCGGGTCGAGAGTATCCCGGGCCGCGCTCCGCGGACGCTCCCGCGGGTGCGCGGCTAGGGCATCGAGTCTGCGCAGAGTCTTGACGCTTGCGGTGTCCTCCATCGCAGGTGGCGCCCGGTGCTGGGGGGTGGGCTACTTTCAACTCGCATAGCGGGGTCAAGAGAGCCCACCCGCGCCCCGAGGCGCCGCCGACCTCGCTTCCCCTCGGTGCCCTGTCCGCCGCCAGCGGGGCGCGGACGACCGCGAGCGCGGCGACCCGCCGCCCCGCGCGGCGACCTACCCCGACTCGTAGGCGCCAGCGTCCGGCCCGGCGCCCTTGGGCCGCGCCACCCCGTCGATGTCGGTGGCGGGGAAGCTCGCCGGGTCGCCGAAGTCGATCGCCGGCGAGCCGGGGGCGAGTCGGTAGTCGCCGGCCCCGGCGTTGACGAAGCCCAGCGACGAGACCTGGCGGTCGGCGGACGAGCAGCGGCCCTGCTGCCAGACGTTGTGCGAGTAGGTGACGCCCGACTGGCACGCGACGCCCGTCGCGACGTTGCCGACGTAGCTGACGCCCTGCGCCTGGCTCGGGGAATCCGCGGGCTGGAAGGCCTGCGGCGAGCTGTTGTTGCGCACGACGACGTTGATGCCCTGGCCCGGCTGGGCGGAGAAGAAGCAGCGGCTCAGCGGGATGTCCGCGCACGGGCCGAAGACGTTGTTCTCGATCAGCACGTTCGTGGGCGGCGCGACGCCGGTGTCGACGCCGTAGCTCATGCGCAGGCCGACGCTGCCGCAGCGCTCGAAGCGGTTGCCGCGCAGGACGATGCCGACGCCGTTCTCGATCTGCAGGCAGTCGGTGTGGGCGGTCGGGTGCGACGTGTTGATGTCGTGGAAGTAGACGCCCTCGATCGTGAGGTTCGTGGGCACGACCAGCGGGTTGGTGCCGTACACGCGCTGGATCTCCGGGTGCGTGCCCTCGGGCGACACGACGCCGCCGACGTCGCCGCCGCGGATCGTCACGTCGTCGCTGCCGGCGATGTAGAGGTTGCGCTGCGAGACCCCGACCATGACGACCTCGCGGGCCTGGAAGAACGCCGTGCTGCTGGCCACCGTGATCTGGCGGTCGGGCGCGGCGAAGATCGCGATCCCGGCCGGCCCGAGCGCGCGTCCGCCCACGCCGAAGCCGAGCCCGTTGAGGGCCGCCACCGCGCCCGCGGCGGGCTGGAAGTTGACGCAGGCGGCGATCGAGGCGGCGCTCTCGCAGCCGGCGCCCGACTTGCCGGGGTCCGGCGTGAACGTCTGGCCGGGGTAGCTGCCGCCGGCGACCTCGACGACCTCGCCCGGCGAGGCGACGTGGTAGGCGCGGTCGAAGCTGCGGCACGGCGCCGCCGCGGTGCAGGCGCCGCCGTCGTTGCCCGCCGGCGAGACGAAGCGCGTCGGCGCCGGCAGCAGCGGCGCGATCACGGGCGCGGGGGCGGGGCTCGGGGTGGTCCCGACGGCCGGCGCCGGCCCGAGGACCAGGCGCGGCGCATGGCGGCCCTCGCGGCTGGAGAACAGCCGCGTCCCGCGGCCGGTCGTGCTGAGCACGAGGCGCACCAGCCCCGCCGTGCCCGTCGCGCCCGAGACGCGGACCGTCGCCCAGCGCCCCCGGCGCGCTCGCGTGAGCGTGCCGAGCACGGTGCCGGGCGGCCGGCCGCGCGCGGTCAGCGCCCGGCGCAGGAGCGACTCGGGCACGGCGCTGACCGTGACCCGCGTCCGCGGCGAGCCGCCGAGCACGAACAGGCGCAGCCGCGCGCTCGCGGCGCCCTGGCGCACGCGGAAGGTCAGCCACGCACGCGAGCGCGCGGGGCCGCCGACGCGCAGCGCCGCGCGCCGTTCGACGCGGGGCACGCCGTGGCCGGCGGCCACGCTGCCGTCGGCCCGCGGACGCAGGCTCGAGGACGAGGAGGCGCCCTGCGCGCCGGCGGGCAGCGCCAGCGCGGCGAGGACGAGGACGGCGGGGATCGCGCGGGGGCGTGGGAGGCGCATCGGTCGAGGGCGTTGCCGGCTCGGGCCGACGGCGCGCCCGACTCTATGCGCGGCGCGCCCGGCACCGGGCTGACCGATCGTCCAGGATCGCCGCCGCGGCCGCGCCGTATGGTGAGCGGCCACGTGCCGCCCGCCGCCGTCCTCCCCGTGTTGCTCGCCGGCGGCGCCCTCGCCGGCGAGGCCGCCGTCTACGCCGCCAAGCGGCGCGAGATCGAGCGCCTGCGCCGGCGCTGCAGCGCGCTGGGCGTCCTCGCTCTCACCTACGACGACGGCCCGGGCCCGGCGCTGACGCCGCGCGTGCTCGACCTGCTCGCCGAGCACGATGCGCGGGCGACGTTCTTCGCCCTCGGGCGCCGCGCCGAGCGCGCCCCCGAGCTGCTGGACCGCGTGCGCGACGCCGGCCACGAGCTCGGCTGCCACGGCCAGGACCACGTCAACGCCTGGCGCGCCGCGCCGTGGGCGCCGCCGCGCGACATCGCCCGCGGCTACCGCACGCTCGCGCGCTGGGTCGCGCCCGACGCGACCTTCCGCCCGCCGCACGGCAAGCAGACGACGGTCAGCCGCGCGGCGGTGCGCCTCCGCGGCGCGCCGGTGGCGTGGTGGACCGTCGACTCGGGCGACACCCACGCCACGCTGCCCGATCCCGGGCACGCGGCGGCGCAGGTCGTCCGCGACGGCGGCGGCGTCGTGCTGCTGCACGACCACGACGAGGAGCGCGACCCCGCGCGCATCGAGTTCGTCCTCACCGTGACCGAGCTGCTCCTGCGGGCCGCGACGGACCGCGGCTGGCGCGTGCGCGCTCTCGGCGACCTCGCCGCCGGCGCGGCACCGGCAGCCCGGACAGTGCCCGCCTAGACGTTCGGGGGGGATCCCGCGCCAGCCCGCTTCAGGGGGCCTCCTGTGGATCTACATTCGCTGCGCGAGCCGCCTGGATGCGGCTCGTGGCACGCGACCACGCAGGACGGGAGAACGACGCCGTGGACATCACGCAGCACCTCCGGGTCATCCGCCGCTGGCGCAGGGTGATCATCTGCAGCGGCGCGCTCGGCGTCGTGCTCGCGCTCGTGTTCGTCGTGAAGATCTCGTGGCACGGCGGTCCGACGATCGACTACCGCCGCGCCCAGAAATGGCAGAGCACGTCCACGCTGTTCGTCACCCAGCGCGGCTTCCCGTGGGGGCGCACGACGCTGCCCAGCCAGGACACGACCGCCGCCGGCCAGCCGATCCCGCCGAGCGCGGTCCAGCAGGCGGCCAAGGACGCCAACGGGACGTCTTTCGCCGACCCGTCGCGGCTGTCGCTGCTCGCCGTCATCTACTCGTTCATCGCCCAGAGCAACGCGATCAAGCAGATCAACACCAAGCTCCCGCCCGGCGGCGAGGTCACCGCCCAAGAGCTGTCGACGAGCTCCAACGACACGCTGCCGCTGTTCACCCTGACGGCGACGGCGCGCACCAAGGAGGCGGCAACCGCGCTGAACGACGAGCGCACGCAGGCGCTGCAGCGCTACCTCTCCGACCAGCAGGCGAGCAACGACGTGCCCGCCGGCCAGCGCGTCCAGGTCAACCTGCTCAACCGGCCGAAGGCGGAGCTCGTCGCCTCCCACGGCGCGGCGCTGGCGTTGGCGCTCATCTTCCTGTCGCTCGCCGCGGGCGTGGCCTCCAGCTACCTGCTCGAGAGCCTGCGCCTCAGCCGCGAGGGCGGCGACGAGGACGCGCCCGACATCGCGCCGGCGCAGGGGCAGGCCCGTCACCCCCAGAGGCGCAGCAAGGCGCGCCAGCGCCGCACGGCGGGCTGACGCCGCAGCGCAGATGCACGGAGCGCATCTCGCACCTTCCGCCCCGCGCCGGAGCGACGTCGTCGTCCACGCCGGGCTGGCGCTGGCCGCCGTCCTGGCGCTGGCGGCGACGGCGATCGACTTCCACCCGCTGGTCGTCCTGCTCGTCATCGTCGCGGCGATCGTCGTCGCGACCTGGCACCGGACGCTGCTCGCGTGGCGGACGCTGCTCGGGACGATCGTGGTGATCGTCCTGGTCATCCCGATCAAGCGCTACGAGCTGCCGGTCCACCTGCCGCTGCAGATCGAGCCCTACCGGCTCGTGGTCTGCGCCGTCGGGGCGGCGCTGGCCGGGTCGCTGCTCATCGACCCGCGGCTGCGCCTGCGCCGTACCGGGCTCGACGGCCCGCTCCTGCTGCTCTTCGTCGCCATCGCCGCGTCGGTGTTCACGCGGACGGGGCACATCCTCGACCAGGGCCTGACGAACGACGTCGGGCGCAGCTTCATGTTCTTCGCCAGCTACGTCGTGGTCTTCTACCTGGTGACGGTGGCGGTGACGCGCCGCAGCGAGGTCGAGTGGCTGCTGCGGCTGCTGGTGGGCGGCGCGGCGATCGTCGGCCTCACCGCGATCGTCGAGAGCCGCACCGGCTTCAACGTCTTCAACCACCTGCGGCCGGTGCTGCCGATCCTGCACTTCGACGGACCGCCGTACGTCACCGACCGCGGCGGGGCGCGGGCCTACGCGTCGTCCCAGCACCCGATCGCCATGGGCGCGGCGCTGATGATGCTGACGCCGCTCGCGGCGTACCTCGCGCGCAGCACGGGTCAGCGGCGCTGGTGGCTGGCGCTGGCGCTGCTGCTCATGGGCGCGCTGGCGACGAAGTCCCGCACGGGCGTCGTCATGCTCGTGGTGATCCTCGTCGTCATGTGCGTGCTGCAGCCGCAGGCCCGGCGCGCGCTGCCGCGGCTGCTGCCGCTGCTGATCGTCGTGCACCTGGCGATGCCCGGGACGCTGGGGACGTTCCGCAACACGCTGCTGCCGCACAAGATCGTGGCGGGCGAGACCGACGCCCAGGCCGAGTTCCGCAGCAACTACGGCGTCGGGCGGATCGGCGAGTGGCGCCCGGCGCTGGGGGAGTGGTCGCAGACGCCGATCTTCGGGCAGGGGCTCGGCACGCGGATCACCGACCTCGGGCCGAGGTTCAACGCGCCGATCCTCGACGACCAGTGGCTGGGCTCGCTGCTCGAGCTCGGCGTGCTCGGCGTGATCGCGCTGCTGTGGTTCTTCGTGGCGTCGATCCGCCGGCTGTCGCGCCTGGCCCGGCGCGACGAGTCCGACGACGGCTGGCTGCTCGCCGCGCTGGCCGCGTCGCTGGCCGCCTACGCGTTCGGGATGCTGACCTTCGACGCGTTCAACTTCGTCCAGGTGACGCTGATCATGTTCCTCGTCGCCGGGCTGGCGGTCGTCGTCATGCGCCCGCGGCGCGCGGAGACGCCGGCGTGACCGGCGCCCAGGCCACGCTTCCCGCGCCGCCGGTCGCCGATCGCTTCCGGGCGCTCGTGCTCGCCGGCGTGCTGTGGAAGCTGGTGTCGCAGGGCATGCAGCAGGGCGCGCGGCTCGTGGTCGCGCTCATCCTCGCGCGGCTGCTCACGCCCGAGCAGTTCGGCGTGGCGGCCGAGGTGCTGGTCTTCTCGTCGCTGGTGATCGTGTTCGCCGACCTGGCGTTCGGGGCGGCGCTGATCCAGCGCGAGGAGATCGACGAGGACGACCGCAGCACCGCGTTCTGGGCCTGCGTCGCCACGGGGGTGGCGTTCACGCTGCTCGGCATCGCGCTCGCCGGGCCGATCGCGGCGTTCTACGGCGAGCCCGCGATCAAGCCGCTGTTCACCGTGCTGTCGCTCGTGTTCCTCGCCACGTCGCTGACGACGGTCCAGGAGTCGCTGCTGGTGCGCGACATGAACTTCCGGGTGCTCGAGACGCGCAAGATGATCGCCACGATCGGGGGCGCGGCGGTCGGGATCGGCGTCGCCGCGTTCGGGGGCGGCTCGTGGGCGGTGATCCTGCAGTCGCTGACGCTGGCGGTGTGCTCGACGGCGCTGCTGTGGGGGATGTCGCCGTGGCGGCCGCGGCTGCGCTTCTCGTGGGGATCGCTGCGGCGGATGGCCTCGTTCAGCGGCTACATCTTCGGCCACCGGCTGCTGTTCTTCGTCCACCGCAACTCGGACAACCTGCTGATCGGACGCTTCATCGGCGCGGCGCCGCTGGGCGCCTACGCGATCGCCTACAACGTCATCCTCGTCCCCTTCAGCCGGATCGCGGTGCCGATCCAGGACGTCCTGTTCCCGGCGTTCTCGCGCATCCAGGGCGACCGCGAGCGGATCGCCGAGGGCTGGATCCGGGTGACGCGGCTGGTGGCGGCGATCTCGGTGCCGGCGCTCGTCGGCCTGGCGGTCGTCGCCCCCGACTTCGTCACCGTCGTACTCGGCAGCAAGTGGCACGCCGCCGCGCCGGTGATCCAGGTGCTCGCGTGGGTGGGGATCCTGCAGTCGCTGCAGAGCCTGAACACGGGGATCCTCGAGGCGGTCGGCCGGGCGCGGACGATCTTCCGCTACACGGTCGTCTTCTTCGCGGCGCACCTGGTCGCGTTCGCCGTCGGGCTGCACTGGGGGATCGTCGGCGTCGCGGTCGGCTACTCGATCTCGACGACGCTGATCGAGCCCGCGTACCTGTGGCTGACGTCGCGCGCGGTCGGGATCTCGCCGTGGCGCTTCCTGCGTGCACTGGCGGGCGTGGTCCAGGCCGCGGTGGCGATGGGCATCGTGGTGGCGGCGGCGCGGGCCGGGCTGCTGTCGCTGGGGGCGCCGGCGTTCGTGCGGCTGGTGTGCTGCACGCTGATCGGCGCGGTCGTCTACGCCGGGCTGTGCGCGTGGCGCGCGCCCGAGGTGGTCGGCGAGGTGCGCGAGCTGGCGCGACGCCGGCGGGAGCGGCGGGCATGAGGCGACGCTCGCGTTCGCGCGGGGGGCCGCTGCTGCTCGTCTGCTCGTCGGGCGGGCATCTGCTGCAGCTCGTCGGGCTGCGCGCCGCGTTCGAGGGCTTCGAGCGCGTGTGGGTCACGTTCGACAAGCCCGACGCGACCGCGCTGCTGGCCGGCGAGCGCGTCGTGCACGCGCACGGCCCGACGAACCGCGACATCCCCAACCTGCTGCGCAACCTGCGCCTGGCGCGGCGCCTGCTCGCGCGCGAGCGCCCGTCCGCGATCGTCTCGACCGGCGCCGGCGTGGCCGTCCCGTTCGCGTGGCTGGGGCGGCTCATGGGCGTCCCGATCGTCTACGTCGAGAGCGTGACGCGGATCGACTCGCTGTCGCTGTCGGGGCGGATGATCGCGCCGGTGGCTGCGGACGTCTTCGTCCAATGGCCCGAGCTGGCCGCGACGGTGCCCGGCTCGCGCTACGCCGGCAGCAGCCTGGCGGCGGCATGATCTTCGTCACCACCGGCACGAACGAGCAGGGCTTCGACCGGCTGGTGCGGGCGGCGGGCGCGCTGCCGGCGGGCGAGGAGCTGCTCGTGCAGTTCGGCTCGTCGCGCGCGCCGCACGGCGGGCACGGCCGCTGGGTCGACTTCCTGGGATGGGACGAGATGGAGGCCGCCATGAGCTCGGCGCGCGTCGTCGTCGCGCACGCCGGCGTCGGCTCGATCCTCATGGCGCTGCGGTGCGGCAAGCGGCCGATCGTGATGGCGCGCCGCGTCGCGCTCGGCGAGGCGGTCGACAACCACCAGATCGCCCTGGCCCAGCGGCTGGCGAGCGACGGTCGCGTGCGCGTCGTCGAGGACGCGGCGGAGCTGGCGCTCGCGGTCGCGGAGGTTGCGGCGCCTGAGGCGTTCGAGGACGGCGCGGGCGCGAGTCCCCTGGCCGCCGAGCTGCGCGCCACGCTCTTCGCCCTGACCGGCCGGGAGGCCATCTGATGCGTCGCCTGCTCTTCCTCGCCTACCACTACCCGCCGGTCGGCGGCGGCGGCGTGCAGCGCAACCGCCGCTTCGCCCAGCACCTGCCCCGGTTCGGCTACGAGCCCGTCGTCGTCACCGGGACCGGCTGCAAGCCCGGGCGCTGGACGCCGCTGGACCCCACGATCGCCGACCCGTCGCTGGCCGACGTGGAGGTCCATCGCGTGCCCGGGCCCGAGCCGACGCCGTCGGCCGGCGTGGCGCGCCAGCTCGCCGGGCTGCTCGACCGCCACGACGAGGCCCAGCGCTGGTGGCTGGACGGGGCGGTCGAGGTCGGCCGCTCGGTGGGGGCCGACTGCGACGCGATCCTCGCCTCGCTCGTCCCCTACGAGACGGCGCACGCCGCGATCGCGCTCGCGCGCGAGCTGGGCAAGCCGTGGATCGCCGACCTGCAGGACCCGTGGGCGCTGGACGAGATGTGGCTGTACCCGACGCGCGTGCACCACGCGGTCGACCGGCGGCGCATGCGCCGCCAGCTCGCCGGCGCGGCGGCGATCGTCATGAACACGCCCGAGGCAGCGGCGCGGCTGACGCGCGCGTTCCCCGAGCTGGCGTCGCGGGTGGTGGTGTCGATCACAAACGGCTTCGACGCGGCCGACTTCTCCGGGGCGGCGCCTGCGCGTCGCGACGACGACGACGTGTTCCGGATCGTCCACACCGGCACGATGCACACGACGAACGGCCTGCGCCTGCGGCGCTGGCGGCGGCTGCGCCGCGTGCTCGGCGGCGTGACGCCCGACGTCGACTTCCTGCCGCGCTCGCACGTGTTCCTGCTCGAGGCGCTGCGGCGCCTGGCCGCCTCCGACCCCGCCCTGGTCGCCGGCGTCGAGGTGCAGCTCGCCGGCGTCCTGACCGACGCCGACCGCGAGATCGCCGCCGGCTCGCCGTTCCCCCGCCTGCTCGGCTATCGCTCCCACGAGGAGACGATCGCGTTGATCCGCTCGGCCGACCTGCTCTTCCTGCCCATGCACGACCTCGCGCCCGGCCACCGCGCCGGCCTGACCCCGGGCAAGGCCTACGAGTACATCGCCTCGGGGCGCCCGATCCTCGGCGCGGTCCCCGACGGCGACGCACGCGAGCTGCTCGACCGCGTGGGCACCGCGCGCCTGTGCCGCCCGGCGGACGTCGAGGCGATGACGGGCCTGCTGCGCGAGGCGATCTCGGCGCGGCGCGCGGGCCGGCCCGATCCGGTGGCGCGCGCCGAGGCGGTGGCGCCGTACGAGCGCCGCGCGCTGACGGGCGCGCTGGCGGGGGTGCTCGACGAGGTGCTGGGCGGGGCGGCGGCGCCGTCGCGGGCGTTGGCGGCCTGAGGCCGCGCCGCGTCAGGCCGTGCCGGCGCCGAGCGCGCGCGGCGCGCACGAGCGCCTCGTTGGTCGTGGCGGGAGCGCGTCCGCGAGGAGGACACACGCGCCTCTCCGTCGCCGTGCTGCAGGTGCGGCCGGATGGGCGGCCTTCGTCCGGGGACCAGCGACGAGAGGAGAGCGCGTGCGCAGTTCCGTGACGAACCGCGCGAGCGCCGGCACGTCTGGCCCGCCGGCCCGGGGGGTGTGCGCTCTTAACCCGCGTA